>DASVUQ010000289.1:0-21035 GCA_036386975.1 Flavobacterium sp. | reverse complement strand
AACCTTTTTTGGTTTTGAAGAAATATTGGCAAAAGAATTACAAATACTTGGTGCGCAGGATGTCGAACAAGGGGTGAGGATGGTGAGTTTTAAAGGGGATACAGGTTTTATGTATAAAGCCAATCTGGCACTCAGGACTGCCTTAAAGATTTTAAAGCCTATTTATTCTTTTAAAGCCAGGGACGAACAATCGTTATATAAAGGGATTACAGGTGTGAACTGGTCGAAGTTTATCAATGCCAACCAAACTTTTGTAATTGATGCTACCGTGCATTCGGACTATTTTAACCATTCAGAGTTTGTTTCACAAAAATGTAAAGATGCCATCGTAGACCAATTCAGGGAGCGGACAGGGCAGCGGCCTAGTATAGACAAAGCTTTTCCGGACCTAAGGATTAATATTCATATTGATAAAGACCAGGTTTCTGTGGCACTGGATACTTCAGGGAATTCGTTGCACCAGCGTGGATACAGGACAGCTACTAATATTGCTCCTATAAATGAAGTCCTTGCTGCGGGTATTTTGCTGCTTTCCGGTTGGGACGGACAAGGTAATTTTCTGGATCCCATGTGTGGAAGCGGGACTTTTTTGGCGGAAGCGGCTATGATTGCCTGTAATATTCCGGCCAATATCAATAGGAAAGAATTTGCCTTTGAAAAATGGAAAGACTGGGACAACGATTTGTTTGACCAGATCTTGGATTCGTTGTTAAAGAAAGTGAGAGAGTTCCATTATACGATTAAAGGTTTTGATAAAGCACCATCTGCCGTAAAAAAGGCTATCGATAATATAAAAAATGCCAATCTTGAAGAATATATCACTGTAGAAGAACAAAACTTCTTTGATAGCGAAAAAGCAACACAAGGCCCGTTGCATATGGTATTCAACCCACCATACGATGAACGTTTGGACATTCATATGGAAGCATTTTATAAAAATATAGGGGACACTTTAAAGAAAAGTTACCCCGGTACCAATGCCTGGTTTATAACGGCTAATCTTGAGGCATTAAAATATGTAGGACTTAAGCCTTCGAGAAAAATTAAATTGTTTAACGGTAGCCTGGAAGCCCGTTTGGTAAAGTATGAAATGTATGAAGGAAGTAAGAGGACAAAATTTCAAACTTTGGATAATAACTAAAATAAATATAATGTCTAAGAAAACAAAGGCCTTGTTATATCAATTAGTCAGTTTTGCAGTTTTGTTTATTGCTGCCCGGTTTTTAATAGCAGTTTATACTAATTTACACGGATTCTGGATACCGGTTACAGCAGCAGTGGTAGCAACTATTTTGGCACCGCAATTTCAGGCTATAAAAACACCAGATGGTGAAAAACTATTTATGAAATGGATTTTTATTAAAGGCATAAAAGAAATTAATTAATCCTTCTTTTCTTTATTTTTAGGCTGAGTTGTTTTCTTGTATAGTGGTAACAAATAGGAAACCGTATAGTTAAATCCTACACCAAAATCACCACTATAGGTCCTGTTGAAACCGGGAATATAGAGATTATCGAACCCACCAGGTTTTTGATTGCTGACTAGCCGGTTCATTCTTAAGCTAAAGCCGACAAAAAAGTTATTTACAACTTTTGTTTTTATGCCTACGACCACTTCGAGCCACTGTGCAGAAAGCCCGTCAAATTTAGTATCTATATCTAAAGTACCATTTTCATTAAAATAAGGATTAGGATTGTAAATGGTATAAGAGTTTAATTCCTGACTAAAAGAACTCACCCCATACCGAAGCCCCATATGAATCATGTTTTCGAGGTCCAGCCAGTTTTCATGCAGGTTATAATCAAATCCAACTTTAAAGTACGTTCCCTTTGTTGTAAAATTAAGCCGGTCTTCATCAGTAGTTTTATTTTCATTACCTATTTCACCCGCTAAATAATACTTTTTATAAACGCGATAATCCCCTACAATCTCAGCACCACGATAATTCTTATCATAAAAGGAACGTGTAATTTTATAAAGGTCGAGACCCAATCTTAATCCATACCTTTCATTTTTGACAGGAACAGGAATAGAATCGGTATTTTTCTGAGACTGCATTGGTAATGAACACACTACTAGTAACAGGATACTAAAAATAGATTTTAACATGTGTTTCTTTTTCATTATTTATATTGGTCTTTATAATTTCTACATCCCTGATCCAGGCTGGTGAACCAAAAGGGGGTGTGCTATTTCCATTTAATGTAAAAGCATTAGTACCGGCAGGCCTGTTCGAAAAATCAAAAACAGTTTTAAATCCGCAGGCCCTGGAAACATATTCATTGTTTCGCCCATAGTTGAATACAATAGTATCACTTGAGGGTGTCCCTCCAGGATCAGCATTTAATGTAAATATATATTTCGTTTGGTCTGAATTTGTTCTTAATGGGATACTTATGGTGGAGGCACTGGTAAGAAATTTTAGTTCATCAGTTGCTGATGCATTAAAAACAATTGGTGTAAGTGCTCCTTCACCTGTAACTTTTAAGTTAGTGGCATTTTTAACAACGGCCCGGTTATTAACATCGTAGAACTGAACTACTAATCTCGATGTGGTTGCTGTACTATTATCACAAATATCATCTTTCTCACAGGAAAGGAAGAGAAAAAGGGCTACAACAATGAATACAAATATTTTTTTCATAATTACAGGAATTATCTTTTTTGTAATAAAACTACATTTTCCACATGGTGTGTCTGCGGAAACATATCTACCGGCCGTACACGTGCTACTTTATATTGTGCATCCATTAGTGCAAGGTCACGTGCCTGTGTTGCAGAATTACAACTTACATACACAATTTTCTCTGGTGCAATTTTAAGTATTTGTTCAATCACATCTTTATGCATACCGTCTCTTGGTGGATCAGTTATAATGACATCAGGTTTTCCGTGTTGCGCAATAAAAGCTTCATTAAATACGACTTTCATATCCCCTACAAAGAACTCACAATTGGAGATATTGTTGCGTTTTGCATTTTCTTTTGCATCAAAAATGGCTTCAGGTACCGCTTCTACGCCAATTACTTTTTTAGCATTTTTAGATACAAACTGTGCAATGGTACCGGTTCCGGTATACAAATCATATACTACTTCATGACCTGATAAGCCTGCGAAATCCCTTGTTATTTTATACAGTTCATAGGCTTGTTCGGAATTGGTCTGGTAAAATGATTTTGCATTGATACTAAAATGCAGCCCTTCCATTTCTTCTAATATATAATCCCGCCCTTTAAATAATTGTACATCCTGATCGTAAATAGTGTCATTAGGTTTCCCATTAATCACATACTGTAAAGATGTAATTTGTGGAAAACGTTCTGAGAGGAAATTCAGTAGTAATTCACGTTGCTCCCGGTCTTCTTTAAAAAACTGGATAAGCACCATAATCTCACCAGTAGAAGCAGTACGGACCATTAATGTCCTAAGGAACCCTTTATGGTTTCGGGGATTAAAAAACTCCAGATTATTTTCTATAGCAAATGCCCTGATTTGATTTCTTATCGCATTAGAAGGATCTTCCTGTAAATGGCAATGTGTAATATCAAGAATTTTATCCCACATTTTTGGGATATGGAACCCTAGTGCATTTTTATTATCAATAGCCTCTTCATTCCCAATTTCATTTTCAGTTAGCCAACGCGCATTAGAGAACCCGAATTCCATTTTATTTCTGTAGAAGAATTGTTTTTTAGAACCCAAAATAGGTTCTAATTCAGGAAGCGATACTTTCCCTATACGCTGCAGGTGGTTTTTAACTTCATTCTGTTTAAATGCCAGTTGCTGCATGTAGTTCATATTCTGCCACTTGCATCCTCCGCAAACGCCAAAATGCTGACATACAGGCACTATACGATGTTCTGAAAATTCATGAAAGCGAACGGCTTTTCCTTCATAGTATGCTTTACGTTTTTTAAACGTTTGTACATCTACAACATCACCGGGAACTACATTAGGGATAAATATCACTTTACCATCCGGCGCTTTTGCTACTGAGACTCCTTTTGCACCCGCATCAAGGACTTTAATATGATCGAAAACTATTTTGTCTGTGTTTTTTCTTCCCATGCTGCAAAAATAATCCTTTGAGTGGTTTAATTTAAGAAAACGAGAAGATTTTATATTATAATTAATTCCTATTAATTTTGCAGTTGCATTTAATAATTAAATTATACATGATTTAGCCTAATAATCTTTTTCTGTTTATTAAGTGTTAATTCTACAGAGTCTTTATATATCTTATATAATTTGATACCATTAATATCATCATTTTTTCTAAGTTTATACAACTTTTTATTAATCATGATCAAGACTAATTCATCGGTTTTATTTTTTGATTTGATATATCCATGATAAGAAATAGAAGGCCAATTACTAACTACTATTGGTTTTTCTACAACAACAGTTTTTATTTTTCTAGGTTGTTGTTTATAAATTTTCTTTACAACATTATTGGTTAGTTGTACATTCAAAAAAGGATCTCTTGTAGTGGTCCTAAATCAGTTCTTAACATTTTTGAAAACAGGTTGTACTTTAAGTTAAAAGCCTGTCATTTTTGCGCATTATAAAATAGCATCGATAAAGCTTTAACTTCCTTTTTTTTCCTTCTGCCAATCTTTGTAACTTTGCGACTTATAAAATGTAACAATGAAAATAGTCGCAGTCATTCCAGCCCGTTATGCCTCCACAAGGTTTCCGGCAAAATTAATGCAGGACCTGGGAGGGAAGTCTGTCATTTTAAGAACATATGAAGCAGCTGTAGCAACAGCATTATTTGATGATGTATTTGTAGTAACCGACTCCGACCTTATCTTTAAAGAAATTGTTGACAATGGAGGCAAAGCCATTAAGAGCATAAAAGAACATGAATCGGGGAGTGACAGGATTGCAGAAGCAGTAGAACACCTTGATGTCGATATTGTAGTTAATGTGCAGGGCGATGAACCATTTATTGATAAAGAGCCGTTACAGCAACTAATATCCGTTTTTAAAGAAGATACCAATCAAAGTGTTGACTTGGCGTCATTGATGCGGGAAATTAAAGAAGAAAATGATATTGCTAATCCCAATAACGTAAAAGTAGTGGTGGACCAGAGTGGGTTTGCGCTTTACTTTTCCCGGTCGGTCATTCCATATCCAAGAGAAAAAAATGTAGGTGTGCGTTATTTTCAGCATATCGGAATCTATGCTTTTAGAAAAAAGGCGCTTTTGGATTTTTATAACCTGCCGATGCAATCGCTGGAAGCTTCAGAAAAACTAGAACAGCTTCGTTACCTCGAATTTGGTAAGCGTATTAAAATGGTGGAGACTTCGCATTTTGGTATAGGTATCGATACGCCTGAAGATTTAGAAAAAGCCAAAACGATGCTGTAATTAATTTAACTCAGTTCTTCTATACATTTGTAATATGATCTAGCAAATAGTATCTAATGTAGTAAACTTATAACTTTCTAAAATTAGATCCCTTTTTTTGGTCATCTCTACTATGAATCCATTAAAGTCTAAAGCATCAATAAAGATATATAAAGAGTCAACAAAATGATAGGTATTATCCCTAGGTATCTCAATCCCCAGGGCTATTAAATTATCATATGCATCATAAAATACATCAATTTGATTAATTATGCCAAAATCTCTATTTGATATTGATGAAATAGTAAATATATCATCTTCAATATCAAAGTTACAAACTATTTCCTCTACTTTGCTTGCTGTAATGATACCACCATCCCAAGTCAAACGAATATAGGTATTTTCAAATTTTAAGTACAACCACCATAGCATGGGGCTATAGGTATAAAAATCACTATGTTTTTCAGAATAGCCAGTCGTAATGATATCAACTAAATTTTTACCCAATATATCTCTAAGCTTAATCATTTTGATAATATCTCCATTTATTTCTATTCTTTCTTTTGTTCAGTACAAGCTGTTATAACCTACTATAGCTGATATTTCCATTAATAAACTACTACAATAATAATTATTTTAAAATTATTTCAGGTTTTTTAAATCCATAATTATTTATTTTCCGTAAATGATAATAGAGTAGTAAATATTTGATTTAGTTGATATCACGTTTCCTCCTGGTTTATTTATTTGGTTTGTTTGTTTTATTGGTTCCGGAAACCTCAATCATATTGATTGAGGTTTCTGGTTTTTATATACTATTCTTTTTAGTAAGTGCATGTGACTCTTGTTCTATTTCAGGAGCAGCTTCTTTTTTCCTTAACGAGCTCAATACCAATCCATATATTCTGTGCCTTGTTCAGAGAAGAGTTTATCCTATAACATAGTGTGAGTTATCACTTTGTTATAACTTTTTAATAAGGATCCTAGTTCTCAGGACTGTTATTTTAAATTTTTTTCGGTTTTTTAAATCCATAATTATTTATTCTTCGTAGATGGTAATAGAAGACTAAGAATTTGATTATTTGAAAAATATTACGTTTCCTACTGATTTATTTATTTGAATTATTTGTTTTATTGGTTCCGGAAACCTCAATCACCCCCTGATTGAGGTCTCTGGTTTTATATGGTATCGTTTCCATTATTAAAAGCCTTGAATGTCCCATCCTTATAAAAAATTACGATCTTATAAATCTCATTTTTATTATTCGTGTCTTGTACTATCCTGGCAGGAACGTGTGGCCCTTTTTCTGTTTCAGGAACAATTTTTTTTTCGCTATTTTCATGGGCATCAAAATCAATTTCCGGTGCAGGAGGAGGAGGAGTTGCAGGCAGTTCCTTTTTCTCATTTATTTTTAAGAAATCACCTTTACCATTTAATATCCAGTAGAGGTTTATATCCGGAAAAACGTCCATGATTTTCATAACAAAATCCAGGCTGGGTTTATTCCGTCCCGATAACAAATGAGAGATGCTCGATCGCTGTACGCCAATTTTATCTGCAAATAAAGACGCACTCATACTATAATAATCCAATAAATATTCCAGTCTTTTTATAAAATCTTCCATGTTTACTTTTGTAAATAGCACCTTGACACTCTGTTGTTACAAATGTAATCAATATAAATTACAAACCATTATTTACAACTGTAAATTAATTTTAAATGCTAAATATAATTAATAAATAAGTTTAAATGAAATAGTTTAAAGATTTGACTTATCGCTATTAAAGTTAAAAAATATAAGATTTAATATTTGTTTACCAATAACAAACAATAGGATTCCTATAGTTGCTACCACCAGTTTACAACTTTAAACTATTGCGTATTTTTAATTGATTACATTTGTAAACAATAAGATGTTTACTTTTGTAACCTTATCCTAATTTACATTTGACACCATGGATTTTTCTCAATTATTTAATACGTTCAAAGAACAAAATATATCAGGGCGTTATATTCACTTAGGACATATCAGATCATTATTAGATACTTTAAATACAAATGGACAGGTCACTATAATTGGACAATCCGTTTTACAAAACCCGGTTTACGCTTATCAATTAGGTACCGGTACAACTAAAATTTTATGCTGGTCACAAATGCATGGTAATGAAAGTACAACCACAAAAGCGTTATTCGATTTATTTAACTTCCTTAACGGAGACGACAAAATAGCAAACACATTACGCAGTCATTTTACATTTTACTTTATTCCAATCTTAAATCCTGATGGTGCTTTCTTATATACCCGTGAAAATGCCAATCAAGTCGATCTAAACCGCGATGCACAAAACCTGTCACAACCGGAAAGTAAAATTTTAAGAGAAGTATACGCAGCGTTTCAGCCGGATTATTGTTTTAACCTCCATGACCAAAGAACCATATTTGGTGTAGGCAATACATCAAAGCCCGCTACAGTTTCTTTTTTGGCACCTTCTTATGATGAAGAGAAAAATATTAATGAAGTACGAAAAAAAGCAATCCGTGTGATTAACAGTATGTATACTACTCTAAAGGATTATATTCCGGGACAGATTGGCCGTTTTGATGACAGTTTTAATATAAATTGCATTGGCGATACATTTCAGCATTTAGGTACACCAACAGTTTTGTTTGAAGCTGGGCATTATCAAAATGATTATGAAAGAGAACACACACGTAAATATGTATTTATTGCATTATTATCAGGAATGTTAAGTATTTACCAAAACGCCATATTCGATGACGAAATTGATTATTATATGAATATTCCGCAAAATACTCCTAATTTTTTTGATTTTGTATACAAAAACATCAAATTTAATTATGATCATTCAGAAATTATTACCAATTTTGCACTACAATATAAAGAGGAATTAATAGAAAATAAAATATTTTTTAACGCTTTTATTATTAAAATTGGAGAATTAGATAATTTCTTTGGCCATGTTGAAGTAGACGCGGGACAAGAATTATATTCTGATAATCTGGAAAATAAGCCTCATATTGGTCAGAAAGCTGATTTCTGTTTAGGAAAGGCAATAAAAGTGATAAACGGAAAGGTCGTAAATGATGCCGGATAATAATTATATTTTGAACACTATTAATTTTTTATATGTTGTACCGGACATAATAATAAATAAAATAAAAGATTATGAGTAAATTTCGTTTAGATGAGGTAGATCATCAGATATTAGACATGCTTATCGACAATACAAGAGTCCCTTTTACAGATATCGCCAAAAAGTTACTAATTTCCGCAGGAACTGTCCATGTAAGGGTAAAAAAGATGGAAGATGCCGGAATTATAATGGGTTCTTCCCTTACTTTGGATTATGAAAAATTAGGCTATTCTTTTATTGCCTATGTCGGTGTATTTCTAAACAATACTTCTCAAACAAAATTTGTCTTAGAACGCATTAATGACATTCCTTTTGTAACTGTAGCGCATGTAACAACAGGTAAATTCAATATTTTTTGTAAAATCAGGGCCAAAGATACCAAGCATGCTAAAGATGTCATTTTTATGATCGATGATATTGAAGGTGTATACAGGACAGAAACTATGATTTCACTGGAAGAAAGCATTAATGATAAAAAGCGTTTGATGCATACGATCTTTAAAAATATGTAATTTTTAATCAAAATTATCAGCATGTTGCTCCACTGTTAATAATTATACTAATGAAGCTAGACCAATTACCCGTTAATGAATATACAGGCTTTTATACCACTTATATTCAGGCACTTGAAAATGTGCACCTTATAGAAGAATTAGAAATTTCGGTACATGAATTAATCAGGTTTGTACAAAATATACCGATGGACAAATTTGATTACAGATATGCAGAGGGCAAATGGACTATAAAGGAAATCCTGCAACACCTTATCGATTGTGAGCGTATTTTCAGCTATCGTGCATTGCGTTTTTCCAGAAATGATACAACACCTTTACCGGGATTTGAACAAAATGATTACATAGAAAATACAAATGCCGTTGACAGAAATATCCAGGACTTACTTACTGAAATGGCTGTAGTACGACAAGCTACTTTGTCGCTGTTTAAAAGTTTTTCACCGGAGCAGCTTCTACGAAAAGGAATAGCTTCAGGCAATGAAATATCTGTTCGTGCCATTGGTTTTATAATTATCGGGCATCAAAAGCACCATCAAAAAATATTTCAGGAGCGCTACTTGTAGATCGCTTCTTTCCAGAATGCCAGCTTTTTTTCAAAAGTCATTGTATTGGCAGGACTTGTAGAAGGCATTATAAAATACCTGATGCCTTCTATCTGTCCGTATTGTTTAAAAAAGAACTTATGGCTGTCTTTCCCGTTAAAAAGAACCTTTTTAATGTTTGGGAATTGGGTAAACAAATGATCAAAATTATTGACCTGATGATTTTTTATATGAATATCTAAACTTCCCTGCCGCTCGCAGTGTTGCAAAGTATCCCAAAGCCCTATATTATTATCCTGAAGCAGTTGTATTTTGGCATCATAATCATTGATAGCATTATGTTCATTAAAAACAGAAAACATAATCCTCCAAAAATGGTTGTTTTTATTGCCGTAATACTCTTGCCGGTTTAAAGAGATCTGGCCAGGCATGGTGCCTAAAATTAAAATCTTTGTATCAGTGGTTATTATAGGTAAAAAAGATTCAATCATAGTATAATAGAAAAAGGAACTCTGCAAAGAGTTCCTTATGGTTTAAATTTCATCATCTTCGTCCTCGTCATCCGCTATGTCTGATGGATCTGCATCTTCGTCTTCGTCGTCAAATTCCGGTTTATCTTCTTTTTCATCTTCTTCATCGTCAGCAGCCACATCTTCATCATCCAGATCTAAATCTTTAATTGCATCTTCTATTGGGACAACAATATCTTCATCTTCATCAAAATTAATAATCCTATCCGATAATTTAGTGCTGATTTTTACAAGGAAAATAGTATCTTCAGTTCGCACTTCAACTGCTTCAATAGTTTCATTTTTGTGGTTCTTAAAACGGATAATGTTGGAATCATCATATCCGTCCGGAAATTTCTCTACCAAAAGGTTTAGAATTTCGTTCGTTAATTTGGAGTAGTCAACAATAATTCTTTTCATAACAATTGTATTACATATCTAATAAGTAGGCAAAAATTAACGGAGCAACAATTGTAGCATCCGATTCTATAATAAATTTTGGGGTTGTAATATCTAATTTACCCCATGTAATTTTTTCATTGGGCACTGCTCCTGAGTAGGAACCATAACTTGTGGTTGAATCTGAAATCTGACAAAAATAACTCCAGAAAGGAACATCATGCATTTCCATATCCTGATAGAGCATAGGGACTACACAAATAGGGAAATCCCCTGCAATACCACCACCAATCTGGAAGAACCCAACACCATTAGCACTGTTTTTAGTATACCAGTCGGCCAGAAAAGGCATATATTCTATTCCTGATTTCATGGTAGACGCTTTTAATTCTCCTTTTATTACGTAAGAAGCAAAAATATTTCCCATCGTACTGTCTTCCCAACCTGGTACAACAATAGGCAGGTTTTTCTCGGCAGCCGCGTACATCCAGCTGTCTTTTAAATCAATTTCATAATATTCTTCCAATACGCCCGAAAGTAACATTTTATACATGAATTCATGAGGAAAATAACGTTCCCCATTGTCATCTGCATCTTTCCAGATTTTAAATATATGCTTTTGCAGGCGACGAAAAGCTTCATGTTCAGGAATACAGGTATCCGTAACTCGGTTAAGCCCTCTTTCCAGTAAATCCCATTCTTGTTGTGGTGTCAGGTCTCTGTAGTTCGGCACTCTTTCATAATGAGAGTGTGCCACTAAATTCATAATGTCTTCTTCTAAATTCGCTCCCGTACATGAAATAATCTGTACTTTATCCTGCCGGATTATTTCCGCAAAAATTTTTCCAATTTCTGCTGTACTCATTGCTCCAGCCAGGGTTACCATCATTTTTGCACCGTTAGCAAGCTGTTGCTCATAGGCTTTTGCCGCATCAACTAACGCTGCTGAATTAAAATGCAGGTAATGTTTTTCGATAAACTGACTGATAGGTCCTTTACTCATTTTTGTTTGTTTTTATCATGGATAGTATCCAGATGGTAATTACTTTGTTTGTGCTCCAAAGAAAAACTTTTTTTGCTAATAGTGCAACTGTTTTTTTTTATAAAATTACTTTGTCTGGTAGCCTAAAATTTTAAGTACTTCGGCTGATGTTTGTTCTTCTGAGAAAATTTCTGTAGCGATAATCCCGTTTTCATCCCTGTCAATCAGGACGTGCTTTGGTTGCGGGATCAGGCAGTGGTGCAAGCCTCCGTAACCGCCAATAGTTTCCTGATAAGCGCCTGTATTAAAGAACCCAATATACAACGGTTTTTCTTTGTTGTATTTAGGTAAATAAATGGCATTCATGTTTTGTTCTGAGTTATAATAGTCATCACTATCACATGTTAAACCGCCTAATAATACCCGTTCGTACTGATCATTCCACCGATTAACGGCCAGCATGATAAAACGTTTATTAATGGCCCAGGTATCAGGTAGCGTAGTGATAAACGAAGAATCAATCATATTCCACTTTTCCCTGTCGTTTTGTTGTTTTTGATACAGGATCTGGTATATGGCACCGCCGCTTTCGCCAACGGTAAAAGAACCGAATTCTGTAAAAATATCAGGCACATCTACTTCGGCTTCTTCACAGGCGATTTTAATCTGGTTAATGATTTCATCGATCATGTACTGGTAATCGTATTCGAATGCAAGAGAGTTTTTAATAGGAAACCCGCCGCCGATGTTTAGCCCGTCGAGTGAAGGGCATTCTTTCTTTAAGGCAATATACACCCTGATACATTTTAATAATTCGTTCCAGTAATAGGCAGTATCATTAATTCCTGTATTAATGAAAAAGTGAAGCATTTTGAGTTCCAGGTTCTTATTTTCCTGAATCTGTTTTTTGTAGAACTGAACAATATTTTTATAACCGATGCCTAACCGGGACGTATAAAATTCGAACTTAGGTTCTTCCTCTGCCGCAATACGGATACCAATTTTAAATTTACCTTTGATTTCTGCCTGAAGTAAATCTAATTCTTCATAGTTATCTATAATCGGAATGGTGTTTTTATGCCCGTTATTAATAAGCCGTGCTATGTTAGCTACATATTGGTCCCTCTTGAAACCGTTGCAGATAACATACGTACTTTTATTAATTTTGCCGTTCTCGAGCAGGTTTTCAACGATATTAATATCATACGCTGCCGAAGTTTCTATATGGATATTGTTTTTGAAAGCCTCATTCATTACATATTGAAAATGAGAGCTTTTAGTACAATAACAATAGTAATACTTACCTTCATACTTGTTTTTTTCCATAGCATGACGAAACCAGTTCTTGGCCCTCTTAATGTTATTGGAAATTTGCGGCAGATAGGTAAATTTTAAAGGAGTGCCGTATTGCTCCACCAGTTTCATTAAATCGATGTTATGAAACTGAAGCTGATTATCTTTGTTAAGTGTAAATTCTTCCTGAGGGAAATAATAAGTTTGATTGATTAAATCGAAATATTTAGTATTCATTTAGCTTGTTGTTTGGATATTAAAAATTAAAATTTATATAGGTAAATTTTAATTTCAAACCCGGATATTAGCATAAATGATTTGTAATTTTTCTCGTAAACTATTTGTGTACTGTAAATGGTCAAAATTTAAAAACTTTCCGGAAATGGGATTAAATTTCACGGCAATACCACAATCATAATTATTACAATTGAAGTGGTTGTTTCTATTGCTGTTATGGTTTCTATTCATTGCTGCAAATGTAAAAAATATTATTCCCTAATTGCAACGGTTTTATTAAAAAATTAGCAATAATTATAATCCCGGAAAGCTTCATTAATAAGTTCATTTTCAACTTTTTGGTCTATCTTAATTTTTCCTATTTTTTCCAGTAAAGCAAATTGAATTGTTCCGTATTCATTTTTTTTATCATGGATAAGCAAATCAATTATTGGCACCAGGTCGTTGTCTTCAAAAACTATAGTTTCAAATATGTTTTTTATTGTTTTTTTGATCTGTAAATAGTCTTCCTGAGAAATAAAATCTTTCTTCCAGGAAATATAACTTTCCAATACCATTCCGGCAGCAACAGCTTCTCCGTGCAGTAAAGTAGTTTTGTTTTCCTTTTCCAGAAAATAACTTTCTATGGCATGGCCTAAGGTATGGCCGAAGTTAAGCGCTTTACGGATACCATTTTCTTTAGGGTCTTGTTTTACAATCTCATTCTTAATGATTATGGAATCATAAATAAGGATGTCAAAATCTGCAAAATCCAGGAGACTAAGGTCTAAGAATTTGTCCCAATATGTTTTATCGTATATTAAACCGTGTTTCAGCATTTCTGCCAGTCCGGAACGCATTTCATTTTGAGGAAGTGTTTCCAGAAAATCAGTATCGATTATAACCATTTTTGGAATAGTAATAACCCCAACCTGATTTTTAAGGTTGCCCAGGTCTATACCATTTTTTCCGCCAATGGCCGCATCGACCATGGCAAGAAGTGTAGTGGGGACATGTATAAAATCAACACCCCGCTTAAATGTAGACGCTACAAAACCACCTAAATCAGTGACGACACCTCCGCCAAGATTAATAATGATACTCTTTCTATCGGCACCAAGTTCCGTTAATACCTTCCATATTTCAATACAAGTATCAATATTTTTAAAACTTTCCCCATTTTCAAATTCTATAATTTCAATAGTACGATCTGTAGCCAGTAGCGATAAGAATTTTGGCAAACAGGAATCATTAGTATTAGAATCTACTATAATAAAAATTTTAGAATAATGATGATGAGTTAAATGATCGTTTAGCGCCTGATACGCATTTTCATTAAAATGTATGGTATAACCGTTGGCTTCAATTAGCTGCATGATAAACTTTATAGTCAATAATTTCAAAGCAAAATAAGGTAATATTTGGTTAAAAATTATCAAACTCTATATATATTTGTATAGTTTTTAAAAAATACATGGAAAAAATATTCAATAATACACAAGTCGCATTTTCATTAAAAAGTGATACGGAACTAGACCGTGCTTATTTTCTCTTCAAATTAATAGATAATCAACCACTTGTACGAATCGGAACCGCAGTAACTAACTTTGCCATCAAAGCACATCTACCTGTAGAAGGCTTGATCCGCGCTACTGTTTTTGATCATTTTTGCGGGGGCATAAGTGAAACGGATTGTCTGCCTGTAGTGGATAAAATGTTTACCAAAGGCGTATCTTCTGTTTTGGATTATTCTGTTGAAGGCAAGGAAGATGAAGCGCATTTTGATGATGCATTAAAAATGACTCTAAAAATTATTGATTTTGCCAAAGAAAAAAAAGCCATTCCATTTGCTGTTTTTAAGCCTACAGGTTTCGGAAGGTTCGAACTGTACGAAAAACTGGGAGAAGGGCAAACCCTGAACCTGGAGGAACAGGCAGAGTGGGAGAGAGTAGAAGCCCGTTTTGACCTGGTTTGCAAAACTGCTTTCGAGAAAAATATTGCCCTTCTTATTGATGGGGAAGAAAGCTGGATGCAGGATGCTGCCGATGCATTAGTCACAAAAATGATGCAGCGGTACAATAAAGAAAAACCTATTGTTTTTAATACGTTACAGATGTACCGTTGGGACAGGCTGGATTACCTAAAAAAATTGCACCAACAAGCACAACAGGAAGGTTTTTATATTGGCATGAAACTAGTCCGTGGTGCTTACATGGAAAAGGAGAACAGACGTGCAGAAGAAAAAGGATACCCAACGCCTATTTGCGCCAGTAAAGAAGCAACCGATAACAACTTTGATGCGGCAGTAGCCTATATGATTCAGCATTTAGACATCATGTCTGTTTTTGCAGGGACACATAATGAAGAGAGTTCCTATATGCTGATGGAATTGATGCAGCAAAATGGAATTGAAAAAGGGGATAATAGGATCTGGTTCGGTCAGCTGTATGGCATGAGCGACAATATAAGTTACAATCTTGCAGCAAACGGTTATAATAATGCCAAATATTTGCCTTTTGGACCCGTACGTGATGTGATGCCTTATCTAATAAGAAGAGCAGAAGAAAATACTTCGGTTGCCGGCCAAACCAGTAGGGAACTTACTTTAATAAAAAAAGAAAGGAACAGAAGAAAAGGAAAATAACCTTTATATTATTTGATACAGAATATTATTAAAAAAAACTTTTTGAGAGGTAAAACAATCTACATATTTATTTTACTTATACATTAAATTTTAATATCACTAAACAGGCAGAAATTATTTCGGTTACTTCTACTTTTTTTTGAAAATCGATAGGAATACAAAAATTCGCAGCAACTATGCAGGGACGGCAATTATTCGTAGATGTGCCCACATGGTAGGATTGTAGCGGCATCCCCCGCTTTTTTGCGCAGATAGAGCGGAAAGCGGGACAAAAGCAATAGCAACAGTACGTTTTGTGCTCCTGACAATAAATCTATTGAAACCAGAAGTATAGTTTCCTCAGATAGAAGAATTGTTTAAAAATACCACAAATCGAAATGCATCTAAATGATTACTCTTTTCCTAGCCCTGAATACCAGGAACAGCCCTGTAAGAATAAAAGGGATACTTAACCATTGCCCGGTAGACAGGATGGGATTATCACCTTCAAAGCCTCCCTGGCTTTCTTTTACAAACTCCACAATAAAACGAACTGTAAACAAAAGAATTAGAAATAAACCTAATAATAATCCCTGCTTTTGCCTGGCTTCTGTTTTCCAATACGCATAAAATACGATAAGAAATACGAAGATGTACCCAAAAGCTTCATAGAGCTGCGTAGGGTGCCTGAATGGGATTTGGTTCAGCACTTCTATAAATCTCGGGTCAGTCTGAATGAGATGGTACCCTTCGCGTACTGTTGGAGCCTGGGTAATTTGCTGTACATTATTAGTTTCCCAATGCGTATCGCCCTTAATAAACTGCACGGCATAAAAAGCATCTTTTGATGTTGGATGCCCAAAAATTTCAGAATTAAAAAAATTGCCCAACCTTACAAATACGGCCCCGCTGGCAACAGGTATTGTAATCCTGTCCAATATCCACAGCAATGGCCTCTTCATTACTTTTTTGCTAAAAAAGTACATAAAAACAATAATGGCTATTGTAGCGCCATGGCTTGCTAATCCGGTAAATCCGGTAAATTCCCAACCGTTTATAAACCCGAATAAATTTTCATTCGCATTTTCCCGGATAGGTAAAATAATTTCAGCCAAATGATTCTTGTAATACTCCCAGTCATAAAAAAACACATGGCCTAACCTTGCGCCAAGTAGTGTAGCTAAAACAGTCCAGATAAAAAGGCTATCCAGTTTTTCTACAGGTTCATTCTCCCGTTCAAAAATTTTCTTAGTGAGGTACCAGCCCAGCCCAAAGGCAATGACAAACATAAGGCTGTAATAACGAACTATAAAAAAACCTAAATCTATCCCCTCTGATGGATTCCAGACTATTCCGAGAGCTTGTGCCATATTGTATTAGTTTTTGTAAAAATAAATATTTCGAACGAACCTTAACTATAAAAGTTGTTTAATGTTTGCAATGTAATTTTTTATCAGGAACAGGGTCGTATCCTTTGCCTCCCCAAGGATTACAGCGTACAATACGTTTAGCCCCTAAAAATAAACCTTTAAATAATCCATGGGTTTGTAATGCCTGTACCATATAAGTAGAGCAGGTAGGTTCATACCGGCATGCCGAAGGTAGAAAAGGGGATACCAGTGACTGATACACACGCACCAGAAACACAAAAGGAAAAATAATTATTTTAGATATCATGAAACCGTCCATTAATACATTAAGCTTAGTACTTAAAAACTAAAACTGGTCCCTTCTTTACCATCTTTAAGCTGGATCCCTAAGGCCAGTAACTCGTTCCGTATCTGATCTGACAAAGAAAAATCTTTATTGGCCCTGGCTTCATTCCTCATATTAATCAACATGCTCACTACACCTTCTAATTTTTCATTATTATTAGACACTTTTTCATTTTTAAGCCCTAATACATCAAATACAAAATGCTGCATCGTATCTTTCAGGTCCGTAAGTTCCTGTTCTTTTAAAGTAGCCGATTTTTCTTTTAAAAGATTAATAAAACGTACGCCTTCAAACAAATGGGCAATCAGGACAGGCGTATTAAAGTCATCATTCATAGCATCGTAGCACGATTGTTTCCAACCGGAGACATCAAGTGTCGAACTTGCCGAAGCTTCAATATCTTTTGCCACTTCAAAAGATTCCATCAAACGGTTATATCCTTTTTCTGCGGCGACAATAGCATCATCAGAAAAATCGAGTACACTCCTGTAATGTGCCTGTGCCATAAAAAACCGGGCAACAGAAGCGGAAAAAGCTTTACTGAGGATATGGTTATTGCCTGAAATGATCTCACCAGGCAAGATGCTGTTTCCCGTAGATTTCGACATTTTTTTACCATTCAGCGTAAGCATATTGGCATGCATCCAGTAGTTTACCGGAGTTTGTCCTGTACAGGCTTCGTTCTGCGCTATTTCACATTCGTGATGCGGAAATTTTAAATCCATTCCACCGCCGTGAATATCAAAATGATTGCCTAAATATTTGGTACTCATCGCAGTACATTCCAAATGCCATCCCGGAAAACCGTCGCTCCACGGCGAAGGCCATCGCATAATATGCTCCGGTTCTGCTTTTTTCCAGAGCGCAAAATCCTGTGGGTTACGCTTATCGCTTTGTCCGTCCAAGTCACGTGTATTAGCAAGCATGTCTTCAATATTTCTGCGGCTTAATTTTCCGTAATGATGGGACTCGTTAAATTTAACTACATCAAAATACACCGAACCATTGGATACATATCCGACACCTGTGGCTATAATTTTTTTTATAACTTCGATTTGATCGATAATGTGGCCGGTAGCCGTAGGCTCGATACTGGGAGGGAGAAAGTTAAAAGCATTCAGTATATCATGAAAATCTACCGTATACCGTTGTACAATTTCCATCGGTTCCAATTGCTCAATACGCGCCCGTTTTGCAATCTTATCTTCACCATCATCTACATCGTCCACAATATGGCCAACATCCGTAATATTTCTTACATAACGTACTTTATAACCCAAATGTAGTAAGTACCTGAAAATAATATCAAAAGATAAAAAAGTCCTTACATTCCCCAGGTGTACATTGCTGTAAACTGTTGGGCCGCAAACATACATTCCCACATTACCTTCATGTATAGGTACAAATGTTTCTTTTTCCCCAGAGAGGGAATTGTATATTCTTAAGGGCTGATTTTTGTATAATGACATTCTTTTTATTTTTATGAGCTAATCCCACTGTTCATTACAATCTTTTTTCAAAAAAAATATTTTCTAAACTATTTTGGGAGCTTCTGTTAGTCGCTCAAAAATAGTAAGAAAATTAAATCTTTTTTTTAAAAAGGATTTTCATTTCCATTGGGGCTATTAATCGTTTACTATAGAACTACGATAGTACCATCTTATTTCAAAAAATTAAAACCGGGTTTCCAATTTAATATAATCCAGGAATTCCCTTCGGGTTGGTTCTTCTTTAAACTTTCCGCCAAATTCCGATGTTACCGTACTGCTTTCAATATCGCGTATCCCTCTGGAATTCACACAAAGATGTTTGGCATCAATTACACAAGCTACATTTTCAGTCCCTAGTACTTTTTGCAATTCCTGTACAATCTGCATCGTTAACCGCTCCTGTACCTGAGGCCTTTTGGCAAAATAATCCACGATCCGGTTCATTTTTGAAAGTCCGACTACCGTTCCGTTAGAAATATAAGCAATATGGGCCCTGCCAATAATAGGCAGTAAGTGATGCTCGCAGGTGGAGTAGAGCGTAATGTTCTTCTCTACCAGCATTTCCCCATATTTGTAATGATTATTAAAGGTAGAAGCACTAGGTTTTTTGTTAGGGTTCAAACCCCCAAAAATTTCTTTAACAAACATTTTGGCTACCCTGTTGGGCGTACCTTTAAGGCTATCATCTGTAAGGTCCATCCCGAGGGTTTCTAAGATACGTTCCACATCTTTTTGTATCGATACTATTTTTTGGTCGTCAGTAAGTACAAACGCATCATCCCTGATAGGATTTGTTGCACTCGTTGCGATATGATTGTTTCCAATTTCGTCTTGAAAATCTTCGTTTTTACTCATAATAATTGTCTGTAGAAAGCATTATAATGCAAATATAACTATCTGCGAATTGTAACACTTGGTATTGCTGTAAAAAGAATACAAATATCTTATAACCTAATTGCTCATTACTACTGTTTGCGTTTGCTGTAACCTATTATAAGTGCTGATCGCGTCCTTTAAAATAGCCACACTTTTAATAAGGTCCTGTTTGTTGAGCACATAAGCAATACGGACTTCATTAAGGCCTACATTTGGCGTTGAATAAAATCCTGCTGCCGGTGCTACCATTACTGTTTCGCCATTAAGGTCATACGACTCTAAAAGCCATTGTGCAAAAGTATCGGCATTATCGATAGGCAGTTGTGCAATACAGTAAAAAGCGCCTTTAGGCTTGCTTACTACAACACCATCAATTTTTTGAAGTTCACTTATAAGGATATCCCTTCGGCCCTTGTATTCTGTAATTACTTCGCTAAAATAACTTTGAGGGGTATCTAAGGCGGCTTCACTGGCAATTTGTGCAAATGTGGGCGGGCTAAGCCTTGCCTGTGCAAATTTCATTGCTGTTGCCATTAACTCCTTATTTTTAGAAACAATACAGCCAATTCTTGCACCGCACATACTGTATCTTTTTGATACCGAATCAATCATTATGGCATGCTCTTCAAGGCCCGGAATATTCATAACCGAATAATGGACATCTCCGTCATACGTAAATTCCCTGTATACTTCATCCGCAATTAAAAACAAATCATGCTTTTTTACCAGTGCCGCAAGTTGCATGATTTCCTCTTTTGAGTAAAGGTAACCTGTAGGGTTTCCGGGATTGCAAATTAATATTGCTTTTGTTTTAGGAGTAATCAGTTTTTCAAAATCAGCAATAGGAGGTAAGGCAAACCCAGTCTCAATTGTAGATATTACGGGTACTACTTTTACACCCGAAGCGGTAGAAAAACCATTGTAATTAGCATAGAACGGTTCCGGTATAATCACCTCATCATCAGCATCCATAGTACTTCCCATTGCAAAAAGTAATGCTTCTGAGCCGCCGGTGGTAATAATAATATCGGCCACATCAATAGGCAAACCCTGTTTTTTATAGGAAGCAGAAAGTTTGGTCCTGTAACTTTCAAAACCTGCAGAATGGCTGTATTCTAAAATTTCTATATCCAGGTTTTTAATGGAATTTAATGCTACTTCGGGTGTTTTTATATCAGGCTGTCCAATATTAAGATGATAGACTTTATGGCCTTTTTTCTTGGCAATTTCAGAAAAAGGGACCAGTTTCCTAATAGGAGATTCTGGCATTTGAGCCCCTTTATGGGATATTTTAGGCATAATAATTTTTTTGAAATACAAATTTGCGATTTTTTTTATAGAGCGCCAATTCTTTATGTGTA
>DASVUQ010000288.1:0-4228 GCA_036386975.1 Flavobacterium sp. | reverse complement strand
AGAGGATTATTAGGATTAATAATTTTTTCATCTTCCTACTTTTAAGTTTAGGCATTCCAACCCAATAGTAATTATTCTTTTATCTGGTTCCAGTCACGGTCAAATTTGATTACAATTGCATGGTCATAAATAACAGTCTTTTTATAAACTAAAAGATCATCATCATCATCTGTACCTCTTTTTATATTTGCTTCCCTCTTTTCAAACGACTGGACTTTATTCAAATCAATTTTTCTGCCTATATGCATATCGGTATAAAAAACCAAATGATATAGTTTACCATTAATATGCATGGTACGGTTGCTTTCTGTAACTTTTAAAAAACCAAAATAAGCATCTTCAATTTTTATCGTTGTTGGTATAATCCATATATTATATCCAGAGTTGGTAATTTCTAATTCCAGATAAATAGTATATGCAGTTTCAAAATGTTGGATTTGTTCATATATTAATTTTTCAGCAGGTAAAGAAGGCACTATATAAGTGTACACTTTATTTTCCTTTGGGGTTTCCTGGCTATATAATTTGCAGCTTATAAAACAGAAAGTTAGTAATAATAGTAATTTTTTCATCTTCCTACTCTTAAATTAAGGCATTCTAACCCAATGTTTATGGTCTTTTTTCCGTCGCCTTTTCCATGTGTCTTTCCTATATTTAGTTTTGGTGTACCTACTGGACCCACCCGATTAATAGTCACTTCGGCGTTTTTACTAGGGTGATTCCAACTATCAAGCGCGTAAATGTATATACCGTCTGAAATTGCCGTTTTTTTATCTTTTTCTGAAGTCCCAAAGGCATTTTCTGTAGTAGAGGGTCCCCCAAGTATATTATGATTTTTTGGTTTAGATTTCTTAAGATTGTGGGTATGGGCCTGCCCAAGAAGGGCGTATTTTGACCCATCAGCTTCAACTACAGGTTGGGTACCACCAGGTAGTTTATAAGAATTAAACTCTGCTTCACCATCAATCCCTTCGGGCCCTATAACGGCTTTTATTGTTGCCGATTCCCTGTCTAAAACAATAAAGATTTGGTGTTCGGTATTTACGGTCCGTTTATGTATTTCCTGTAATTGTTGTTGTATTTGCGCATCATCTACCGTAACAATCGTGCTTAGGCTTTCCAGTTGGTTAATCTTTTCCCTGTCGTCCTGTATTTCTTGGGCATCGTCCCAATCGTATCTGGCAATCATCCGGATATTCCCGGTCGGTTTTCTATAATTTATGAGTACCGAGGCATCTGTCTTACTGATATAAATATCTTCTATCGCTACCTGTTGCTTTTCTTTTTCGGCAACAGGAGCTGGTTTGGGGGTACCCATTTTACGGACATTCCAGTTTTCTTCATACACTACGCCCCCGTAGGTTATTTTGCCGGGCGATAGTTGTAAATGCTGTACCATCGGGGTATTCCCCGTACCGGAGAAACGCTCTGTATAGCCTACGCAATAGGTAGTCTCGAACTCGATTTCGCCTTGTTTGCTCATGGCATCCCTTTTATAAAAGGTGATGGTACCTTCTTTGGCCATATCGGGGCTTAACATCCAGTCATAAAAAGTAGTTTCCCTGTCTGATTCCAGTGTTAATGATAAAAAACCGCTTATTACCTTTCCTGTTGGTTTGCCTGAATGGTCAGCAGGTTGCCTGGGATGGTAAGTATAGTCAAGGATGTTATAGGCTTTGCCGTCGATTGTTAATTTTGCTAAGAAACTCATATTTATTTGGTTTAATTGTTCCTAAACTGCTAAAAAATAATTAGTGCCTCATTATGATAGGGTTAAGGTATTTAAAATCCGGCGAAAAATATAATTTTGGGCGTAATATCGTAAAATTATACTGTATTTTTTTTAAAATGAAAGAATTAGGCTTATATTTAGTACAATAGCGTGGTTCGTTAGCGGGCATATACACCATAAGGGTTTAATGGTTTGGTTTTAGCGATAAAAATGCAGATTATTGTGGAATTTATAATTTATTTAATAATAAACGTACCGGGTTTTGGTTTTTGGTTGGTGGTTTTTGGTTGGTGGGATTTGGGAAGAGGTTTTTTGCTTGCCTTCTTTATCTTATATTTATATTTTAATTTAGCCATTAAGGGACATTAATAGCCGATAGAGATCAGATTATTTGAACTAAAATAGAGTAAGCAGGTTTAATTTTTGTTAAAACCAAACATTCTTTTTTATAAAGATATATATTTGCAAAGTATGAAGAAGAAGTTTGCCCTGATAAACCTTTTATTAATGATTACGGTATTGTTATCAATGCTGTTTCAGTCCCTGCATTCATACGAACATCTTACGGCGCATCTTTCTAACGAAAAATGCCATCAGAAACATGATTTTTCTAAACCTCAGATTACACATCAGCACAATTACTTCGATAAATGTTTTGTATGTGATTTTACATTAAACCATTTTGATGATCCGGGATTACAAAGCTTTTCATTTTATAAAGCTATTGCGGTATCTGAACAGGTTACTATTTATACTTCACAAAGCAACACCTACTTTATCGGAAGCCTTTACAACTTAAGAGGCCCGCCTACAGTTTAACATCATTAAAATACAGTTATTCCTTTCCCGGGAAGCAACTTCGCATTTAGTATGTTAATTTCATAAAATGTCACACAAAACAATCCTGTTTTTGCTATTGCTTATTAGCTTTAGCATACAAGCTCAGTACAAGATTGATGGTAATATTGTAGATGAATTGAACAAGCCGCTCAATGGCTGTCATGTTCATATTGGCAATAGTACCCAAAACACAAATCCTGACGGGAGCTTTTTAATTGTTAATGTTCCCAGCGGGCGTAAAAAATTATATGTCTCTTATATAGGTTATAAATCTATCGATACTACATTGGTGGTCAGTGGCAATATTCGGCTTAACCTGAAATTGAAAAAAGAAATTACGCAACTCAATGAGGTAGTGTTCCATAAAAAGGCAAATGCTATTAACGAATCTGTTTTAGAACAGAAGATACAGCTGGGAACCATAGAAAAGTATAGTAACCAGACTTTGGGCGAAGCACTAAGAGAAGTTGCCGGAGTGTCATTGTTACGGACCGGAAGTTCCATTATAAAACCGATTATCAATGGGTTGCACAGCAGCCGAGTCCCTATTATCAACAATAATGTGCGGTTGGAAGACCAGCAGTGGGGCACAGAACATGCGCCGAATTTTGATATTAATGCTGCCGGTAAAATTACGGTAATCAAAGGGGCATCGGCACTTCAATATGGCGGGGATGCAGTGGGTGGCCTAATTGTTATTGATCCTGTAGTGGTAAAAAAAGACACGTTGTACGGCAAAACCATTATCAACTCAGCTACGAACGGGCAGGGGGGTAGTATTAGCACCAGCCTGCACAAAGGTAATTTTTGCGACTGGAGTTGGAACGTACAGGGTACTTTTAAATATATGGGTGACCGCGAAAGCCCGGATTATGTATTATCCAATACCGGAAATAGAGAAGCTAATTTCTCCGGGGATATCAAGTACATGGGAAAAAAGTATGATATAAGTGCGTACTACAGTTACTATAATGCCACGATCGGAATATTAAGCGCGTCCCATATCGGAAGCAGCAGCGACTTGTACAACTCCATCAATAATAAAGTGCCTTTTGTTATCAAACCGTTTACGCATACTATCGGCAATCCCAAACAGGAAGTACAGCATCATCTGGCGAAAATTAATTATAACTGGTACTCTGAGGAAAATACTTCTCTTGGCATACAGTATGCGTTTCAGTTAAACAACAGGCTGGAGTTTGATATACGGCGCGGGGAGTTTGCCAATACTGCCGCACTCGATTTAGAGCTGATTACCCACAGCTTACAGTTTGATTATAAAAAAGCAATTACTGATTGGACATTTAAAACCGGCATCAGTACGAGTTATCAAAACAATTTTGCCAATCCTAAAACAGGCGTACGGCCATTGATCCCCACTTATGATAAAATAGATCTTGGCGCATACGGTATTGCTGAATATACTATGGCCGAGGGTTTTACATTGGATATGGGGTTGCGATATGATTTCTCTAACATACAGGCTACAAAAGCATATTACAAATTACGATGGACTGAAACAGGTTACAGTCCTGGATTTGATAGGTTTATTATTGGCGAAGAAGGCAACCAGTGGATTACAAAACCGGAATTTACTTTTCATAATATTTCGGCAAGTTTAGGGTTTCATAAAACGTTTTATCATAACTGGGACTG
>DASVUQ010000287.1:0-3120 GCA_036386975.1 Flavobacterium sp. | reverse complement strand
AAAGAAATCCTTTAACCCATTGCCAATTTGTCGCCAGCTAATGTTTCTCTTCGCCCAGTCTTTTATGCCCAGCTTGTCCCAGCCTTTTATTATAGAAGCAATCCCGGCAGCTATTAACGATTTCTTAAAATCCGACATCCCGCCGCCTTCGCCATTGTTATATTCCTCGCCGCTATAATCGGTATACTTTAACGGGTTGTTCAGCACATAGCCATAGCGGTTGTAATTCTGCGTGTTGTACGGGTCCTGGATAAAATTGTCCGGTTGCAGGAACCGGTGCAGTACCGGGTCGTACAAACGGGCGTTCATGTGTATCAGGTTCACGCCCTGTAAATGTTCGTGCCCCGTATAACCCCTGTCCAGAACCACAAACCCCGATAGCGTGTTGCCTGCACCGTCCTGTATCTTTACGACAGCGCCCCAGGCATCAAACAGCCGCTTTTCTACAATATCCCCGGCCTGGTTGGTAATGGCCAGTATAGTGCCCTGGTAGTCGCGGTGCAAATACAGGTATTCCTGTGTGGTACCATCACTTTTTAACACTACCGGCGCACTGTAGCCATCCCCGCCAATATAGGTAATAAATTCGGTTTCGCCGGTTTGGGTGTTGTGTTTTATTTCCATACTGCCGTCAATAGAATAATGCTTGCGTAACGGGCGTAACCTTTTGTCTTCCTGTAGCCCGCCGTAATACATCGTGCTCCTGGCATTGGCCATATTATAATCAAAGCTGATACGGTCGCAGCCCGGTTCTATGATTTCTACCGGGCTTTTAAACGCGTTATAGGTGATATCCAGGCTTCTTTGTGTGTCCGGGGCCATCGGGGTAGTTAATTGCTCGGCTACCTTTTACTTTCCTAAAAAATTTTAATATATAATCTTAATATCCTTTACTTCAAAATATTCCTCTAAAGATGCACCAAACTCTGGATTAATTGGATTGCAAAAACCGTGAATTCTAATTAAAGAATCATCTGTCAAATCATCTTTTCTAAAAGTAACTTTAAAGTTGAGTTCTGGAAATGATAAAATTATACTTTCATCAGTTTCTAATATTTTCCCTTTAAATTTTACAATAAAGGAATTATTTTTAGATATCACTTTTTCAAAAATCTTAGTCTTTTTTAAATTTGCTCCGCTGTTAAGGGATACGTTTTGATTTCCTTTTTCTTCATTAAAAGTAGAAAACGATACTTCAAGGTTTTTAAAGTTTTCATATAATCTAATTGTTTTATTGTCTTTCCTTGTAGATATTTTTAAAGTTAGTTCAATATCATCCCCTATTTTATATTCTGTTTTATCGGTTAAAATAATTCTTTGTGTATCATAAAAATTGTCTGAGCCACAACTTAAAAATAATATGATTAATAAAAAGTAAGCCACTCGAATAAATATTTTATAGTTTAAAACCCTCATTGTTTAAATTGATTTGTGTTAATTTAATTATCTAGTCTCATCTATTAAGAAATTGGTTCACTGAATTTGTAAAATTACCGCCAACTCCTAAAAAACGCATCAGTTGGACTCCACTATCGTTATAAGTATTATAAAATTTATATCCTAATGAGTTTGAATAAAAATCTTGCCTATTTAATCCGCTTGCCTGTCCAGCCATCTGCTGTCCTAATTCAACCATATTACCAACAAGAGGGCCATTATTTCCCATAATAAGCATATGTCTCATGTCAATTACATTTCCTGTTTTTGGATGAAATACATAACGTAAATTTGGACCGCCTTGTTGAGAGTTTAAAGGACTTAAGCTTCTATTTGTGCGTTGATTGATGATTTGTTCCCTTGTTAAACCATCATTTGCTCTAGTCCATTCTGATAATGTGACCGCTTCGTCATAATGTTCTTGTAGCGGATTATCGGCATTGCGTTATGGTTTTTTATCATAATACTTTTGCTTTTCCCCTCCTGGTGGGTCTATTTCATGCGCCGTGTGATTAAGCGCACTACTCTGGAACCCTTCATTCTGCCACCCGCTTGATAACTGATGGTTCGATATGGCCGGTGTTGGCGGTAGTGGTACATAGGCAGGCGCTTTACTTCTTCTACGCTCTCCAAAGAGGTCCATGATACTGCGGATTACCGAATTTATGCCATTATTAATAGGGCTAACTAAGCAAAATATTTCTTTAATTGTTTATCATATACTTCCTTGATTACGGTTGTGGCTAGAAATAAATGCCTATCTCTTCGCTCTTTTTGCTTATTTCCTTATTCTTGGGAACATCTGTTTAGCTCTTTCATTCCCTAATTCTTCTAATCTTCTTTTTGTAGTTGGATAATTTCTATCCTTAAATAGTTCTGAAATATTGATAAGCTCTTTTTGTAAAAAACTTTTATGTTCTTCAATGGTAGTAACATTATTAAGTTCTTTTTCATCATACAGCAGTGCTTTTACTAGTGCTAAATCATACCAATTCTCATTTGATAGATTACTACGTATGTCCACTGTTTCAAAAGACTTAGAACTGCTAAACCTTAATTGAAAACTACCATTAGTAAATACATCGTAGCAATTACCAAAAAAAGCAGATATATCTTCTTTAATTAGCTCAAAACCGCTTGATTTTAAAAAGCTATATATATATTCGTTGTTCTTCATAACTCTTTATTTAATTAACCAAAGTCCGTCAGAACTTAATTTATAGCCTTTTTCAAATAAATAATTCAATTCCTTTTGAAAGAAACTGCCTGGTTTAACTTGATTAAGGGGTGTAGCTACTCTTATGTTATCTCCTCTCAAAATCATCCTATTAAGGAACTTAGTATTTGCAATCCATTGTTCTGCTGATGACATACTATTCCAAATACTTGACGGAATTTGAAATCTTCTTGCGGCTAATTGTTCAGCAAGTTTTACATATTCTGGATAATGACCCAAAACAGTTGTTCCAGCTTTAACAACTTTAGCGTTACGTGAAAAGTTAAGTGCCTTACTTAAATAGGCTATAAGTTTTACTTCTCCCGGTCCTGAAACAAATCCGAGGGCTCCTGAACTTCCTCCCGAAGGGCCATATATTGGATCAGAAGAAAATATTCTTTGATACCAGGGTAAATTAGTCCATTCATTATGATTTAGCCCATCTTCATTAACAATATTTATACTCT
>DASVUQ010000286.1:0-10319 GCA_036386975.1 Flavobacterium sp. | reverse complement strand
AATGATTTTTTCTTTAAGTTCGAGGTTATTCCTGAATTCCAGGTCACGCGCCTCACGGTCCAGATGCAAATAATCATAAAAATTCTCAATATGAAAATGATAATTATTCCACACGTGGTTGTACTTATCCTTTGGGATAGGTCCCGCATTTTTCCATCGCTCTCTCAGATCATTAAAATGCTTTAGGATATCTTTCATGTTTTCCTGCGGGTTGATCAGGTTTTTTAATTCCTCAACAATCGCAAGACGCGTCTCAAGATTGGATTTCAGATTCGTTTCTAAACTCTTAAAATGCTTGTTTTTTTTATCCCTGTACTGGTGGTATAACTGATCAAATTTTGTCTTAAGCGGTAAATGGTATTCAAATTCTTCCGTTGTCCCCAGATTATTAGCCAGAAACTCTTCTTTTTTTTCTTCTATAAAATGATTGTATTTAGATAAAAAAGCCACCTTTAAATGCTCTACATGTTCCTTAACCGACATGATCTTCTCTGCATGTACAAGTTTCTCCAACTCATTTGCAAGCATTTCCATAGACATCGCATCATAATCCTGTAAAGGAATTTCATGGCGCGCACGCAGCGTTTCGTCTTCACTTTCTTCCGCATTGGTCTCCGCTATCGCATCCGTCGCATCCTGATTGGCATCTTCTGTCGCCGGTTCCGTAACCAGGTTGTCGTCTTCTAATGCTTCAGGGGATAAAGTAACAGTACCTTCTGGCGTGTCCATGCTTTCAGCTGCCTGATGCTCATTCTGAACATTTTCTAAATTTCCGTCTGCGTCCTGCAGGTTATCATGCTTTTCTTCTAACATTTTATAAAATGTTTTAGGTTATAATTTCTAAAATTAGGTGGGCGTAAGGTACTAAAGCCCTTTCAAAATTCAAAACAAAACCTTAGTTAAACACGTTTGGTACTAAAAAATAGTTTTCTGGGAGCTATCTCCGGCTATCCATTGCAATCTTTTTTATGATCCTGAAAAAAAACAGGATCATAAAAAAGGATTTCCATTACTATCCGGGCTATGGGAATATCCTAAAAGAAATGTAGTAATTATTATTTGTTCCAGATCTTCCAGGCTTTTTCTGCCTGAAAAGCCAGCATTTCCAATCCGTTTTTTATAACGGCACCCTGGGCTTTGGCCTTTTGCAGAAAAAGGGTTTCTGCCGGATTGTATATTAAATCGAACGCAATATGCCGGGGTGTAAAAAGGGCATAAGGAATATCAGGACAAACTTCAACGTCGGGACTTGTGCCTAATGGTGTACAATTAATAATAATAGGATAGTCCTGAAATATTTTTTCATCCAGTTCATCATAGGTTAGTTGACCAATCATTGTGACCCTGGAAACGAAAGTAGCCTTAATGCCCAATTCTTTTAAGGCAAAGGCAACCGCTTTCGAGGCGCCGCCGGTTCCCAACAACAACGCTTTTTTATGATGTGGTTTTAGTAAAGGCAATAACGCTTTCGAAAATCCGTACCAATCCGTATTATACCCCTTTAATTTTCCGCTTTTTGTAAACCGTATGGTGTTAACAGCGCCAATTTTTTTGGCTTTTTTAGATAGTGTATCCAAAAAAGGGATTACTGTTTCTTTATATGGAATAGTTACATTAAGCCCGGCAAGGCCCCGATTGTTTTTAATAATCAGTGGAAATTCAGCAATTTCCCGAAGGTCAAAATTCTCATACGAATGATCGTCCAGTCTATTGTGTTGGAATTTTTCTGAAAAATATTTTTTTGAAAAGGAATAACTAATGTTACGCCCTATAAGGCCATATTGCTTTCTCACGGATACCGGCTTTTCTTAAAATAAAAATTCACGAACTGAACTTCAATTCGTGAATTTTATAGATTCAATTAATTACTGTAATTTTCTATATTTTTCTATTGCATTCTGCACCATTCTTCTGGACCATACTACGGGAAATAATGCTTCTAAAATAGTATGGTTTTTAAAATTGAGCCTTAACGCGTTACTCAGGTGGAATTTGGCTTTTGTATCGTCATGTACCATAAAGTATAATCCGGCCAACCGGTATTCTACTTCGTATTCTTCCGGGAAATATTCAGCCGATTGTAATAATGTCTGAACAGCCGTATCAAATTCTCCCAGGAATTGTAAAATGTCTACCCAGAACAACCAGGTATCCAATTGGTAATCGCCGTACTCCACTGCTTTTCTGTAACCGAACTCTGCTTCTTCAAAAAAGTTCATTTCTTTATTGATCATGGCGTAACGTTTCCAGTACAACCGGTTCTGGTTGTCGATGCTTAACGCTTTGTTGACAAAGAACAATGCTTTCTGAAAATTTTTCTGGCGTACATAAAAATCGGTAATCGCAATCCAGCCTTTATCGAGTAAAGGGTCTTCGTGAACGGTCTTGTTAAAATATTTTAATGCTTCGCCTTTGTTCCCTAATTTTTCATGGCATTTTCCTATTCGTAAAAGGGCATAAGAGGTGGCATCATCCAGTTCGAGCGTCCTGTTGTAATTTTTTATGGCGTCATCATATTGTTTGAGCCTTTCATGGGCTTTGGCCTTTTCCATAAAGGCGCCCATAAATTCATCGTCAATAAGTGTAGCATAATCAAAGGCCCGTATGGCTTCGGCATATTGTTTTAATCCATAATGCAAACGTCCTGACTGATGCCATGCGATTTCACTATAAGGGTTTTTATCAATGTATTTGTTTAGGAACACGATCGCTTCTTCGTTCTGGTCTAAAAATTCGAAGCAATAAATGACATTGTACAAAGCCGCCTGGTCGTCGGTATCTTCTTCGAGGCAACGGATAAAGTTTTCTTTTGCCAGGACAAGATTGTCCATAAAAAGGTATTCCATCCCTATAAGATTATATACATCGGCATAATCGTCTGTATATTCTAAAGCGGTTTGTAGCAGTTCGACTGCTTTTTCGTGATTATCTCTTTTAGAATAAATATTGGCTTTCTGGATGTATATTTCTTCGTTATTGGGTTCAATTGCATACAACTCATTCAGGAGTTTTTCGGCCGCATCCAGTTTATCATCATAGACCAACATTTCTACCTGAACCAGCTTTAGGCCGGTTGATTTGGGATGTTGCTCCAATGCTAATTTTAAGGCTTTTTTTGCTAAGGATGCTTTACCCGTATCGAGGTAATGAAGTATAATTTCTTCAAATTCCTCTGAATCAAAAAATAAAACCTTGTTGGTCTTTAGCATTGATTCGAACTTAGATAAGGATAAATTGTTGTTTTCTTCTTCTTCGCTTAACTGCATTGCTTTTTCTTTAAAATTATCCTACTTAAAATTAGGCAAAATCTACTTAATATAGCGTGTTTTTTCTTTTGTTTTAAACAATTTAATTAACAACTTTACCATATTGTTGCTGTTTTTCCTGAGCCACAGCCCTGGTTGAAACGGCATCCTTTTATCCTGCTTTTTTGCAGGGTAAAAGATAGAGTGGAAGACAGGAACAGCTGCAAAAAAATTATTGTTCGTTCAAAATTTCAGTCATAACTTTCAGGATTATTTCGCACCCTTCCCGGATTTCTTCTTCGGATATGGTTAACGGTGGTGTAATCCTGATGGCGCAACCTTCAAAAAGCAACCAGAAAAGTATAAGGCCGTTTTCCTGACACCTTAGTATTACCTCATTGGTGATTTCGGGGTTACTTGTTATGATGGCCAACATAAGCCCTTCGCCTCTTACTTCAAGTATCAAAGGATGTACCAAAAGTGAGCGGAATAGTTTTTCTTTTATAAGGGTTTGTGGCATAAGGTCGGTTTCTATGAGTTCTTGTAATGTGGCAAGGCATGCTGCCGCTATGACAGGATGTCCACCAAATGTGGTTATGTGTCCTAATTTTGGATTATTGCTTAATAAATCCATCATAGCTGTTGATGCCGTAAAGGCTCCGACCGGCATACCGCCGCCCATTCCTTTACCCATAACAACAATGTCGGGGACAATATCGTAATTCTGGAAGCCAAATAACTTTCCAGTCCTGCCGAAGCCCGGCTGGATTTCATCGAGGATCATGAGTGCGCCAACTGCGGTACAACGTTCCCGTACTTTTTGGAGAAAGCCATTATGGGGTTGTATAAAACCAGCACCACCTTGTATGGTTTCCAGAATAATTGCTGCTGTTTTAGTCGTTATTTTTTGTAGATCTTCTTCGTTATTGAATGTAATAAAATCAACATCGGGAACTAATGGGCGAAAGACTTGTTTGCGTTCTTCGAAACCCATTACACTCAGCGAGCCCATAGTATTGCCATGGTAGGCGTTGTGGCATGATATCAACTGGCTTCTTCCGGTAACGCGGCGGGCGAGTTTTAAGGCACCTTCGGTAGCTTCTGTTCCTGAATTGACCAAATAGGTTTTTTCCAGAGGATAAGGGAGGTGGGCGGCCAATAATTTACAGTAGGCCACGGCAGGGTCCTGTGCATACTCGCCATATACCATTACATGTGAGTATTTATCGAGTTGGTTTTTAATGGCGTTATTAACCTTTTTATTGGCGTGCCCTAATGTACAGGCGGAAACTCCGGCAACAAAATCCAGGTATCTTTTATCCTGGGTATCATAGATATAGGAACCTTTGGCATAAGCGACTTCCATACTTAATGGGTAAGGGCTTGTTTGTGCCTGGTATTTTAAAAAATCAGCTTTCATGGGTTGGGGATTGCAATGAAATAAAAACAGGTTATTATTTAACCTTCTTTTTTATAGTGCTTGTTTTAGGTTGTGGTTCCTGCTTCTTTTGATTTTTGTCGTAATCGGTTGTTTCCTTCCGAACTTTCATGGGAACATTTTCTTTTGCATTTTCAACCTTACTCTTTTTGACAATCTTGTCATTGAGTTCATTTTCTTCGGGCGGAAAAATGTCTTCTTTTGATTTTATCTGTTCGTCACCACGCCATATAAAGCCTCTTAGCTTCCTGGCGTTTTCCGGCAGGTCTTTTTCAGGATAGGTTTCACTTTCTACATTGGTAAAGGAAGTGAGTGTCCTTATCTGGTTGTTTTCAAGCGTCATATTGATGCGACTACTAACTTTTTTTTCAATGCCCTGTAACAGGAGCTTATCGTAAGCATAATAGATGACTTCGGTATTTTTTACGAGATCTACTTCATAGAGTTTGTTGTCACGGAACTTACCGTACAAATTAATTCCCTTTGTCTGGTTATAGCCTGTTCCCAATGTATCTTTAGATATGATAAAAGCATTGGTAAGTACTTTAAGGGAATCCAGTTTTTCAGTTTGATTGTTACCAATAAGATGAATTACATCTCCTGTCATCTGATTACCGGCATTCCATAATACCGGACGGCCGATGAGTTGGGTAAGTGCTATCTTAGTGCTGGAATGAATAGAATCACATTTACCGCTCAGATCTATTTTGTAAAACCGTGCATTATTAAAAGCACGGATAATCCGGTTTTCGGGTTTTCCGGTTATCATCAGCACTTTTCCGTGGATATACAGGGAGTCATTTTCTACAAGGTTAATAGCTACGGCACGTTTGGTTACAAACATAGAATCTTTCTGCCTGTAAACTTCTGCATAATGTCCTTTTACAATGCCTTTATTAATGGTGTCTGTTATTTTGACATTATTGGTTGCCGATGCAAATTCAATTTTTCGGTCATAGTACAAACTGTCGCCTTCTATAAGCCGGTCTTTATATCGTATATAGGATTTTCTAAGAAAGTGCCCTACGTTCCTTTTGCTATCGTAAAACCCTTTCTCTGTATAAATAAAATTCTCTTTACCGGTTATCGTTGAAGGGCCAAAAAGATAGGCATGGCCTGAATTATTATAATAATCCAGATGATTGGATTTCATTACATATTGAGGATTGGTAACGGTAACGGCAGTAAGAAACTGAAACTTCTTATTTGCGGCATAATACCTTCCTGACTTGCTCTTTAATGTGTTTTCCTTATTTACAATGGTGCCGTTTGAATTATAATAGGCTTGTTGTTTTATCCTGTCAAAATTAATGGTATCTGTTGTGAGGTTCATATCGGGAGAGCGCAGCACTGGATTTCCTGTAGCATAAGCCTGTTTCACATTTCCGTTATATTCGGCATAGTTGCTATTAAGAAAAAGGGTATCGCCTTGTACTATTTGTACATTTCCAAACGCTTTGAGGTAATTTTCTTTTTGAAAAAAATAAGCTTTGTTGCATGTTATTATCGCTCCGTCGTGATTGATCCTGACACTTCCCGTTAATAGCGCAGCACCTGGTATCTCTATTTCATTTACATCAAAATGTTCGGCATTTTCAACAACTATAGGTTTTGGATTTTGACTATATGAAAAAGAAAAAATCAATAAAGTCAGGCATTTAATCAATAAAAAGAAACACTTTTTCAAGAGATAAAATTTTTGTCAAATTTAAGTAAAATGTGTCAAGGTTTGTTTTTATTAAGAAATATTTATTAGACACCAGAAAACTTAGGCTCAAATATTTATATTTGTAATGTTATGGTTTCTTTAAACCTTTAAAACAAACATAAAATGAAAAAAATCCTACTTGTGGTCCTACTGGCCTCCGGCCTGGCAGTTCAGGCACAAAAAAAGAATCCATCTATTTCAAAAAATAAAAAGAGTACTGTGACAGAAAATAAAATTGTTGTATATCAGGTTTTTACAAGATTATTCGGAAATAAAAACACCACTAACAAGCCTTGGGGAACTATTGAAGAAAACGGTGTGGGGAAATTTAATGATTTTACCGATAAAGCATTATTAGCTATAAAAGATTTAGGGGCAACGCATATATGGTATACCGGTGTGCCGCATCATGCACTTATTCGGGATTATACGGCTATAGGTATTTCTAATGATGATCCTGATGTTGTTAAAGGTCGTGCCGGCTCACCTTATGCAGTTAAAGATTATTATAATGTGAATCCTGACCTTGCTGTTAATCCGGCAAAGCGACTGGAAGAATTCGAAGCTCTTATTGCCAGGACGCATAAGAATGGATTAAAGTTAATTATTGATATTGTTCCTAACCACATTGCCAGAAAATATGAAGGAAAGACAAATCCTTCGGGGGTTCGTGATTTTGGTGCTGATGATAACACATCGGTAGAATACGCACGCGATAATAACTTTTACTATATTTTGGGACAAGCTTTTCAAGTTCCCGTTTCTGACACTTATAAACCCCTAAACGGAGAAAAGAACCCGCTTATTGATGGGACGTTTAAAGAGAATCCGGCAAAGTGGACCGGAAACGGTTCGAGAATGGCAAGGCCAGATGTTAATGACTGGTATGAAACGGTAAAAATAAATTATGGTATACGCCCGGATGGTAGCAAAGACTTTCCGGAACTGCCTGCTAATTTTGATAAGAAAACGACTCAGGAGCATTATGCGTTCTGGAAAGATAAATCTGTTCCGTCATCGTGGACTAAGTTCCGCGATATTGCTTTGTACTGGATTAATAAAGGGGTAGATGGTTTTCGTTATGATATGGCTGAAATGGTGCCGTATGAATTCTGGAGTTACATGAATTCTGCTATTAAGATGAAAAACCCTAACGCTTTTCTGTTGGCAGAAGTATACAACCCTAAAGAATACCGTAATTATATCCATTTTGGGAAGATGGATTATTTGTATGATAAAGTAGAATTGTACGATAAATTAAAGGAAATAGTGCAGGGCAAGAGTAATCCCGATCCTATTACGGATATCCAAAACGGACTGGCAGATATTGAACATCATATGCTTCATTTTTTAGATAATCATGATGAACAGCGGCTGGCAAGCCCTGAGTTTGCGGGAAGCCCTGAAAAGGGGAAACCTTTAATGGTGGTTTCTGCAACCATAAGTACATCACCTGTAATGGTATATTTTGGACAGGAAGTAGGTGAGGCAGGAAATGAGAATGGGGGATTTGGTACACGTTCCAGGACTTCAATTTTTGATTATGTGGGTGTGCCCAACCATCAGCGTTGGATGAATGGCGGTGCGTTTGACGGTGGACAATTATCTCAAAAAGAAAAAGACCTTCGCGATTTTTACAAACGCCTGCTCAATTTTACGGTTAAAAGTAGTGCCTTGACAGGCAAATACAAGGAAATACAATCTGCAAACCGTAGTAGTACCAGCGGTTATGATGATGCTATTTATTCTTATGTACGTTATTCTGATACTGAAAAACTAATTATTGTAACTAACTTTTCGGATAATGCACCAGGTAATTTTGAACTGAAGGTGCCTACTGATATCATAACTTCATGGAAATTGAAAGATGGACAATATGATGTAAAAGATCAGTTATACGGTAAAAAAGCAACACTGAAAGTAACTAATGGTGAAGGTAAAATAACTGTTGATATTGCTCCGTTGGAATCTTTTATCTATAAATTATAAGAAGCATTTCTCACTACTTTAACTTTTAATAAATTTGAATTACTTACTGTTCTATTCTTAAGGAAAATCACAATTAAATTTAAGATTTATAAAATCATAAACACGGGTTTGCCCTTGTTCATAAAAAGTATTTTCTGCAAGCTCCTGGACATCACTTGTAGATAAATAAGCGATTATATTACCATCATTTCTGTTTATAATTTGCCCTATTTCTGTTAGATGGAATACTTCAAAATTAATGCTTATGGTTGATGGGCTATTCTGTATAATATTTCCGGCAAAATCATAAAAAACGATCCTTCTGTCTTTTAAATTTAAGTTAATATGGGAATCGTTTTTTGCATTTCTCAATGTAAAAAAATATTCATTGCCGAATATACTTATGTCATCTATTGTTTTATACATGGTTTTATTTTAATGTTGTAATTCATATTAAAGTATCAATTTTTGCCTGAAATGAATTCTCCGTTTTTATATATCTCAGTTCTGTAATGTGGCTGAATAAGCCTAATCCCTTTTGTATTTTAAATAATTACTAATATAACACACCAAAAATATCAAAATTTATATCTATCATTCGAAGGTCTGTGTTAAAAATTATAAATTTCCCCATTTTCTAATGCAATTTCCACTATATACTTATCGGATTTAATTCTATTCATAATATCTATCAGAGCATGCACGGTATATTATTTCCTTTTTTGGGGTAATTTCCAGTGTACAATAACTATAATGGTTAGAATGATTTATGTTCAAAATCAGGGTTTGTTTGTCCGCTTGATTCCTGATAGTAATCCATATAGTTTTCTTTGGTTAATGAATGGCTTTTTGAACGGCTTAATATATCCGCTTCAGGGGCATTTCTTCTCTCAATTTTTAGTTTTGCGTGGATTTTTTAAATCCATATGGTGTACTTGTTTGTAAAATTTATTATAATCTATCTGATCTACTTTTACCATATATTCTGGGAACCATAAGACGCCACTCTCTTTAAAACCACGTGATTTTTTTAGATATTCTAAATCTGTAATACATGTTATGGTATCATTTTCCTCTATTCGATATGAAATTGTAGGATCAGAATATAAAAAAGCATTAAGTTCCATTTTAAGATTTGATACATCATTTGCTTTTATAAACCACAACTCTGATAGTGTGGCCCCAAAGTCATAATAATTTTCACTAATCTCAGCAGCGTCTTTGTCACTATATATATATACATATAGATTATTAGTATTAGGATAAACTAAATATTTATCAGAGGACGCACGGTATATTATTTCCTTTTTTGGAGTAATTTCTAATGTACAATAACTATACTGATGATCATTTTCATCTTTAACATAATAAGCATAATACACACTTTTCCCGCAGGAAGAAAACAGGCAGGTTAATACGATTAAAATTAAATTTTTCATAAGTTGATTATTTAATTTCAAAATACTGTTTCCCTTTTTCCTGCATTTCATGCCATTGCCATTGGTAGTATGATTTACGTTCAAAATCAGGGTTTGTTTGTCCGCTTGATTCCTGATAGTAATCCATATAGTTTTCATCGGTTTTAGACTGGCTTTTTGAACGGCTTAATATATCCGCTTCAGGAGCATTTCTTCTCTCAATTTTTAATTTTTCTTGGATTTTTTAAATTCATATGCCGTACCGATTTATAAAATTTATTATAATTTATTTGGTCTACTTTTACCATATATTCTGGGAACCATAAAACACCATTTTCTTTGTAACCATGTCCTTCTTTTAGGTATTTAAAATCATCGTTAATACATATTATCGTATCATTTTCCCCTCTTCGATATGAAACTGAAGAATAATATTTATTATTAAAATGACTATTATTATCAAAATATAAAAAACTAACCTGCATTTTAGGATTATTTGCATCTTTTACTGTCCATAACTCTGATGTTGTAGCACCAAAACG
>DASVUQ010000285.1:0-17640 GCA_036386975.1 Flavobacterium sp. | reverse complement strand
TAATAACGCAAATCAATATTTGAACAATTCAATAGACTATCAACTAGCAAGTCTTTTCAAAACACCTGGTTTTAAAAATGAATATCTCAGCAGAATTGCATTTACTATTTTCTCGAAAGTAGGAAAACATAAAAAATTCGATAATCATGATTTAGATAATTATAAAGTTCTTAAAGCTGTTTATAAGTCATTAGATGAAACCGACCCTGTAAAAGAATTAATTTCAGTAATAACCGAACTTTATAAAAAGTATGCCTGACATTTCAAAACCTTACGTTTTTACTGAAGCTTTTGGGAATAGGCTTAAAGACAAATTTTCAAAATTAGGAGTTTCACATACAAATTGGCAAGATGATGATATCTCTGACATTCGTTCCAGTATCAGAGAATATTATAGAGTTGAACAAAAAGCCAATTGTGCGTATTGTAGACAAAATGTATCTCTTACATCTGCAAGCAACTGTCAAGTTGAACATATTGTTCCTAAAGCGAAATATATCGATTTCATAGCTGAACCTAAAAACCTATGTGTGATTTGTGCAGACTGTAATGAAATTAAAAGGAGTCAGGAGGTGCTAAATGAATTGCCTGATGTTACTACTAACACAACAATTAGAAGATATCCCAGAACATCAAATGCTTTTAAAATAGTTCATCCACACTTTGACAATTATAACGAACATTTGTTGGTGATAAATGGCTTCTATTTTGACAAGTCCTTAAAAGGTGGATATACAATTGTATTTTGTAAACTTAACAGAAAACTGCATAAACTTGGCTATGAAAACCTCGAATTTAGTGACATAGAACTTATGCAGATAATGACAGCATATTTGAGTGAAACAGATTCACTCAGAAAAATTTATATACTTAGAAGACTGCGTGAAATGTTAATATTAATATGAAATAAAATACTGCATACAATAGTAGTTTGGCAAAATGGCAGATTCAGTGCTAAATTCAAGTTCAGTTCTTCGATTGAGCTCTTGTGCAAAACTGAACATTTGCGCTTCGATTTCCGCCACTTCGCCAAGCTACAAACCGTTAGCAACAATACTTATGCACGACAACAATAATAAAATTCACCTAAGAGGAACTACAGATATTTCGTTATTAGAAGAAAAATCTAAGTACTCTATGCGCTCAATTATTCCATTGAGACATATTAATATTATTGACCGTGAAATATTTTTTAATAGAGTTTATGAAAATCTTCAAAAGGGCAGAAATGAATTGCAAACTATGCTTGACGAAGTAAGAAAAGTAACTTTCACTAAAATAGATTTGATGAATTGGTTTTATAAAATCAAAGATGATGCTGTTAATGAAGTTGAACACATTTTTATTAAATTTGAAGCTACGTTTGGAGGAGAAATAAAAGACATAAATTTTGAAAGAATAGGTTTTTTATCTGGAATTTTTGAAGAAGCAGATAAAATGCTTTCAATTATGATAGCTATAGAACCTTTAGATGAAAATAAACCACATTATTCAATTTTAGATATTTTAGAAAAAGTTGACAATCAATTTAAAGATGAAAATATAATTCCTGGGTATTATAACATTCAAGAACATCCAAAAATAAAAATCAGAAAATATCAACTTAAAAATCTAGACAATGATTGGGCTGAATATATTGAAAAATATAAAAACTCTGAATATATATCAGATGATTTTGGAAATATAAATACTTTAATTGGATGGTATCATACAAATTTCGCTTGGGATATATATAAAACGAAACCTAGAGAAGAAATTAAATCATTTCTTGATTTTCACTACAAGTCATTTTCTTTAGATAAAAATATATTTTTATTGCACATAGGATTTCGAGTTTTGCAAAATATTGAAAACTTTGCTCGAACCGACCATAAAATCTATTCACAATTAATAAATGAATGGATTAAAGGAAAGAGAGAAAAATTAAGTGAAGCTGAAAAATTATATATAGTTGAATCAGTAAAAAGTGTTTGTTTAACTTTTTTGGATAATGTCTATGAATATGGTAAATCAAAAAATGAAAATAGATATAATATTTTACTACGTGATTTTTTAAAGCAAAGAATAAGTAGTAAAAAATGGTCTATTAAAGACCAATCTATGGGAGGTACAACTTTATCAAAAGATGAAGAAAATAAAGGAATCTCATTTAGAGATCTCATAATCACTGATGAAAATTCTGAACATCTTTCAGCAATAGAATGCTTTAGAATAAAATCTGTGCCAAAAAAAACAGATTCAGATTCAGTGATATCAGAACACCTAATAAAGATTTTTAAAAATGAACCTATCGGGTTAAATCCTCTTTTTATTATAGTGTATTGTGAAAGTGCAAATTATGAAAAGACTTGGGAAAAATACACCCAATACATTTCTCAAATTGATTTCGGAAAATATCAACAATTACAAATTGATAAACTTGAAGAATCACAATTTACTAGAGCAAATTTAAAAATGATAAAAGTAAATCATTATCGAAGTACTTCTGAAATATCTGTTTACCATTTATTTATAAATATGAATCCATAATCAATTAGTACTGTTACTAACAACTACTACAACGAATTTAGGCAATTGGCTTAATGGACAATTGGCTTAAATTTACGAGGATTTTTGGCAAATTCGAAATGGGGTTTATAAATCTATCGGTTACAAAGAAATGTAATTTGATAGATTTAAAAAAACACGAGATAGTATTTTCTTCTATAAGCAATAAATACTTAATTTCCGGTAGACACCAATAATTCACGAATATCAACTTTTAAAAACTTCGATATTTCGTAGAGCGTTTATTCTTTGGACGGAACAAATAGTTCGCGTACATCGACATCCAAAAGCTTTGCAATTTCATAAAACGTTTCTATGGAGGGCTGCATATCGTTAGTACACCAGCGAGACACTGTTGACTTATCTTTGTCCAAAGCTTCTGAAAGCCATTTTGCCGACTTGTCCTTTTCGACCAGGATAGTTTTTATCCGATTATATTTTTGTTTGGGCATTAAATCAACTACTTTTCGTTTGACGCAAATTTAATAAAAAAATTTAACCCATAGACAATCAATTAGTTAGTTTGTAATTTTTTCGTTTTGTGAAATTATAATTTCGTATTACGAAAACTTTATTTATTTTTGCGAAACAATAGCATCCAAAATTATTGTTTCGATATGGAAGAAAATGAAAATACAACAAACGAAAGACAACTCAAAGTGTACCATAAATACATTCCACGTTCTTATTACGGACACGTAATCTTCCCCGAAATCGACTTTGTGGCAAATGGCTTCGTGACACTGGCTTCGACTGCGGACAATCTGTAACAGTTTGGCATGAGAAAAATAAAATCATCATTACAGTAGACAACGAAACAGAAGCAAACGAATAAAATACTGCCGCTAACAGCCGTTTGTACAATAGCTCATTTAGTTTTTCTTAGCCGGAAATTCCTAAGTTTAATTTTGCTTATCTTTAGAACTAATTATTAAAACCCGCTACTAGACGTCAAGCGGTGGAACGTTAGCAGTATTCAACAAAAAAAGTCCGTTTGATGATTTGTAATCAGTTTTTTATATTTATCACGAGTAAAAAAAGTGCTTTTATCAGACATATAAAACGCATTTAGGGTGGATATGTATGATAGCGTCAGACATATAAACAAGTTGGCGGTAATATTACAGAACCGACCGTAACGACAGATAAACAGTTAATGACAGAAATAAAACTATACAAGGCGACAGCAAAAGGATTGAAAATTATCGGTATGTGTTTACCATTCGTTACAATTGGAGTATGGATGGTAACTGACAATCCTTATGGAACCACCGAATATATTATGGGATGGGTTGGCACTTGTTTCTTTGGACTTGGTATTCCAGTTGGACTTTTTCAAACGTTTGATAAAAGACCACAGATTGTAATCACAGAAAATGGCATTTGGGACAGGACAACAAATCAAGACGAAGTAAGATGGGAACAAATTATTGAAGCCTATCCGCTCGACATTCACGGTCAAAATTTTATTTCATTAGTAACAGACGACACATCTGTTTTTAAGAAAAAACCATACAAATGGGCTACAAAAATCAATGAATTTGTAGGAGCACAAAATCTCAACTTACATTTGGGACAAATAAATATTGACGAAATTGAATTGACAAATTTCATTAATCGACTAAGTAAAGAGAGTATTGAAGAACGGAAAAAATTGATTAAGACATTTAAAATTAAGAGAACAAATTTCTCCATTTCCGATTTCCAGAAAATACTTGTTTACGTTTTAATTTCATTAGCAATTCTTTTCTTATCACTATCAAGTTTTGCGGCACTTATGACAATTATGATTTTGATGGGGATTTCAGCGTTTATTGCACGGTGGCGAGCAGACAATTTAACTTTAAGAAAATATGCAGGAATTGCAACTTGGTTTGGACTTATAAATATGGTTCTATGTTTAGGGGTAATTAAAGTTTACGATAACATAACTGAAGACGTGGCTGAACAAGTGGCAATTGAAATTCAAGAGTTCCAAAAGCTAAATACAACTTTCCCGACTGACATTAAATTAATCAATGAAAGATTAGAGCTTAATTTCATAGAACGTTATTTTGCCAACCAAATTGACTATAAGACACGTGACAATGACTATGAATTAGAAGCGAATATGCTTTTCGGAAAGCGAAGAAAGTATGACAAAAACAACAGCGAATGGAAATAAATACTACCGCCAACACGGGCTTGGCAAAAGTGGCGGTTCAGTACTCCGCAGACACATTTGTGGTTAATTAAACTTTGGTGCTCCGCATCAACATATGTGGTGAAAATCGCCACCTTCGCCAAGCCCGAAAACCGTTGTGCGTCAGTTTGGCGCAACACAAAACCTAAAGAAAAATAACCGAAATTAGAAGAATTTAAAAATATGAGTGAAAAATTTACTTTAACTGGTGGAGCAAGAATCGGAATGGCAAATGCAAGTTATCCTTTTGCTGATTTATATGTTGACAAAGAAATATTAAAATTAAATGCTTCAATTGTTGGTAATTTAATATTTCAACCAAAAGACATAATTTCAATTAAACCTTATACATTTATTCCGCTAATTGGACAAGGAATAAAAATTAACCACAGAATAGAAAATTATAATCCGAAAGTTATATTTTGGACATTTAAAGATCCGAATTCTGTAATTGGCGAAATTAAAAAAACTGGATTTTTGCAAAACTTAAATAGCGAAATAAGTTCAAACGATTTGGAAATTATAAAAAAGCAAAACGAAGGTGGATTTCCGTTAAAAAAATCTGTTGCTGTTTTTTTTATTGTTGCTTGGAACTTACTTTTTCTATCTGACATTATTCCATTTTTAATAAAAGGCGAAAACGAAGGTTCACCAATTGGAATTGGAATGAATTTAGCAATCGGATTATTATTCATAAGCTCTATTTTGGCAATTGTTTCTGAAAAGTTCCGAAAAGTAATTCTGAAAGAAAATAGAAATTTTGACGGCATAAAAAAGTTTGCATATTTTATTACATTAATTAGCGGAATAATGTTTGTTGCATTTACAATTGGAAATTTGAATAAATAAAAAACCGAACGCACAACTGAACAGGCGTTTGGCAAGATTGCGAATTTTGTAGTATATTCACGTTTACATGTCGCAAGAAATTTTATCTTAGCGAAATCGCCAACTTCTTGTAGCTGCAAACCGTTTGGCAGACACTTTAAAAAAAACAGAAGCATGAAAGATTTTCTGAAATTGAACAAATCAAAGTTATTATTTGCTTTTAAATTCACTTCTATTCTATGTTTATGTGTTTGTGGATTTTTTCTAATTTTAGCAAAGTTTAATCACAACCAATTCCCAAACACCAAATTATTAATTCAAATTCTAATAGTTGGAGGAATTCTATTCCCAATTTCGCTTTTATTTATTGCTTATTTAAGTTGGGAAAATAAGAATAGGATTTATAATAAATACGTGAAAAACAAAATCTGTAAAGAAGTAAATTGTTTTGGATATTCAGAAAAATTAACTAATCAGAATTCAAAATGGTATTTTACCGAAAAAGTTTTGTCAAAAACAGAAAATGGTTTTGAAATTCAAATTGAAATAGTAAAAAACGAAATTGAATTTTGGATATTCGCTATGAATAAAGAAATTGAAAAAAATAAACTGGAATATTTTGAGCAGAAAATTGGCCAATTAGATTTTAAAAAAATATTTTATGGTGGTTTTTATCTAAGCTTAAAGCGAAAAAAATTGAATGACAATAATCTTAAGGAAACCGAAATTAAACTAAAAAAAATTGACAAATCTATTACTAGAATACAATTACAAACCAGTAAAATAGAAAAGAGATCTGCCAACAGCCGTTTCTCGCAATTGCAAATTTTGTGGGAAGTTCACGTTTGCGTTTCGCAATAATTTTTATCTTTAACAGAAAATAATCAGTTCGGAACTTCGCAACTGCGTGAAGTGGCGAAACGTTATGTAATATTTTAGAAAAAACAGAATTTAGTAAAATAATAAATATATAAATGAAAAAAAAATTAGCACTGATATTTTTAGGATTGAATCTAAACGCCAATTGCCAAACTGTAGGAGTCGAAAAGACATTTTTTAGCGTACAAACTGGACTTGCGGGAATTTGGATAAATAATGAAGCCAAACTTTCTAATAGTATTGCATTAAGAAGTGAAATTGGAATTGAACATGATTTTTTTGTTGGTGACCAATATGATGGAGCTGGATTTATCTTACAACCAGTTTTGACTTTAGAACCTCGATATTATTACAATTTAGAAAAGAGAAATTACAGAGGAAAGAAAACATCTAAAAACAGTGGTAATTATCTTTCTTTAAAAACAAGTTATCATCCAGATTGGTTTGTATTAAATTTAGATGAGAATATTACAAAAACTGCGGACTTATCTATTATCCCAACATGGGGAATTAAGCGTCAAATAGGATCCAATTTTACTTATGAAACAGGTTTAGGCTTTGGTTATAGAATAGTTTACTTAAAACCGAACTACTATAATGGCAGTTCACAAAATGTAGATGACGTATCTAAAAGTAGGAATCAATATACTCCTTATTTACATTTAAGAATAGGATATACATTTTAATACTTAAAAAAAAACATCACATAACAGCTACTACAACGGATTTGAGCAATTGGCTTAATGGAAGTTGGTTTTGTATTTGGTTGTTGAGGCAAATCCGAAAATAGGGCTTAATTTAGTCCCAAACCCACTGTAGTACCAAGACGTTAGCCGTCAGTTTCGAGCGACAGAAAACGCAAATAAAAACTGTAAAAATTTAAACAAATTAAGTCTATTAAAGTAAAATGAAAAAAGTAATTTTAATAATAACACTTCAGTTATTTGTCGATGTGTGTTTTAGTCAAAATCAAAACAGAATATCAAAACTTGACAAATTGAATCCAAATGTAGAGAAGTTAATGACCGAAAATAACCTCAAGGGATTGAGTGTCGCAGTATTTGAAGACTATAAAATAATTTGGACAAAGCAATGGGGTATTAAAGCAAATGATTCAAAAGATAGAATTGATAAAAACACTGCTTTTTCAACAGCATCCATTTCAAAGCCAATAACAGCATTGTTATGTGTAATTTTAGAAGAGAAAGGACTCATTAATTTAGACGACCCAATTTCAAAATACATTAAAAGGTGGAATTTGCCAGAATCTGAATTTACAAAAGGAGTTGAAGTAACTTGGAAACATCTTTTATCACATACTGCGGGTACAAGTCAAAGCGGTTTTGAAGATTATTATACAGGAGATTCAATACCAAATATTGTAGAAAGTTTACAAGGTAAATTATTACCTAGAGAAAAAAAACCAATTGAATTTTTGTTTAAACCAGGTACAGATTATAGTTATAGTGGTGGTGGTTATGTAATAATTCAGTTGGCATTAGAAGACCATCTTGGAAAACCATTATCCGAAATTATTAGAGAACATCTTCTTGAACCATTGAATCTGAAAAACTCATCAATGATTCAACCAAATGAAAATAATTTTCTAAATAATATAGCTAAGGTACATAATCATTCTGGAGCAATTATTAAAACAGGAATTCCAATTACACCACAGGTTGCACCATCAGGTTTATGGTCAACTCCTACAGATTTAGCAATAATTGCTATTGAAATACAAAAAGCATTGACAGAGAAGGGAAATACTATAATATCAACTTCTGTAGCAAAAAAAGTAACCGAAATTGCAACTATGTCTGGACCAAGAGGTTGGAGTATGGGTTGGCAACGCAGTATTGGTTGGGGAAATCAAGAATGGTTTTCTCACGATGGTTCTAATACTGGTGTTGGTGGCGAATTATTAGCAACTATGGAAAATGGAAATGGCATTGCTATTTTAGCTAATGGAGATAAACCTAACCGATTTCCTTTAATGAGTTATGTAAAAAACGAAGTTATAAATTCACTTAATTGGAATATTCCTTTTAACAAAAAAAAGGTAAAAGAAATACCTTTAAATTTAGCTAAAGCGATATCAGGCTATTATACTGAAATTTTATATGGTTATAACAGATCGGGAAATGTTAAGATTGTAGCAGATAACAAACAAATGTATCTTATCTCACCTGTTTTTAAACAAGAAATTGGGGTTGAAAAGTGTAGAATGTATTATTTGGGTGAAAACACATTTAAAGTCAACAATTACCCAAACCTTATTCAATTTAATATCAATAAAAATGATGTGTTAGAAGGGATAACTATTTTTAAAGACAAAGCAGATGAAAATAAGTTAAAAATTCCTTTAACCAAAATAAGAACACCTGAAACAGAATTAACAGAAATTTTTTCTGAAAATAAATTTGAAGAAGCAGTTGCAAAGTTTAATGAATTGAAATTGAAATATCCTTCAGTAAATTTTGAAAATGCTTTAAATACTTTAGGCTATAGTTTTTTTAATGCGAAAAAGAACAAACTTTCTATTCAGATTTTTTCGCTTAACTGCAAAGAATATCCAATGTCGTGGAATACTTATGACAGTTTAGGAGAAATTTATGAGGCTACGGGAAATTTTAAGTTAGCAAAAGAAAATTATCAAAAATCATTAGAATTAAACCCATCAAATAAAAGTGCGGTAGAAATGCTGAAACGAATTGAAAATAAATAAAATAACCGCTAACAGCGGTTTGGCGTAATTAAGGTTTAGGTTGAATTTAAAGCTGGTTTTGTACTTGAAAAAATGATGTTTAACCGAAAGTTTAGGCTTCCCTACTCCGTCATATCGCCAAGCTGTAGGACGTTGTGTGCTATTTTGCAAAAAAAGCCCCGAAACAGATTGGCTAAGAATTAAACAAATTTGTGATAAATGGTAAATAATATTTATTTTGTAGAAAATTTTGAAATTAAAAATTTTTAGATGAAAACAAAAAAATACATTTTGCTGTTATTGATTATTACCATTAAACTATTTGGGCAAAACAATGCTACAGTTATTCCAAGCAAAAAACGATCACCGGCAGAAATTCTTATTAAAGAATATAATTTTGTTGACAAGGAAAAACTAAAATTTGAAAAATTTAAAAAACAGATAAAGTGTTATACAACAAAAGATTATTTAGAAAAAATTAGAGCCTACTCAAAAGATTCTTTAAAAACACTAGTAATAAAACTCTTGAGTGTAAAAGAATTGAACCAAAAAAAATTACTTCAAAAAGATATTTCACTAAACTCAGAATATTATATTAGTTTACTTGACGAATTGAAATCTAGTGAAATAAATAATCTTGAATATTTATTCCTGGAACAAGAATTAAATAGTTATTATATAATTAATTTAAAAAAGAAACAAACTTTAAGCATAATTTTAAATATCATGTTTGGAATAATAATATTAGTTCTCACCTATATTATTTTCTCAATAAAGTCTCAAAAAAGATTGTCCATAATTGAAGAACTTAGTAATCAAGAAATAAAGATAAAAAAACACATAATAGACGGTAAAAGTAATAAAGAAATTGCAGAAGAATTATTTATTAGTTTAAATACTGTAAAAACACATATCACTAATATTTATAATAAATTAAATGTATCTAATAGGAAAGAGTTAATTAGTAAATTTCAAAAATAGTACCAGTACTAGTACTTAAATCATACGAAGAAAAACATTTTTGACAAGTGTTTTTTTTTTCTTTGTGCAAGTATTAATTAAAAATACTATTAAATAAAATGCACATAAAATATTATTCATTCTCTTTATTCCTTTTCTGTTTAATTGGGTTTTCACAAAATAAATTTACTTTAAAAATAGAATTCATAGATTCAAAAAATGAAATAATCACAGAAGGCAATACCTACTTATTTGATTCAAATACAAGCCAAATTGTTAAAGTAGAATCTATTGTAGACGGTCAAGTTCAATTTAATTCGCTAAATGAAGGAAATTACAATATTCAAATTAAGTCCGAAAATTTTGAAGAGATTAATCAAAAAATTACTTTGAATAAAGACATGAATCTAAAATTAGTTTTATCTAGAATCACGTCAAATCAGTTAAACGAAATTCTTATAAAAACTAAAAAAAAGACTTTCTCAAATTCAAACGGAAATATAAAAGTAGATATTGCTAATTCAATTTTTAAAGCAGTTCCAAATCCTATGGATTTGTTATCAAAACTTCCTAGTATACAAATAAGTGCTGATAAAGAAAGTATATCAGTAATTGGAAAAGGAAATCCATTAATTTATATTGACCATCAAAAAGTTGGAATGAATGATCTAAATGCTTTATCAGTTGAGGATATTAAAACGATAGAAATTATTAAAAATCCGTCGTCGAAATATGAAGCGGAAGGAAAAGCAGTAATTTTGATTACAAGAAAGTTGAGTAAAAAAGATGGGTTTGAAACAAGCATATCTGAAGTTGCTTCTTTAAAAAAAAGATTCAATAATTATTTTGGAACAAACTCAAGTTTTAAAAAAAATAAAACAGAAATAAAAACTAATCTAAATTACAATCAACTAAATCCTTGGGAAAACATTGGTAATAATTTTGAAATTCCAAATAACACTATAGCTTCAAATTTTATTGCTGAATCTTATACAAAAAGACTTCAATTTATTCTTGGCGGTGGAATTTATCATCAAATCAATGAAGACGATTATATTTCATTTAACTTAAGTGGCAAAATTCAAAAAGACAATGATAAAAACACAACTAATTCTTTCATTAACCAAAACAGTCTTCAAAATTATATTAAAACATTAAATAATAACAAAGAAAATAGAGATTTTTTAAATTCATTTATAAATTACAACAAAAAAATAAAGGGCTTAGACGCTAAATTATTCACAGGTTTTCAATTCTCAAATTTTAATCAAAAATCAAATAGTGTAATCCAAAACAATTACAATAACACACAATTTGACTTGACACAAAATAGAAATCAAGAATTTAATGTAAGTGTAATTTCAGGGAGAACTGATTTAGAAAAATCATTTAAAAATGAAATGAAATGGGAAATTGGAGCATTATATTTGTCCGCAGATGCAGATACAAATTTCGAAATATTAGATTTAATTTCAAACAATAACCAAAACACAAAATATAATTTTAGAGAAAAAAATCTAGCAGGTTATACTCAATTGTCCGGAAAAATTAAAAAAATAAATTATTTACTAGGTTTTAGATCAGAAAACACAAATATTAAAGGAAAGTTTAAAATTGATAATTTTTTATTAATTGATAAAAATTACACTAATTTTTTTCCTAAAATCCAACTTGATATTCCAATAGACAGCACAAAAACAGTAAGTCTTAATTATTCAAAAAGTATTTCAAGACCAAACTTTTCATCAACCAGCCAAATATCAATTTACACAAATCCTTTTTTGGTGTTTTCAAGAAATATTAATTTAAATCCAACAATAACAGATGAAATTTCAGGAACTTTTCAGTACAAAGATAAATCCATAAAACTAAATTTTTCTCGAAGTAAAGATCCTGTTTATTTTGCGTTTTCTTTCGATCCTTCTGCAAACTTGATTTCATTTAATTCTATAAATTATGCCAAAGAATCTGGTATGAATTTGGAATTCACTCTTCCTTTTAAACACAATTTATGGAGTTCTACAAACAGTTTTAATTTTATTTTAAACGAAGTTGAAGATAAATCTGCAGTTTTTAATAAGTCAAAACCATATTTATATTATTATTCAAATCATATTTTTAAATTACAAAAAGAAACCCATTTTTCTATTACAGGTTGGGGATTTACAGAAAGAAATGAAGGAGTTTTTGAAAGAAATTCGTTATTCGTTTTGGATTTATCAATATCTAAAAAATTATTTAAAAATTTTGATTGCACTATAAGTTGTAATGATGTTTTTAGAAATATGAATTTTAATGAAAATTTCACAATAAATACTATAGCTTCAAAAGGAATATATTATACAGATACAAGAGAAATATCACTTTCAATTAGTTACAAATTTGGAAAGATTAAAGATTCAAATTATAAAGAAAGAGATATTGACGAAAACCCCAATAGAATCAAATAAAAACAGCACACAACAACGGTTTGGCGTAATTGGTTTTAGGCTAACTTTAAGGTTGGTTTTGTAGTACTTTTGGAAGTTGTTTTTTTAATCTATATATTCGGCTAATCAAATCCCCAACTGACGCTAAGCCACGAGATGTTGGCCGTAATTGTACCCGAAAAAATAGTATAAACAAATAAATAAAATATGAAAAAAATAATGCTTTTATTCACCTTTTTTGCATTTAGTAATTCTACTTATTCTCAAGTAGATAAAGTTGATATTGCAATAAAAAAACTGATGCAAAAAAATAGAATTGTAGGCTTACAATTAGCTGTAATAAAAAATAATAAAATTGTTAAAACAGGTCACTACGGATTAGCAAATATTGAGGATTCAATTGCAGTTGATAACAAAACAATTTTTAGTATTAATTCTATAACAAAAGCATTTACAGGAGTTGCTATTATGCAATTAGTAGAAAATGGTAAATTAAATCTTGATGAACCAATTTCAAAATATATAGATAGTTTACCAAAAACCTGGCAAAATATTACGCTAAAACAAGTTGTTACTCACAAATCAGGAATTCCTGAAATTTGGGATTCACAAGGAAATATGCTATCGGAAAATAGCGAAATTTTATTCAAAAAAATGAAAGAATTTCCACTTGTTTTTAATCCTGATGAAGAATATAGAGACGCACAAGGTAATTACATATTGCTTGGAATGATTATTGAAAAAGTTAGTAAACAATCATATGAAAAATATATTGTAGAAAACATATTCAAAAAAGCTCAAATGAAGAACTCAATGAAAGCTGGAATTGGCGATTTTTACAAAATATTTAATCATTCTGCAAAGCCGTATTCTTATTTTAGAGATAAAAATATACTAACCAATGTTTATCAACCTATTCCATCAAATTTAAATCCAGCAGGAGGAATATATTCAAATGCAACTGAAATGGCACAATGGATAATTGCGTTGCAAAATAACAAATTAATTAATTCAGAAAATCTGAAAATACTATTGGCGCCAATAATATTAAATGGAAAAATATATGAAACAAACGATTTTCTAAACAGAAGTTCGATAAGTTTTTATTCAAGTTCAAGAATTAAAAATCCTGTAATTGCCTCATTAGGTGGAAATAGAAATGCTTTATACATTTATCCGAAAGATAATATTTCAATAGTGATTTTGACCAATTTGGTAGGCTCACGTCCAGAAGCTTTTATCGAAGAAATAGCAAATTTATATATAACGGATAAAAAATAACAACTACTGCCAACAGCGGTTTGGCGCAATTGGGGTTTTAGCAAACTTTAAAGTTGGTTTTGTATATGGATGTTTTAAATTTATACATTTAGCTAACCAAATCCCCAACTGACGCCAAGCCACGAGATGTTAGCGGCCATGCTAAAGCAACACCTCCGACTCAAACTTACCTACATTACCTTGAAAGCCAAAATAAATTTGCGAAACCGAAAAGTTGCGCATATATTTGCAACCGATTGGTTTCTAAAATAAATAAAACAATAAATGAGGAGAGACATTTTTCAGGCGGTTGCAGACCCAACAAGACGGGCCATAATCGCCTTAATTGCCTTGCAGGCAATGACACCCAACGCTATTGCTGAGAACTTTAACACTACACGGCAAGCAGTGTCAAAACATTTACGCATTTTAACAGAATGCGAGCTTGTAAAACAGGAACAGAAAGGAAGAGAGATCTATTACTCGCTTGAAATTGACAAGATGAAAGAAATAGATATATGGATAGCGCAATTCCGAAAAATCTGGGAAACCCGATTCAACCAATTAGACCATTTATTATCAACTATTAAAAAAAATAAAAAATGAACCATTTGCAATTTGACTTTACGGTTGACAAATCAACCCAAACAGTTTCAGTAATCCGAGAATTTAATGCCGAACTTCCACTTGTCTGGGACACATTTACTACGCAGGAAATTCTTGACCAATGGTGGGCGCCTAAGCCGTGGGCTTCAAAAACAAAGTTTATGGACTTCAAAGAGGGCGGAAGACGATTTTATGCAATGGTCAGCCCGGAAGGACATGAAAGCTGGCAAATCCAGGACTATACTTTCATAAGTCCAAAAACCAATTTCAAATATGTAAGCATTTTTGCCGATAAAGATGAAACCCCTCATTTGCCTGGTTCAAATTGGGATTTGAATTTTACTGAACAAAATGGAATAACTAAAGTAAGTATTACCATTTACAATGAATCGCTTGAACGTATGGAGCAAATGATTGAAATGGGCTTCAAAGGAGGGTTTACCATGACATTGAATGAATTGGAAACATTATTGCAAAACTTAAAAAAATAAAATGAATCTGCCTGCAATGGTTTATGCAACAGCGGACAATTAAAGATTTAGATGGACACACTTAGAAAGTTTTATTTATGTATATGAGCAAATTTCCAACAGGACAAACAAACTAGCAAAAAATGCCATAATATCGGTTTGGCAACATGGCGAGTTAGCGGTAAATTAAGTTACGTTTCCCAAGAATTTTTATCTTAACTGAAAATAAACAAATCGCAATATTGTCATGCTACGGAACATTATAGAGCATTTTAAACACATTGCTCACAAATTATTTAAATTATGGGAAAGTTATATACAGCTTTAAGCGTTAAACAATATAGCGAACTATTATTTACAAAAAAGCTTCCTCTCTTAACCTTAGAAGGAGGTATTTTGGGCTTGGAATTTACCGAAGATAAATTCTATTGGATTGAAAAACTTAAAAATCAGAAGGATTTGGAGAATGTGAGTGAATATAAATATTCTGCAGTTATAGAATTTGAGATCGAAGTGAAGGTGCTAAATTCGTTGATCAAGTTAAACGAAACCGGTAGATTAGGAGAAAGATAATCTCATACTACAAGAAATTAAACAAACCAGCCATTGTGCCAGAATTTGAAAAAGAAGATACAAATGTTTTGTGTCTTTTGGATGTTTATGAAAGTAATGAAACTCATGACGGAGTATCACAAAAGTGGATTTTGAAAGTAGATTCTAAAAAAAACGATCTATGGCTTTATTTTTCCACCAAAACACATAAAATATCATGCATTGGAGCAATACCAAGCTCAATAGAAGAAGCTAAACGATTTCTATCAAAAAATTAACGCAATTAAAACTATTGATTATAAATTTCGGATTGAACCATGTGTTAAGAAAACGCCCTATAACAGCAGCTACCCAAAAGTGGCGGTTTAAAGTAATAAGACTACAAACTTACAACACCCGAATAGCTTTTAGAAATCTATGATTATAACCTTCTTTCGCCAAACTTGATATCACAACACTCTTCTGGCCTCCTGAAGTAGCATGGATAAACTCACTTGCTGTTCCTTTTGCATCAGAAACAATCCCAACATGTCCAATAGCATTTCGTGTCGGACTTAAAAACAGGAGTACATCTCCCTTTTCTACTTCTTCAATCGGAATTTCTTTTCCAAAAAATTCAAAATCGGCGGAACTTCGCGGAACGACAATCTTAAAATGCTTAAAAACATAATGTACAAAACCAGAACAGTCGAAACCATCCTTTCCATTACCAGCCGCTAAATATGGCGTTCCCAGTAATTCCATACTAAAATTTACAATACTATCTTTTAAGCTGGTTTTGACTAGTGTCATTGACTGCTTTTCCATGCTATGCGTCTTTACATAAGTCTTGACCTTATTCTGATTATTAAGTCTTGTGTAGGTAAAGTAGGATACGGAAACTACTGTCAGGGTAAAAAAAACAAAATTAAGGACTTGGGGAAGTTTCATATAAAAGATTTATATAAATGTACTGTTTTTGTTGAGAAGTCCAGCAGATAAAATGGATATCTTCCTTTACTGCATTTTGCTAACTGCAATATCTTCAAATTAATAATAATTCTAACTTACAGAAATACTCAAGTCATTTTACGCAACAAAAAAATAGTTGCAGGAGATTAAATGTCTTCCTTCAAAACTATACTAAAATTTTAATTTATAAATTGCTCTGGAATATAAAAAATAAGAGTATCAATCTTCAAACCGCCACAGATTTTAATCTGTTCAAAAATTCTAAACTCTCCTTCTGTTATTGATTTGGTAATTTTTTCCTATTTCGCTATGCGTTTTATATCTTTGTGCAACAAAATTGATAATTCATAAACAATCTATCATGTCACAAGGATTTTTTCACGTACCCAAAGCAGTTAACGAACCCGTAAAATCATACGCTCCACAATCGGCAGAAAGAACTGCTGTTCTCGAAGCTTACAAAAATATGTGGAATGCACAAATCGACGTGCCGCTATACATCGGAAAAGAAGAAATCCGTACCGGAAATACTAAAACCATGTCACCGCCACACGATCACCAGCATATTGTGGGAACCTATCATTTAGCGGAAAAAGAGCATGTAGAAAAAGCCATTGCCGAAGCACTGGAAGCCAAAGAACAATGGGCCGGTTTAGCATGGGAACAACGTGCAGCAATTTTCTTAAAAGCAGCAGAATTAATTGCCGGGCCTTACCGTGCCAGGATTAATGCCGCTACAATGATAGCACAGTCAAAAACCATTCATCAGGCAGAAATTGATGCTTCCTGTGAACTGATCGACTTTTTACGTTTTAACGTAGAGTTCATGACGCAGATTTATAACGACCAACCGAAATCAGATTCTTCTACCTGGAACCGATTGGAATACCGCCCTCTGGAAGGGTTTGTATACGCCATTACCCCATTTAACTTTACAGCCATTGCGGCAAATTTACCGGCAAGCGCAGCCATGATGGGCAATGTGGTGATTTGGAAACCCAGTGACAGCCAGGTATTTTCTGCAAAAGTAATTATTGATATTTTTAAAGAGGCAGGCCTTCCGGATGGTGTGATCAATGTCGTTTTTGGCGATCCGGTAATGATTACCGATACGGTGTTCGCCAGCCCTGATTTTGCAGGCGTACATTACACCGGTTCTACTTTCGTCTTTAAAGAAATCTGGAAAAAAATAGGTTCTAACATCCATAATTATAAAACGTATCCAAGGATTGTTGGGGAAACGGGTGGTAAAGATTTTATTATTGCACATCC
>DASVUQ010000284.1:0-10491 GCA_036386975.1 Flavobacterium sp. | reverse complement strand
TCTTCCAGAAAAAATAAATAGTAGTGAAGCAAATTTCGAATCATTTACTTCAGCGATCAATAAAGCGTTAGAGGATTATGAAATAAATACCTGTATAAGAAAAATTCATTTCCTGGCACAAGCTTATCATGAAACCGGACGCTTTACAAAGACTTATGAAGTATCTCCTACCTCCGATGTTAAGGGTGGTCCTTTCTATCGGGGCAGGGGATTAATACAATTGACACATGATTACAATTATGAGAATTTAAAGAACAAATTGAAAGATAATTCTAACCTCGTAGATTTTGTTCCCAGAGTGGCGAAAGAAATTAAATTAGCATGTCAAGCTGCAGGATATTATTGGAAAAATATTGGAGCGAAGAATGGTAATATTAGCCAGTATGCAGATAAGGATGATGTATTAACTGTTTCTAAAGAAGTAAATGGATACAAAAAGCTGCAGCGGCTTCCTAATGGTTATAATGAAAGAGTTTATTTTACCAATCAATTGAAAATAATTATGAAATATGGTGAATGTGAAAATAAAAAGTAAAATATACTGTATTACTATGTGTTTATTTTGGTGTGTCGGTTGTAAACAACAAGACAGCAGTAAACACCAAAACAGCAGTAAACACCAAGATAGTAGTAAACAGCAAGATAGTAGTATAATTGAAATAAAAAAAAATATGAAAGTAAGCCCTCTTGTTTTCAACGTTATTTTTGAAAATTTTGGTAAAAAAAGCTTAGCAATTAATGATGAAGAAACAAAGGTTGATTCTTTGATATGGGCAGATCATAAAAACGATAGCATAATATATTTTAAAACTTATCTAAAAAATATATATAAAAAACCTTTTGTTCTGAAAACAGGATTAGTAGCCACGAGGATTCCTTTTTTGCTAAAATATAGCCAACAAAAAAATAATACTGTAACACTGGTAGTAGTTCATCAATTCAACACTATTTATGCAGACTCTCTGGTTTTCAAGAAAAATGGAAACGGATATTATAAAATAAAGGAAGCTTATACAATAGGATATTATCATAACGGCGTAGTCGAAACAAGTAGATTACATCCTATTTATAAAAATGATACATTAGATATTACTAATGAATATAAAAGATAATACTCGCAAACATACCGCTGTTAGTAAACCAGAAAAAATTGCAGAAAAATAAATGTTGAAGCAACCAAAGAAAACATTGTCTTTGCTTCCAATAAAAAAAAATACTCTCGAAGTAGATCTGGGCACAAAACAGTATGGAAATACAATAGAAATCAATTTTAACAAAAATTGGATGGAAACGGTTCAATATATTGATTTCTATTTTGTAGATAATAGCAATGACTGGTTAGTTTACAAGGAAATATGCCGTTTTCCTGGTTGCATTGCGGAAGAGTTACTATAGCTGAAGGGTGTTTTTGCAATAGAGGCTTTACGGAGAAGGAATTTAAGAACATTGTTATTGAATTAAGAAAACAAGAGAAAACAGGGGTGAAACAAACTTTGGTAGATAAAAATAATACTAATAGATATGCAATGGGCGAACCTATTCGTGATAAAGATGGTAACAAAATTAAAATTGAGCTAACACAATATGATGAGTTAGGAGAAAACTTATTTAATTTAAATCTTCCAGAAAAAATAAATAGTAGTGAAGCAAATTTTGAATCATTTAGTTTATCGATTAATAAAGCATTAGGGGGTTGTGAGATAATACCTGTATCAGAAAAATCTATTTCCTGGCACAAGCTTATCATGAGCCCGAACATAGAACAAGATGATGCAGATTCTTTAATGTCCATTATTGACATCAGGCACTGCCAAAGAAAGCCATTAAATTTAATAAAGGACTGTTACATTTAATTAAATTTGTAAATATATTTAATTATTATGGTGCATGTTACGACAATAGAAGATTATACCAAAAAAATTAATGTTCATATGCCAAAACATCCTGAGTTTGACGCAAGGACCTTTGATGAAAATATGCCTACCATTCTAAAAAAACTAGAACCTATCAAGCATGAATTCTATGCCATTGGAATTCTTTTTGAAGGAACATCTCATACTTGGCATGGTATTGAAAATATGAAAGCTAATATTATTTTCAACTCTCCATACCAATTAATTTCATGGAATATTGAAAATGACTGGAGCGGTTATTATATAATGTTTACACAGGATTATTTAATGCAATGTCATTTCTCGAATTCCTTATTGTTAGATTTTCCGTTTCTTAAGTTAGACCAGGTAAAGCCTCTTTCGGTACCTGAAGAACATATAGGATTTCTAAAAACCAAATTTGAACAAATACTTAGCGAATACAATAGTGAGAATAATGATAAATTCAAATTTATTGAAAGTTATCTCAACTTATTATTGTTAAGTATCAGACGTTTCTCTGGTAATTCGCAAGTTAATTTCCCTGCTTCTGATCAAAATAGAAATGCAGATTTAAAATTAGTATCCAAGTATCAATTCTTAATTGAAACATCGCTGAGTAGAAAAGAAATCAAAGCTGCTTTCTTTTCTACATCCTATTATGCAGATAAATTAGCAATACACCCAAATCATCTTAATGCAATCGTTAAAAGAATTACCGGTAATACAGCTAAACAACTTATTCAGGAAAGAATAATCCAAACCGCAAAATCCCTGATTACGCAATCTGATTTACCAATCAAAGAAATTGCCTATCGCTTGGGATATGAAGAAGCAACTCATTTTAGCAGTTTTTTCAAAAAAATAACCCAACTCACACCAATTCAATATAAAACTATTTATGGTCTTTGATTTTTGTCATTTATACATTGTTTTCTGTTATATAAAATAAGTAATTCTATTGCAATTTTGTACCGTTATAAAAACAATAAAATGAAAACAAAAATAGCATTAGTGAATGGAGCCAATAAAGGAATTGGTTTTGAAATTGCAAAACAACTAGGCCACAATGGATTTCCTGTGATTTTAGCAGGCAGAGACAAAGTTAAAATTGAAGATACAGTATTGCTACTGCAACAACAGAATTATTCTGTTGAATGTGGATCTGGCACCAGTCGTTCTATAGCCCAAGGTGCAGAAACAGCTGTATGGCTTGCTACTAAACCTGATAACAATCAAACGGGAAAATTCTTTAGACATAAAAAAGAAATCAACTGGTAATTTAATTTTTGTTATCTTCTTTTTAAGAAAAGTGTTTTACTTACCCTAAAAGCTATTATAACTTTGTATCATCAAATAAACCTCTAAAATATCATTATGAAAACAACTATTACAACGGCATTAATTTTATTCGTGATAACAGCCAGATCACAAAACAATATACAACACAAGATGGAAAAACAAATTAAACAGACTATATCAGATGTTTTTAATGGAGCTGACGAAAGAAATTGGAAAAAAGTACAAAATGCTATGGCTGAGAATGTACTACTGGATTACTCCTCTCTATCTGGTAATCCAGAAGCAATATTACCATCAAAACAAATCGTCGCAACATGGAAAGCATTCTTGCCAGGATTTGACAGAACTCGTCATCAACTTTCCAACTTTCAAATAAAACAAAAAGGAAATATGGCATCAGTTCATTTTGATGGAAAAGCAGACCATTTTATCAGTAAAGAAATTTGGACAGTAGAAGGAAATTATGATGCTGAAGTAGCCAAAACAAATAATCAATGGGTAGTAACAAAATTAAAATTCAATTTTTTAAAACAATCCGGTAACACCAATTTACCTTCACAAGCAAGTAATACTAATAGCAAATAAAATAACAATGAAAAAAATAAAATTTCAAAGTGAAGGCTTGACATTGATTGGAAATCTTTATACACCTGTCGATTATAATGAAAACAAAAAATATCCTGCTGTAATTGTTGATGGTAGCTGGACTACCGTTAAAGAACAAATGCAATCACTTTATGCTAAAGCTCTGGCTGAAAAAGGATATATTACCTTAGTATTTGATCACCGTTATTTTGGAGAAAGTGAAGGACAGCCGCGAGAATACGAAAACCATGACGCTAAAATTCAAGACATTAAGGATGCAGTAACTTATCTTCAGTCGTTATCATTTATTGATAAAGATAATATTGCAGCTTTGGGCATATGTGCCAGCGGTGCTTATATGATTAAGGCTACAGCAGAAGATCATCGAATCAAAGCATTAGCAACTGTAGCCGCCTGGTTAATGACACCAGAAACTGCAAAACTCTTTTACGATGGTAACCAAGGTATTAAAATCAGGATTGATAAAGCCTTGACATCTAAGAAAAAATTTGCTGAAACCGGAGTTGCTGATTATGTTCCTGCCTATGACCCAAATAATATGGATGCTGCCATGTTCTTTCCTGTTGATTACTATGGAAAGCCGGAGAGAGGTGCCGTGCCGGCTTGGAAAAACAATTTTGCCGTAATGAGTTGGGAAAAATGGTTAACTTTTGATGGAATTTCCTCATCTAAAAAAGTAGATATTCCTGTTATAATGATTGCCAGTGAAAAACAATTTTTAGCAGATGGTTCAAAAACTACCTTTAATAACTTAAAAAATGTAAACAAAAAAATTGAATGGTTAAACCAATATGAGCACACCGATTTTTATGATAACAAAGAAACTATTCTGTTAGCTGTTAATTTAATCGATAAACAATTTCAAAACGTCTTAAAATAATTTAAACAAAGATTAATATTAAAAAGGTACTACATATAAAATGTATTATTAAAATAAGGTAAGCTAATACCTAATTTGAGGCAGTTATATTTTTGCTCAATCTGGATTAGACACTATTCTAAAAAGCGTGTAAGTAAAAGTAATGAGGTTTAAATCCTATTATTTTTACTTACACACTCTATGTTATAATACCGCTATTGAAGATTATAAATCTTTAATTACAAATTCGCTACGGCGGTTCAACTCGTGCTGCTCTTCTGTACATGATGACTCGGGAATGCATTTTATTATAGGTACTGATTCCCCGTATCCTTTAGCGGAAATTCTTCTTTGAGCAATTCCCTGGCTTAGTATATATTCCATTGTAGACGTTGCCCTCTTCTGGGATAAATTTTTATTGAATGTATTATCTCCTCTAGCATCAGTATGTGAACCTATTTCGACTACCATATCCGGGTACTTCTTCATTAGTTCAACTATACGGTTTAGTATTATTTTCGATTCTTTTCTGATGTACCATAAATTATAGTCAAAATAAATAGGATCTGTTTTAATGATCAACCGGTCTTTTTCTTTTACTACATCTTTTTCTTCAGCAATAATTTTTTCAATTTTTTCTTTTTTCTTAACGGCAGCAATTTCTTTGTCTTTTGCTACAGCTTCTTCTTCTTTCTTTTTCTTTTGTTCTGCTATAATTTTTTCTTTACGCTCTTCTTCTTTTTTAATAATACTAAATGATTTTAAAGCCATCGAAGCATCATTTATAACATTTCTTTGTTTGTCCAGTTTTAAAGCTACTGTGTTATTGGTATAATTATCTTTAGATCCCAACACCGTATATGCTGCTTCGCAGGCTACTGAAAAGTTAAACTTTCCGTCTGTGGCCGTTATTGTTTTTTCAACTTCATTTTTATCCGCAGTTTGCAAAATAACAATAGCATTATTCAATGGTAATCCTGTATCGACATCTGTAATTACTCCTGTGATGGATTGTTTACAATCTTCTATAATTAAAGGTTTTATTTCTGTTATAAAATAAATGTCATCGCTGCCTTTTCCTCCGGGCCTGTTAGAAGAAAAATAACCTTCCTGAGTATCAGGATCTATAGTAAAGGCGAAATCATCCATACCTGAATTTACAGGATTACCAACATTTAAAGGTTTTGAAAACCCATCATTTTCTATTGCTGAAACAAAAACGTCCAGGGAGCCATAACCTGCATGCCCGTTAGAAGAAAAATACAATTTATTATCTTTCGAGATAAACGGGAATTGTTCTTTCCTATTGGTATTTATTTTATCCCCTAAGTTTTTTGGTGTCCCGAAAAAACCGTCATTAATAGCTACAGAGAAAATATCCAGTGACCCTAGTGTCCCCGGCATATCTGAAGCAAAATATAATATTTTTTCATCGTTACTTAAAGCGGGGTGTTCAACAGAGTAATTGTCACTATTAAAAGGCAGTGGTTTTATATTGGACCATTTACCATTTACTAATTCTGCTTTAAAGATCTGAAGGGTGGATACTTTTTTATTATTCTTCTTTCTTTGCCCATTTTTATAATTATTCCTGGTAAAATACATGGTTTTCCCATCTTTTGTAAAAACAGCATTTGACTCATGCATAGGGGTATTTAATTCTTTTGCAAAATAATTGACCATTGCCTCTTTTGTATCGCTATCTTTTACGGGAACAGCAACTAAATCCAGATACCCTTCGTTGTTCCATTTATAAACTTTATCAAACGTACCCGGAATTTTCTTCACTCCTGCATAAATCAATTTATCACCTAACATCAAAGCCCCAAATTCGGATTGAGGTGTATTTACAGCTAAATTTTTAATCTCGAATCTTGCGCCTATTGCTGAAATATTTTCAAGTTTTTTGATTTGTTTTTCAAAGTTAGCTAAGGCTGTATCATTACTTGATTTTTGAAAGTACGCTTTCATTACATCATTGGTCTCATCGTAATTCCCTGAAGCTTTTAAAGTTTGTGAGAACCGGAAATAGTATTCTTCGTTTAGGTCTTTACTATAATTTTTAATCAGGAAACGGTAATACTTCTGTGCTTTTTTTAATTCATTAGTATAATAATAACTATCTGCGAGGTTCTTAATTACTTCTGCTGTTGTATTTTTTTCAGCAATAGCTTCATACAAGGGAATAGCTTCACTGTAATAGGTCCTGTCAAAATACCGCTTTGCCCTTTTCATATCCCGGTTTTGTGCCTGTACCAATGATAGTGAGAAAACAAAGACAATAATAGCGAATATGTTTTTCATATTTTTCATTTTAGAAGAACCTTGGTGATTTATCATATCCTTTGCCGAGTAAGTCTAAATTAAACAGTATAAAAAATTCATGAGTGCCCGAATTAAATTGTCCCAGATTCGATAGGGTATAATCGTAGGCATACCCTACTTTGATATCTCTGGTAACATTTGCATTCATCAAAATACTAATAGCATCCCCCACCCTGTATGCAGCACCAAGTTCAAATGTATTATTGTATAAAACATTAGCAGTAACATCAAAACTTAAAGGGGCACCAGCTACTATCCTGCTCATGAACGCCGGTTTGAACCTAAAAGAATCAGATAGATCAAAAACATAACCGCCTGTTAAAAAAACATGAATATCCTCTGATCCTAAGGCATTTATACCGGAACGCTCTTCAATATGTTTTGACGGAATTAAATTAGGAGCGGATAACCCAACATAATATTGATCGGTAAAATAAAAAGCACCTATTCCGAAATTAGGCCGAAAAATATTTATATTTTCAGAAAAAGCAAGATCTGTTTGTACATTACCACTCTCGAGTTTAAAACCATTAAAATTGGTTTCAAAAGAAGAGAAGCCGGCTTTCAATCCTAATGAAAGTTTATGGTTTTTGTTGAATTCCAGCACATAAGCAAAATCAGCAAAGAAATTGTTTTCTTTTTTTGCACCTTCACCAATATCATCAGAAATAACAGAAAGCCCCACTTCTACTTTTTTGCTTAAAGAGGAATGCCCAAAAAAAGTAGCAGTCTTTGGTGCGCCAACAGCTCCTACCCATTGTGTCCTGTATAATAGCCCTATATCTAACATAGCGGGTTGTGCTGTTGCATACGCCGGGTTTACGACACTCATATTATACATATATTGTGTGTATTCAGGATCTTGCTGTGCCTGGATTGTATTTATAAAAAAAGTAAAGCTTACAAATAATATTATTTTTTTCATTTAAGATTAGTTTAGAATAATAAACAATATTACCTGTTCAAATAAAGCCGCCCTTGTTTCGGTGGAATTGTACCTTTATTATAGTAAAGCACATAAAAATAAACTCCGTTTGGTGCCATAGCATCAATAAGGTTGGATTGTGAATTATTACCATCCCAATCAGGTTTATTTTTATTGCCTTTGAACATTAAGTTCCCGTATCTATTATAAATTTCTAATGAATAATCTGGGTAAATAAATTCAATATCAGGAATGGTAAAAGTATCGTTTACTCCATCTCCGTTAGGCGAGAACCCGTCCGGAATAAAAAAGTTAGGCACCACATCGCAATTTGTTAACGATACAGTAACCGGCAATCCATTTACAGAAAAACAATTTGTTATATTAGAAAAACCAAACGCATAATAGGTAACACCATCCTGAAGCAAGGTAGTTGCCGGTAACTGATTACCGCCTGTAGCCGAATCAAACCAGATCACTGTGTTATTTGATGAGGTATTATTTGTTAAGTTTTGAATGGTAGGATTTTCAGCTCCGCAAAAATTTTGTCCTAAGGGGTTTAAGGTGGGCCTATCTACTTGATTTATTGATACAGTAACCATAGCCGCCGGAGAGGTACATCCTGTTAATGTATTGATTTCTTTTACATAATAATTCCCTGTAACGAGACTTGTACTATTAGATAATGGCAAAGTAGCATTTGCAGCATTAAACCACTGATACTGGATGCCATTGGGCAGCAAATTACCTACAGTTGCATTTTCTGCTTCACAAAAAACGGCATTATTGGCAACAGGTGCTGCGGGAATAGGGTTAATTATAAAGTTAGCTGTGCTATTTGCAGCACTTCCACAGGTAGTTATTGTATTCGTTATGAATATAATGGAAATAGTTGTTGGCCCTGTATTAGTAATTAATGATGGTGGTATTATAAAACTTCCGTTTCCGGAATTAACTACTAAATCAGCTGTCTGATTATTGGCAGTATTAGCCCCAGATAGGTTATAGTTAACCGTAATACTGCTGAGGTTGTTTAATCCTGAAAGTCGTACTTGTACGGGTTCATCTTGACAAATACCAGTAACCGATACCGACAAATTAGTGGTAACCGGTATGGGATTAATAAGGAATTGATAAGGGGCAATAGTTACAACATTACTACAATTCGTGATTAAATTACGAATTGTGGTAATGGTGATAGTTGTATTGCCCGGATTTGGAATTAAACCGGCCGGAATAGTAAAACCGCTAAGTACTCCACCTGTAGCATTAATTACCGCAGTTTGATCGTTAGCGGTATTATTACCTGTTAGGTTGTAAGTAATACTATAATCCCCATCAGGTAAATTAGTTGCTACAGAGAAAGATACTATGGCATCTTGTCCCTGACAAATCGGAACAATATTTAATGGGGCGTTAAGAACCGGTAATGGATAAACATGAAGAACATCAAAAAGATCATTGATTATATTGTTACAGACAGGAAAACCATTTAGATTAATAGAAAAACTATTTGCATTATTTATACTTATAATCCTTACAGTAAAAGTACCTACCCTATTGAACAATGCAGAACCTAAAGTAAAATTTAAAATACCATTATTGAAAGAAGCCCTTACTGTATTGGTAACTGTCCTGTTAGGTCCGGAAACTTCATAAGTAACGTCGTACACACCATCCGGGATATTTTGTGCACCTTGTGTTAGAATTGCAGAGTAGAAAGCAGTACTAATTTCATCTTCACAAATATCTTCGTTTATGACTAAAGTGGCCCCTGTAAAGTCTAATAACTTTTCAACAATAACTCTTACTACAGTATTTCTTGGTGTACAAATCGGGCTTTTTGGCTGTACCGTATATACAAAAGAAAAAATTCCTACTCCAATATTTTGTACATTTATAATACGGTCCGTTGGACTTGTTAATTCCATAGTTGAAGGATTATTGATATCTGACCATCTGCCGTTAGCATCTTCACCAATAAGAAGATCATTTAAATCCAGATTGGTATAAGCTGATACTTGTGTGTCACATAATATTAAATTAGATGGTATACCCGACCTGGCTGCCCTGAATATAGTAACACTGGCCTGAGCAGCTACAGATTCGGGACAAGACCCAATAGCCGGAACCCTATAAGTAAACCGTAGCGTTATTTGGTCCAGATTACCAATAATGTCTTCGACATTTAATATATTTCCTGACACAGCCCCGGAATTATCATCATCAGACCAAATTCCGTTAGATTGAGGGTTCAGGAAATTTCCATTAAAAAGTTGAAACAGATTGTATTCACCTACATCACTACAAATAGAATTATCTGCCCCCGAAACCCCGGCATAACCACCAATAGTAACCGTTATTGTAGCGGTATTATCTACACATTCCGGGCTTGCAGCTACGGTATAAGTAAATCTATAAATGCCACTTCTTCTAACAGCCTGTGCATTTAATATCCCTGTGGATATATAGCTAACTCAAAATCTATTGTCATGTTATAAAATTAGCGAAAAGTTCAAAAGGATCACATCTGAGTTTTTTTCTGATACTTTTTGCCTGTGCCCATTTCTTTTCTATAGGGTTTAAATCAGGGGAATATGGAG
>DASVUQ010000283.1:0-7129 GCA_036386975.1 Flavobacterium sp. | reverse complement strand
TTATGAACAATCGTCTTTATTACGGCCATTCGAATTAAAATTTTTCTCCCAGCCTGAAGGTTATGTTGCTTATAACGCTGGAATTTTTTCTTATATTTACCAGTACAAAGACCATCTGGGCAACAACAGGCTCAGTTATAGCGACAATAACAATGACGGCCGGGTAACGGCAAGTGAGATTAAAGAGGAAGACAATTATTATCCGTTTGGATTGAAACACAAGGGGTATAACTCTGTGGTAAACGGTTATAATCCAAGTAAATATAAGTTCAATGGTAAAGAATTACAGGATGAATTAGGGTTAAACCTGTATGCAATGGACTTTCGGCAATACGATCCAGCTATCGCTAGGTTTACTTCTATTGATCCAATAGTACATTACAGACAATCTACATATACAGCATTCAACAACAATCCTATTTATTGGTCTGACCCTAGCGGTTTAAGCGGAGAACACTATGACTGGGATACTGGAAAATATGTAAATGATAAAGGTAAAGAAGTATCTTTTGAAACTGCATTAGCAAGTCAAGGTTTGAATGCGGATGGAAGTGAAAAATCAAATAATGAAAATGAAACATCTGAAACTGAAAATGCAGGTAATAAGGGTAAATTGGAAGATATTAAGTTTCCAAATGGAGATTATGAGAAAAAATATCCTCGACTAACTAAAGCAGTTGGTCAAATTTATAATTATGTAAAAGAAAATAAAGATGTCCTATACTACTTATCATACTATTCTGGGTATTCAACAATGGAAGTATTAAATCAATTAGAATATGGTAATGGTGTTACTCTCCTTGCTGAAATAATGGATACTGAATACGGAGAAACTCCTAGATCTGGAAGTGGTATAAAAGTGAATCTGAAATGGGTAAACGGTTTAGAAACTGCCAAATTAAACGAAACAATACAGGGAACATCTTTTTTGATTATTGCCACAATACTTCACGAATTTGTACACTATGGTAGAATAAAAAATGGTTTAGATAGAACATACGAATATGGGTGGGGTTTTGAAAGAGATGCTTTTGGAGAATCAGTAGAGAAAGGAAATGCAAACGATTTATATAAAAAAAATGGCTGGAAACTTAAATATTAATAGCGTAATTAAGCTTTTTATTATTGTACTTTTATTTACATCTTGTAAAAAAGATTACAATATACAACAGAAGTTTATAGAAAATAATTTCTTAACTATTGTAGATACTATTGCTTATCAGCAAGGTTCATTTAGACCTTTACCTCCTTTGCCTAATAAAACTATAAAGGATGCTGTTCTGTACTCAAATTTATCTGTTAAATTAGCTGACACTATTGTTTACAATGAAAGGCTTCAGAAAGATATAGATTCTTTTTTTAATGAAAATAGAGATCTAAAAATAGCCTTTCAGGATATTTTAAACAATAATAATTACTCGGAGTTTATTATAAGTACGGATTTTCCAAAAAAAATAGGCAAATATAATATCTTTTTAAATCAGGAATATAAAAACCAATCGAATAAATATGTAGGAGAAATTGAAATTCAAAATTTTAAGATTAATAAAAATAAAGCATTTTTAATTGTTTCAAAATCAGTTGGACATAGTAGAGTTGTTTTTATAGAACTTTTTATAAAAGAAAATAATTATTGGAAATTATTAAAAAAAGAGTTATTATTTGAATCTTAAATAATTTAATTATTTAATCCCGACTGTCGCGAGCATCTTGCCCGTGACACCAACAAAGTCAATAAAAACAAAAGCCACATCTCCAGCTGGCGCGAGCGTCCCGCTCGTGAACACAAACTATGAAAAATGATATACAGCTTTAGAAATAGATATTAATTGGATTTAGATAGAGAGCACGAGCGAGACGCTCGCGCCAGCTGGAGCAATCCGGGGCAAAAAAGCGAAGAAGATGTATAAACAAAAAACGGCTCCGGGCCGTTTTTTGTTTATCCTAAAGAAATTCTCCAATGCCCGCGTGCAAATACCGGCAAATGCTGGCGCGAGCGTCCCGCTCGTGAACACAAACAGGATTATAAAATTTTAGAAATATAGAGCATAATTTAAATGAATGCACGAGCGGGACGCTCGCCCCAGCAGAAGCCCCTACAAAAAATTACAGGCGGTTTTGTTTTACGCAAAAATGCCATACAGGCATAGTACAAAGCCTATAAATACACTATGCAAAAAAAAATTTATGTATTTTAACGATTAAAATTGTATTTAGTAAGATATTTATTTATATTTATACTCTAAAACCATCATATACAGCTTTTTGTCGAGAGTATTAGGTAGTATAGTATTAATTTTAAAACAAACCATTATGGCAACCACTAACATTTTAAGTACAAGTTCCATCAAAAACGAACTGGGCAGTGCCTTACGCTTTGCTGTCTCCGATTTTGAAAGGAATGGGAACACTAGTTTTTTAGAGACCAACCTAAAAAACAATATCATGACCAACATGAACAACTGGGCAAAGACCGTACAATCCAATAGCAACAATTGCGATCCCTGCCCCCAACCGGGAAGCGGTTTTATGGTAACAGTAGGGTTGCAGATACAGTTGAGTTATAAAATCAGGGTTAAGGCCGGTGTCAACGTAGGGTACGGGCGACGCTCAGGGAATTTTTCCGGCTCCGCCTCTATGCATGTTTCCGCCTACAATAGCGGTTTGGGTACTGCCCACGGGAATAAAGATTTAGTGGTAGACGTTACCGCCTCGGCCAACTTTGTAATAGGCACAGGCCATGATATACCGTTACAGTCGTATTCATTAAATTACGATTCGCCAATCCCGCTACAAAACGATTTTAATATGTCGGTAGGCTATGATGGCCAGTTGCTTACCTGGAATTCTGCACTCAATGAAGGCAAATTTTCATTTAGCCAGATACAGCGGCAAGGCATGATCGGTTTTAGAGTAGCCGATGTAAACGTAAGCTCTAATAATGATAGCAGAAGGTGGTACCGTGGTGGCGCAACAGATAAAGGATGGACCGGCGGTATCACATTTGTAACACCCTTTATGGAATTTGGTTATCAGAACTTTTCAGGAGATTTTCTAAAAAAAGGTATTCTACAAGAAGAGAAGAGACAAGAATTGGTAGACAAAATAAAAGAAATTAAAAATTCTAACAAAGATACATTTTCAAAAAAATTCGAATTAGAAAAACTCAATGAAGAACTACTGAATTTAACAAGAGGCAAATTCCATCAGCAAGACCCTTACCAAAAAAGTTTGAATATGGCATCGACCTATCTAAGGATCAATAACGATGGTGCTAATATAACCTTTGATGTGATTGGGGATGCCTGGCTACAAAATCTTATTCATAAACAAATTAAAGATTTTAAGTTCGAGTACAAATATAAAAGTATAGATGTATGGGGCGGATTTCGATTTTAATAGTATTCATTTTTATTACCTTTATTAGCTGCAAAAGTTATTATGAAAATGAATATGGGGCTTACAGGCCTAAAAAATCAAAGTTCGAACTGGCAAAACCACCTTATCAACTAAAGAGCAATGATGTAATTGATACCAATGCTGTATATGTACAGGAAGCAATTATTTATTATGGTAATGAAGCAAGAAAAGAAGAATTTTTTATCCGATTTTTTTCTAACGGAAGATGCTATTTTGGTAGTCCAGAAATTTTTGAGACAAAGTTAACTTTGAAAGTTATGAACGATTTAAATAAATTCGGAGGTATTGGGTATTATAGATTAATAAATAAGAAGTTAAAAATGGAAGAGTTTAGAGTTGGTGGGCAATTTGTTGATAGTCCTTATTACAATAAAAGAAATGCGATCATAGATAATGATACAATATTCATGGTAGACGAAGATCTAAATGAAATAGATTTTTCTGCTGCAAAGAAAGACAACAAGGCATTTTATGTTCGTAGAAAAGTAAAAGGTTTAACAGGAACCCCAGATTGGTAAAAATTTAAATTTGGCTATGAAGAAAAAGGAAAAGAATTATTAATTTTAACAAGAGGCAAATTCCATCAGCAAGACCCTTCCCAAAAAAGTTTGAATATGGCATCGACCTATCTAAGGATCAATAACGATGGTGCTAATATAACCTTTGATGTGATTGGGGATGCCTGGCTACAAAATTTTATCCATAAACAAATTAAAGATTTTAAGTTCGAGTACAAATATAAAAGTATAGATTTATGGGGCGGATTTCGATTTTAGTATTAATTATAATATTTTTATTTGTTAGCTGCAAAAGTTATTATGAAAATAAATACGGGGCTTACAGGCCAAAAAACCCAAAGTTTGAACTTGCAAATCCGCCCTATCAGCTAAAGAGCAATGATATAATTGATACTAATGCGGTATATGTACAGGAAGCAATTGTTTATTATGGTGACGAAGCAAGAAAAAAAGAATATTTTATTCGTTTTTTTGCTAATGGAAGATGTTATTTCGGTAGTCCAGAGATTTTTGAAAAAAAGTTAACTTTAAAAGTTATGAACGATTTAAATAAGTTTGGGGGTATTGGTTATTACAAATTGGAAGGTAGGAAGTTAAAAATGGAAGAATTTATCGTTGGCGGCCAATTTGGCACCACTTCTTATTATAATAAAATGAATGCTATTATAAGTAATGATACTATATTTATTGTAAGTGACTATCTAAATGAAATAGATTTTTCCGCTGTAAAAAAAGATAACAAGTCATTTTATGTCCGTAGAAATGTAAAAGGTTTAACAGGAACCCCAGATTGGTAAAAAGTAATTGAGATAAGAAAAAGAATTATTAATTTTAACAAGAGCAAATTCTATCAGCAAGAGCCTTATCAAAAGAGCCTTAATATGGCATCGACCTATTTACGTATCAATAATAATGGCGCTAATATAACCTTTGATGTAATTGGGGATGCCTGGCTACAAAATCTTATTCATAAACAAATTAAAGATTTTAAGTTCGAGTACAAATATAAAAGTATAGATGTATGGGGCGGATTTCGATTTTAATATTATTATTTTTTTCTTCATTATCTAGTTGTAGAAATTACTACATAAACGAAAAGGGAGGTTACAGACCAAAAAGACCAAAGTTTGAATTTGCTAAATTACCATATCAATTAAAAGAGCAAGACTTGATTGATACAGCTTCAGTCTATGTGTCAGAAGGAACAGTTTTTTATGGAGAAGAAGCAAGAAAAATAATCTCTTATTTTATATTTTTTAGTAACGGCCGCTGTTATGAAGGAAGAAATGAAATAGAAAAACCTGAATTAACTTTAACTACATTAAATAATTTTAATAAATATGGTTCAATAGGATATTTTAAATTAAATCAAAATAAAATAGAAATTGAATTATATACAGTAACGTTAGGAGGAGCAAGAGGTAATGTTGGCTACTACACTAAAAATTATGGTTATATTAAGAATGATAGTATTTATTTTTTTATTAATCCTAAATTAGATATTAAGGATTTACCCATTCCTAACGACCAAAATTGTGTTATCTATATTCGCCAAAAAATGGCAGGTTTAACAGGCACTCCTGACTGGTAAAGATTTAAATTTAAATATGAACAAAAAAGAAAAAGAATTATTAATTTTAACAAGAGGTAAATTTCATCAACAAGACCCTTCCCAAAAAAGTTTGAATATGGCATCGACCTATCTAAGGATCAATAACGATGGTGCTAATATAACCTTTGATGTGATTGGGGATGCCTGGTTACAAAATTTTATCCATAAAAAAATTAGAGATTTTAAATTCGAGTACAAATATAAAAGTATAGATGTATGGGGCGGGTTTCGGTTTTGATAGGATTTATTTTTTTTAGTTTTATTAGCTGCAATAGCTACTACCAAAATCAAAATGGGGGTTACAGGCCAAAAAAACCAAAGTTCGAAATGGCAAAATCGCCCTATCAATTAAAGAGTAATAATATAATAGATACCTCTGCGGTGTATGTAGAAGAAGCAAGTATTAATAATAACGAACTAAGAAAAGAATTTTTTATGCGATTCTTCTCTAATGGAAGATTTTGTATGGGTATTGCTGATGCAGAAAAATTAACTTTAGAGGATTTAAATGGAAAATACGACTATAATAGGGTGGGTTATTATAGATTAGAAGGTAAAAAATTAAAAATGGAAACTTTTAAAGTTGGTGGCCAATTTGGGGATACTCCTTATTATGATAAAATGTATGCCATTATACAAAACGATAGTATATTATTTGTACGCGAAGATGTAAATGAAGTAAATTTTTCTGTTGCAAAAAAAGAAGGCAGATCATTTTATGTGCGTAGAAAAGTACAAGGTTTAACAGGAACCCCTGATTGGTAAAGAGTAATTGAGATAAGAAAAAGAATTATTAATTTTAACAAGAGGTAAATTCCATCAGCAAGACCCATATCAAAAAAGACTGAATATGGCATCGACCTATTTAAGGATCAATAATAATGGGGCTGATATAACCTTTGATGTGATTGGAGATGCCTGGCTACAAAATTTTATCCATAAAAAAATTAGAGATTTTAAGTTCGAGTACAAATATAAAAGTATAGATGTATGGGGCGGGTTTCGATTTTAATGGGCTTCATTTTCCTTATCTTTACTAGCTGCAAAAGCTATCATGAGAATGAATATGGTGGTTATAGACCAAAAAGGCCAAAGTTTAAATTGGCAAACCCTCCCTACCAATTAAAGAACAATGATGTAATCAATACCAATGGGGTATATGTACATGAGGCAACTATTTATTACGGTGACGAAGCAAGAAAAGAAGAATTTTTTATCAGGTTTTTTGCTAATGGAAGGTTTTATAGGGGTATCGCTGATGCAGAAAAATTGACTTTGCAGGATATGAATAACATAAATGGATATGGGAGTATTGGTTATTACGAATTAGAAGATAAGAGGTTAAAAATGGAAGAGTTTAGGGTTGGTGGCCAGTTTGGCACTACTCCTTATTACAATAAAATGTATGCTATCGTAAAAAATGATAGCATATTATTTGTTCGCGAAGATGTAAATGAAATAGATTTTTCTGCTGCAAAAAAAGAAGGCAGATCATTTTATGTGCGTAGAAAAGTACAAGGTTTAACAGGAACCCCTGATTGGTAAAGAGTAATTGAGATAAGAAAAAGAATTATTAATT
>DASVUQ010000282.1:0-3583 GCA_036386975.1 Flavobacterium sp. | reverse complement strand
AGTCCGGAAGGCTTATAGATATTTTAAAGGTTGTTTTGCCGTCAAAGTATACAATTGAATGTAATGCAGATTACAGCATCGGCAAATGGCTAATTGAAGATGCTACGCCATACAATGTCCTGGAAGAACTTCGGGAAAAAGCAGGGATCAGGGCTTACTTTAAAAATCCAACTACGCTATGTGTGGGAACGATTGTCGATTTTAAAGCCGAAACGGTACATAATTACAATTTTAGTGAAAATGTACGCAAAGGAAGCAGTTTAAAGTTTTTAGAAACAGCCAAACCATTGTATATGACAGTAGAAAGCAAACAGGCAAACGGTTCAGTCCTGCAATTATTTAAAGGCGAAAAGGGAGGCAATGAAACAGCCATAAAGCTTTGGCCGAACATGAGTAAAACCGAGCTGCAAAAATGGTTGGATTCAAGGTTTGAAATAGCAACTAACGACGGCTTCGAAGGTACTTTGGACGGTTGGTGTTATCCAAGAACCAAACCGGGTGATGCAGCACAATTATACCGGCCTTATTATGAAGACAGGCATCAGGACGGAAGGTATTTTATTGAAGCGGTTACTATTGATGTCAATGGTACCGATGGGATTAAACGGGCCAATACATTAAGTTATAAGCTATGATTGAAGCAGAGGAATTTTTAAAACAGGCTATTGTTGCGCTAGGTAAAAAACGGAAAAAGTTCACGCTTAGTGTAGGAATAGTAAAAGCTGTTGAAGGCAATACCTGTACGGTTGATAATTACGAAGAAGTGAGGCTAAACGCTATCATTGACAATTTAGAGAGTCAGTTTACTATATATCCTAAAGAGGGTTCAAAAGTAGTAATAGCAAGGTTAGACGATTCCGATTCCATGTTTGTTGCCCGGGTATCAGAAATTGATAAGATAACCATAAAAATAGGTAGCCAGTTGTTTGAAATGAAGGATGGTAAATTTTCGATTAAAACAGGAAATATAAGCCTTAAATCAATTTTAAATGATGGATTTGATCAACTGGATAGAGCAATTATTACCACTCCATCAGGGCCAGGCCAATTTTCAGCTACAGACAAAGCGATTTTTCAAGAACTCAAAACAAAAACAAATCAATTACTAAGCTAATGGCACTAAACGAAAATCAGTTCAAACAAAAAATAATCGACCTACAGGACGAAATGATCCAGGCGACTGACTATGCAACTGCTAAAGTTGCTTATGCTGAGAAATTGATGCTGGCAATAAAGGAATTTATAAAATCCGGAACTGTAAACGTAAATGTTACCACTACAGGAACGGCTACCAACCATACAGGAACTGGAACCGGAACTATAAATTAAATGAGACAGGATATATTAAGGGACGAAAATGGGGGGTTGACTTTTGCTAATGGCGATTTTGCAACCGGACAAAGCGATCAGCAACATGTTGAGGACATTATAGACCTGCAACCGGGAGAAATAAAAGAATTTCCACAAATAGGGCTAGGGGCTATCAATTATATCAAAAGAACCATAACAGCCGATGAGTTTAAACGAGATTTAAAAATCCAGCTTAATATGGACGGGTATGCCAATCCTGTTATTGACACCAGTAACGGGATTGAAAATTTAAACATTGAAATTTAAGTATAATGAATGAAGTAGTATTTTTTATCGGTTCGATTCTAACGGCAATTACAGGCACGGGTTATTTCACATTTGCATTTGCAAAAAGCAAATATAAAATGGAAGTATTACAAGCTAAAGAAAATGCCGAAGCCACTGCCATTGATAACGATATTAAGCTATCAGGTCATTACAAAGAAATTTTAGATGATTTAAAAGAACGCTATGAGACCCGCTATAAAGAGTTTGAAGATTTGATGAACCGGAAAGTGGATATGCTGGAGGAGGAACTAAAGCTAAAAGACCGTAAGATAAAGCTGCAACAACAAGAAATTATGGAGTTGAAAAAAGAAAATCGAATTTTAAAAAGAACCCATGCCAATAACAGTTTTAATCAATCAGACCCTTCTTGATGTTGCTGTACGCTATTTTGGAACAGTAGAAGCGGTTTTAGCTATTGCCATTTTAAATAATATCAGTATAACACAGGATTTGGTTCCGGGGCAAATTTTAGAAATACCGAATTTGGATTATGGCTATCAGGAAATAGTTACTTTTTTTAATGTGAATAAAAAACAACCTGCCACTGCCTTAACTGAAGAAAACAAAGCGATTATTGAAGGCGATTCAGGCATAGGTTTTTGGATAATTGAGGATAATTTTATAGTACAATAACATGGCTAGAAGTTTAGCAACCATACACAAAATAATGTTAGATGATATCGCCTCAAGTGAAGTCTTATCGACTAAGTTAAGTTCTCCCAGTTTATACGCTGTGTTTAGAAATTTTACTTATATAATAGCTGTTTCGATTTGGATTTTTGAAGGGCTCTTTGATCAGCATCGAACTGAGGTAGACAATAAAATCCTTAATCAAAAGTCCGGGCGGTTATCCTGGTACCGAACAATGGCTTTGCAATTTCAATTTGGTTTTGCTTTGGTGCCTGATAAAGATTATTTTAATAATGGTAACGCTACTGCAGAACAGATAGCAGCTTCTAAAATTATCAAATATGCAGCAGTTAATGAAGCCACGGAAAGCAGCCGTGTTATTCTTAAAATAGCAGGCGAAGTAAACGGGATTTTAGTTCCATTCACTGATCCGGTAGAAGTTGATGCAATTACACATTATGTAAATGAATTCAGGATAGCGGGTGTAGTAGTAACGATTGTCAATTATGCCGCTGATCAATTGTATTTAAACCTTCAAATTAAACGGGATGCGCTATTAATTGATGCCAATGGGCTGAGTATAGCTAACGCAAACTATCCGGTTAATGATGCTATAGCCCAATTTATGAAAGAGCTGCCATTTAATGGGGAATTAAGGCTTTCGGCATTGGTAGATAAATTGCAGTTAATACCGGGGGTGATCGATGCGACCATTTTAAGTGCTCAAACAGCATGGATTAATCCGCAAACAAACGGCTACGGAACGCCACAGCCAATATTTATTTCAAAAGTAGCGGAAAGCGGTTATTTCAAAGTTGTTAACTATAACTCGATAACTTATGTGGTTTGATATTAATTGGTTCAAATTTGGCGGGGAGATGCTGCCTACCAAGTGGCGGGACAGCACTACGATAGCTTTTATTAAAGTACTATTAAAACTAATTAATCAGGTGTATTATTCCTGGTACAACTGGCGAATTGAGAACTTATACAAGCTAGAGCATACAGGACAAATTTGTTCGTTGCGTGGTTCATTAAATGATGAGTTTGATAAGTTACAAAGACGGATTTATATAGGCAATGGGCAGCAGAAACCGACAACCTATATTTATACCGAAGCTGAAGCCCAAGATGTTTTTACTAACACCGAAAGCGAAAGTAAGCAAGGCACAATGTACGTGTATACGGAAGCTGAAACGGCAGATACAGGACTGGACTTTATTGTTTATGTGCCTTTTGAAATATTAAATCGGGAAATATACGCCTTAAAGGCACACATTGAATTTTATAAAGCAGGCGGTAAACGGTACGCCAT
>DASVUQ010000281.1:0-3361 GCA_036386975.1 Flavobacterium sp. | reverse complement strand
ATACCAAAATCCATGAATTACATTTATCTTTGCACTCTTTAAAAAAAATCATCATGTCATTGATTCAGCTACTTACACCCGAAATACAGACTGCCACTCAGGTTTTGTTCAATATTACTATTGATAAAATGGAATTTCAGGCTACACGTAAGGAATTTGAAGGTGATATTACGATGGTGATTTTTCCGCTGCTGAAACAAATTAAAAGTAATCCGGCCGAACTGGGCAATAAAATTGGAAATTATCTTGTAGATAATGTAAAGCAGGTGAGTAAATTCAATGTGATTTCAGGGTTTCTAAATATTGTTATTGCAGATGCCTATTACATTGATTTTTTTAATACCATTAAAGAAGATACAGCATTCGGTATGGTAACACCACAGCCTGGTAATAAAGCCATTATGGTCGAATACTCTTCGCCGAATACCAATAAACCACTTCATTTAGGGCATGTCCGTAATAATTTATTGGGTTACTCGGTGGCAGAAATCATTAAAGCTTCGGGTAGAAAAGTATATAAAACGCAGATTATTAACGACAGGGGAATACATATTTGCAAATCTATGCTGGCATGGCAAAAGTTTGGTGATGGGGCAACACCGGAAAGTGCAGGTTTAAAAGGAGATAAACTGGTGGGCCATTATTATGTTGCTTTTGATACCGCTTATAAAAATCAGATTAATGAGTTAATTGCCGAAGGAAAAACAGAAGAGGAGGCCAGAAAACGGGCACCTATTATTCAGGAAGCACAACAAATGCTCCTGGATTGGGAAGCCGGTGAGCCCGAAGTTATTGCACTTTGGAAAAAAATGAACCAATGGGTCTACGACGGTTTTGCTTTAACCTATAAAAATCTTGGTGTAGATTTCGACTCTTATTACTATGAAAGCAATACATATCTTCTGGGAAAAGATGTGGTCCAGGTAGGTTTAGATAAAGGTGTTTTCGAAAAAGACCCCGACGGTTCTGTCTGGATCGATCTAACCCAGGAAGGGCTGGACAGAAAAATTGTATTGCGTTCAGACGGGACGGCCGTATATATGACACAGGACATTGGAACAGCGATTCAGCGTATTAAAGATTTTCCGGATGTTGGCGGTATGGTCTACACTGTTGGTAACGAGCAGGATTATCATTTTAAGGTATTGTTTCTGATCCTGAAAAAACTAGGGTTTGAGTGGTCTGAAAACTTATTTCATTTGTCTTACGGAATGGTAGATTTGCCTTCCGGCAAAATGAAAAGCCGCGAAGGCACCGTTGTTGATGCAGATGATTTAATCAGCGAAATGACCGCTACGGCCAAAGCCATTGCAGAAGAATTAGGCAAGCTCGAAGACTATTCTGAAGAAGAAAAAGACAAACTATATAGCATTATCGGGCTTGGTGCCTTAAAATATTACATACTAAAAGTAGACCCTAAAAAGCGAATCCTTTTTAACCCGGAAGAATCAGTGGATTTTGCCGGCAATACCGGGCCGTTTATTCAATATACTTATGCTAGGATCCAGTCCATTATCCGAAAAGGGAACCTGGATTTATCGGTATTACCTTTAGTTGAGAGGCTTCATGAAAAAGAAAAAGAACTCATTAAACAATTGGAGTTGTATCCGGAGATGATTCAGAATGCCGCCCAAAACCATAGCCCTGCTTTGATAGCGAATTATACTTATGAGCTCGTCAAAGAATACAATTCCTTTTATCAGGCAGTCCCTATTTTAGGTGCGCAAGATCAAAATGAAGTTATATTCAGGGTGCAATTATCAAAAAAAGTAGGCGAGACAATAGCAGCTGCATTTCGTTTGTTAGGTATTGAAGTTCCCGAAAGAATGTAAGTGATAACGTGTAATTGAAATTTTTAAAGTGAATAATTCTAAATCCTATTTTTTTCAGTCCTTTATAATTTTACTCTTGGCATCCCTGTTCTTTTTAGGGGTCAAAGAAGTATTGCCTAAAAAGATTTTTTCTGAAAAAGCCGGAACATCAAAAAATGTGCTTATTGACAGTATGCTTATTGATGCTGTTAATGCTGCAAAAAAAGATAAAAACGCAGCAATAAAAGACACACTGGCTAACGGAATAATCACTTATCACGAAACGTATGGCATGGCTTTTCCGGAAGAAAAACTGGAGAATTACACCGGCAACCAGTACCTGATCCCTTTTTTCGAAAAATTATACCAGCTGGAAACCAATAAGAAAGGGAAAATCCGAATTGCTTATTTTGGCGACTCAATGACAGATGGCGATATGATCGTCCAGGATTTCCGAAGTAATTTTCAGGAAAAATTTGGGGGAGAGGGAGTAGGTTTTGTATCGATAACTTCAGAGTCTGCAGGTTCCCGAAGTTCTATAGAGCATCAGTTTTCACGCAACTGGAAAACACTTTCTTACCTGAATGTAAAAAAACCGATACGGCCTTTTGGGGTTAATGGCCATGTTTTTTTCGCCAATGATACTGTAAATCCAGCATGGATAAAATTCAAGGCGAAAGACGGAAGGTTTACGTCACAGTTAAATAACCCCACTTTATTTTATGGAAGTGCTGATAATTACAATGGAAAAATCGAATACCGTATCGGAAATGATACTATCCGAAAAGATTTAGTGCCGGAGCATCTTTTAAATACAATAGTACTCTCTAGCACCAAACTGAAATCACTAAAAGTGAACTTTAAAAAGGTAAGGTCCATTCCAATATATGGCTTTAATTTTGATGACGGAAAAGGGGTCCACGTGGATAATTTTTCGCAGCGGGGCAACTCTGGTATCCCTATTTCAAAATTTGATGTAGCACTCATGCAGGCTTTTCAGAAGCAACTGGCATATGACCTGATTGTTTTGCATTACGGTACTAATGTCCTTAATTATGGCACTTTGGATTTTTCATGGTATGATAAAAGCATGACAAAAACAGTAAACAGGCTTAAGGAATGTTTTCCGGGTGTTAGTATATTAATTGTTTCTACAGCAGATAAATCATCTAAATATGATATGAAAATGAAAACAGATTCTGCTGTTGTACCTCTTACTAAATCCCAAAGAAATTATGCTTTAAAAACAGGATGCGGATTTATAAACCTCTATACATTAATGGGTGGTGATGGCTCTATGACCAGGTGGGTCCAGCAAGAACCGGTAATGGCCAATAAAGATTATACGCATTTTAATCACAGAGGAGCAAAAAAAGTAGCGGCACTTTTGTATGAACAAATCAATTCGGGGTATAATCAGTATAAAAAACTTCGTAAAAAGGGTAGAGGAGAAACGGGGGAAACAGGATCAAATGAGACAGATACTATTCTTAATACCCAAGATAGCAATGAGTAAACACTATTATTTATTGATGATCGTTTTGCTTTTC
>DASVUQ010000280.1:0-10743 GCA_036386975.1 Flavobacterium sp. | reverse complement strand
CCTTTGACACCAAAATCACCTAAGTTTTTAAATTTTAAAGATTCCGGGCGAATTACTCCCTGAGCATCTTCAAAATTTACTTTAACTTCCGGTTTAAAATGTTCAAATACTTTTTCGACACTTGTAACTCCTTCTACTAATTCAGGTTTTACCGGGGCATCAATAGTTAATTTTTGTGCCACTAAGGTTCTGTTTTGAGGTATTTCGGAAATTGCTTCGTTAGCATCGAGTTTGACTTCGTTTCCTCCAATTCCATAATTTGAAAGCATAATTTTTAGTTTTTAATTAGTATTATTTTCAGATGTGTAGCCAATATAGTAATTTAAATTTATAATTGTAATTATTTTGTAAGATTTAAATCATTTTTAACTTATCTAAACATTTATTGTATTAAATAGGTTTTTTAGACCAATTTTTTGAATTATCATTTAATAATATCATTTTTTTAACAATTTTTATAAATTGATTAAAACACACACATTAAGTATATTCTTATAAATATATTAGCTTATATCAAAAAACGATTATTATACCAAAATAATCGACAGCTTTACTTTTTAAAATCAGGTAATTAATAGATATATAGCTTAAATAATTGATCATTAGGTCAGGATTTAAGTTTATGGATTATAATAAGGTTTGTAGTATCAAATACTTAAATTTCATAATAATTTCTATATAAACTGCATCTTTTAATTGCAAAAAAGAAAGCTTATAAGGCTTTCTTTGTTGTTGTAGCGATAAGATAATTTATTAAAATAGTATCGACCGTATAGTAGTTAAGTTATTTCACAAATCTAATATTGTATTTAGTCTATTGATTCTGATAAATTTGCCTGCAAATATCCAGGTCAAGCCTTACTTTCTCAAGTTCTGCTTTATAGGTATTTGAGGATTCTCTTAAACTATCCAAAAGTTGGGCATTATGGGTAAGGCTGCGTATTTCTTTTTTATAATCTATAATTTTTTTGTAAGCTAAAATAATATTGTTATACATTTTTTTATTGATGGCAGTATCTTTTGGAAATTTTTGATAAATGTCTGCTAACATAACATTAGCAAGCCTCTGCTGGAAATCATTATCCTGTTTAGGGGCGTTGATACTATCGACTACCGTTTTGACACTATCTATTTTTATAGCAAATTTTGTCTGATACTCAAACTCTTTGGCGAGTTTTTCATTTTCTGCTTTCAATGCTTTGTTTTCGGCTACTGGCATATAATAATTAAAATGGGCCGCAATTGTAAAAAGAGAAACTGTAATTACGAAAAAAATAATAAAAGCAATATAAGCTTTTTTACGTTCTTTATGATTTAATACTTCCATAATATGTTTTAGTTAATGTTTAATCTTCTAAGAAAAAATCGTGGCGCTTAGGGTTGATAATTTTCTTTTCATTCTTGTCCGTTTCTACAACAAAAAGCTCAATGTTTTCTTTTTTCTTACCAATGTAATCGAGCCTGTTCAATGTTTCAAATAACTCTTCTACTGTAGTTAAAAAATTAATTACTCTTGTTACCGTTTTGTCTATATGCACATGGTCATAATCTGTATTGATAACAGTGGTAAACAACGTTTCAAAATCACCCTGAGAAAGATCACACCATTCTGCAAAATAGTTTAATAATTCTTCTTTGCCCGCCCCAGACTTTGAATCCATAAGATTTTTCATTAATCTTGCTAATGAAACAACATAACTCAACATTAAGGCAGGTGGCTGATGCAGTGTGAACCATCTGAATTGTGTCATGGAATTCCCAAAATAATGGATCATACAATCAGCCAGACCTAACATCATTCGCGCAATTTCGCCTGTTTGCTGGTTTCTGTGTATTTTTTGGGCAATCTGGACAGAAAGTATTTCGATTTTGTCAAATGAATGCGAGATCTTCGACTGTGTACTTACAAGCTCCGGATGGCTGCTTACTGTTACGGAAGCGGGAATATATTTCTCGTCTAATACAATTTTTTCACCTACAATAACTTTACCAAGAGCTAAATAATACCCTCCATAGCCAATCCCTGAACGGAAATCTTCTTCTTTAATTAAATGAAGTTTATATACCGGTTGCGTATAAGGATAACGAGGAGGTACTTCTTCCGGGTCCGGTTCTCCAAAAGGTACTCTTTTAGATGAATTTACAGATATACAGGCCAATAGTACCTGCTGTTCACCGTCTTTAATAGTATATGTATCCTCAGGGTAAGGTACCTGCAGATCAATAATATCTGTACTGCTCCTGCTGATCTCAATCCTGGACCCGTTTGGTGTTATAGCGTGGCATTCTTCGGCTTTTACTTTTAAGAGTTTGTGGTTATCTAATGATAATGTAATTTTTACAGACTCCATATTTTTATTTCCGGTATCTAATAATCCGTAACTTAAAGATGTAGTATGAATGCCTATGGCGTCATTTATTGAATCAGAAACATTGTCCTGCATATCCAGAAAATGGCTTTTGTTAATTTTCATTCCATCAATCCAATTGACGGGAAAGTGCTTTAATTTTTCAACCATAATGTTTATTTTAAAAGATTATTTAGTGTTTTGTACATCATAAATATATTCATTACTTTTTTGATTATCATCATTCAGGATTTGTTTGGTTTCCTTTGCCCTTTGGCAAATAATTACCGAATTTTCAGTAATTCCATTCATAGAGAGTGTATATCTTGCATCAACATATTTAGCCGACTCATGCCATTTGGGCTGAAGATGGAACACCCAGTCGCAAGGCCCGTCATTAAATGATAGCTTTACGGGCTGTGAAGGGTAACGCACATTATAATTGGTAATGGCATAGTAAAACAAACGCCCAAAATCCATCCTTATGGGCCCTTTTGCCCTAAACGATGAATATTCCCTATCATCTTCATTTTTCTTGATTAAAAGTGTAACAACCACAATATCCCTCATTTCTGAATCTTCCAGAACAGGCAATAAATTTGAATTTTCAGGCATTTTCCATGTTAAATATGTTTTCGGCGGTATTGAAACAACAAGATTAAAAAGTTCATTTACCAAAGAAGGTAAAAAGAATATCAGGAAGTGGGTACACATTAAGTAAGTTAAATGGATTCCGCTTAATGCCGTAAAGATAAGTATGAACGGAATTGCAGAACATAATACGACAATAAGCGTAAAAAGCATTTCGTATGCTATCGTAGATAAACCGAATTTATTAAGGTACCAACGATAAAAATAGGTATGAAATCCACCTAATATTAAAGATACAATCTGATAAAAAACAAATTCATTTCTTAAAGAAATAAACAATTTGTTAAAACCTAAAAAACTTACTATTGCGTAAATAAACATCAGGGAGAATATATAAATATAAAATTTTCTTTTATATTTTGATTTAAAATCCTTTGCCTTTTCTCTAAAAATCATTGTTAAAATAACAATCATTGCTATTAGAATAACTACTGCAATTATAAGTTTTATATCTAAAAGATCTCTTAAATGGTTCTTTATCATAGCTAAATCCTTGTTGAATATCCTAAAACAGAAGTTTTGTTGAAGTCAAATTCTTCTTCTTCATGATTGATTAATATAATGGTTCTAATTTCTACTTCTAATGGAAAAAAATGTTCGTAAAAACAATCAATAAACTTTTGCATCGGGCCATTATTAATATATTGTGAAAAATTATTATTTACTATTGGTCCTATTTGTATTGTTATGTTTAATGAATAATCGATAAAACTATTGCCACAGATTAAGTCTACACCCAACCTGCTTTCACCAAAATCAAAGTTTTCAGAAGAATCAAAATACTCTTTATAACCATGACTTTCAAAACCTACCTGTTCTTCTAGTACAGTAGACAAAAAACTACAGCAAAGCTCTATGTCGCCTATAATTTTATAGGCATAGGGCAGTAACCGAATAAACTTAGCTACTAAATTAGGTGGAAAATCATGAGACAATCCCCAAAAATCATAGAAAAAATCTACGGGTTTGCTTCCATTTAATTTATATAGAAAATCCCTTTCTATATTTTCGATTTTTACTCTGTAATTAAATATCTCATTTTCAAACGGACTAAAAAATTTGCGCGCTTCGTTTTCCTGATCTTTTAAAATTTTATGTTCTTCGATCATCTGAGCAACAGACCGCTCTTTGCTGTCGAACGAAGAACTGTGTACTACTCCTTCCGGAAGTGTGTCATACAAACTGTCTCTGGACAAAGACAATTTTATATATTCTTCTCTGTCAAAATTATCATCAATAACACTTGCCTCAGTAACATCATACCTGTACGACCTGGAAAATTGGCCTTCATTAGAAATTATTATTTTATCGGCTGCAATTTTTTTATTTTGTATCAGTTCGTTAACAATAATTTCTGCTCTGATATCATGAGAAATGTCTTCGACCTGCTTTGCTAAAGTATGTAAAGTCATAATATTATTTTTTTGCTTCTTTAATAACTCTCCCTGAGGCCACGTATCTCAGCTGAAAATAATCTTCATTAAAATTATAAATATTAAACCCGTTACTGGTACAAGCCAGGATGCGGTCATTATTAAGATACAATCCTACATCTGAAATAGGATTGTTTTTATCATACCTAAAGAAGATTAAATCCCCTTCGGCTAAGAATGCACGCCCTGTAAATAATTGTATGGATTTTGATTTAAACATTCCGGCAGGGTTTTTAGGAAGTGTAACGCCATAAACGTCTGTCATAAGGGACTGTAAAAAGTAGGCACAATCTAAACCGTCTTTTGAAAGACTATTGTCTTTGTTTGGAGTCCCTATCCACTCATCGACATACTGATATAATTTGTAGTTGGTTATTTTGTTTGGTGTGGATGCAGTAATAATAGCATATTTTTCTTTTAGCCTTAGAATATCGTCACTAAGGTTCTCAGGATTATCATTTACTATAGATTCATTTTTAACAACCTCCTTTTCATGATCAAACTGCCTTTTTATAGCATCGTCTTTATAACTGTACTTAAAAGGTACTTGAGAGATATATTTATTACTACAACTAGTAAATAGTATAGTAAAAAACATCCAGGTTAAAAAATATTTCATTACGGTTTTACGATTTATTAAAACAAAAATATGTTTTTTTATTTAAAAAAAGTTAAAGTTGTAAGAAAAAAAAATTATTTTTATAAATACTCTTATGATAAACGATAAATTTAGTTATAAAGCTTAAATTATGACTAAAAAAATTTGTATTATATGAAAAATAGTATAGATTTGTTTGTAATCATTTAACACATACTATAAATAACACTTTTCAATAGCTATATACCTTTAAACTTATGAAAAAAAGTTTTTTTGATTCAAAAATAACGCTGTTTTTCCTTTCATTTTTATTAATAGCTTTGGTTTTCTTCCTGTATGAATATTTCCGGCGTACCGAATGTCAGGATGCTAAGATATATATTGTATCAGATAATTTTCAGACGGAAGAATCCATAGAATTCAGGGACAAGACTAATAAAGCACGTTCCTGGGAATGGGATTTTGGCGACGGAAGCCTTACAGACAAGAGGATGCATACTTTCCATATTTATCAAAAGCCGGGAAAGTACGAGGTCAAATTAATCATTAACGGTACCTGTGAGCATTCTAAATATATTACTATTGAAGATAAATACCTGGTCGATAAATCAGAAATGGCCAAAATAGTAGTACCCGAAGTAATTACCGTAGGAAAGCCTGCTTACTTTCAGGGAGTTAAAGAAGATGGGCAAACATGGGAATGGGGATTTGGTGAAAACAAGGCTATTGACCACATTACTCAGAATGCTGTCTATACATATAAAACACCAGGTGAAAAAATAGTTACTTTAGTAGTTAACGGACGCTACCGTAGTGTGACAAGAAAGGCAGTATTTGTACATCCCCGTGATATGAGGAGCCCGCCGCCACTAGGCCTCTCTTCCTACGAACCTGAAAAACCGGTAAGTGCCTTTACTCTTCCTAAAGGTCCTGTACAAAAAGATCCCTTAGACGACATGATCAGATATATTCCTGTAGCCGCTAAAGCAGAATCTAAAAAAGATAGTATCAAAACGGCAAAAATGGCCCCTAAAATATCCGAAGACCAGTTTGAAATACTTTTAGGTAAAGTAACCACAGGGAGTAAAGTAAAAGATGATTTTGCTGAATATCTATGTGATGATTTTGATATTCCGGTAGTAAAAAACGAAAATGTTTTACTCACATTTGCAGAGTTGTGCGAAGCCATAAAAAATAAAAAAATAAAAATTCAATCCATACGGCTTAATAAAAACAAAACCAACAATTGTATTATTGGATTAAGTATTAATTATAAAGTCAAGAAATACCTTCTTTGGGTTAAAGATTAATAAAATAAATAAATATGGATACTAAACAAGTACTAAATCAGGAAGTAATCAGTGCTTTTGAAATTGCCAAAAAAATTGCCAAAGGCAACTTTAATAAATATTATACGGCCTCCCATTTACTTAAAGCCATTTTAAATCGTGATTTAACGCTACTCAAAGAGTTGGAGAAAATGGGTAAAGATGTCTATTATCTTGATGAATGGGCAGAAGTAAGAATGGAAGATGAACCTAAATCTACACAATCTTATATTCCGGAACCTGCTGACCTGATTGATAAAGTCATTAATGAAGCAGCATCCGTACGGGTATTATTAGAGAAAAATGAAATTGATTTGTATTGTATCGTAGTTGCTTTGAGTACTCCTGGTGTCGCTTTTAGTTTCGAGCAGATGAAAACATATCCTATTTCCAGAAATGAATTGTTAGACGATTTGCTGGTTAGTGATAATGACCCTTTCCAGAGCACCAATAGTACCAATTCTCCTAATGCTGCACAAGGGTTTTTAAGTAAATACTGTATTAATAAGAATACAGAGAAAAATAAAAAACACCGTATTGCTATCGGGCGGGAGTCTGAACTTAATACTATGAAAGAAATCCTTTGCCGCTTTTCTAAACCAAATGTTTTAATTATTGGCGACAGGGGCATCGGGAAATCTACACTTATTGATCATTTTATCCTGAATGTTATTGAAAATCAGGTGCCGGAAGTTTTAGATAAAGTACAGCTTTTTGAACTTGATTTATCCTCGCTCATTGCCGGCGCAACCTATAAAGGAGAAATTGAAGACCGGTTACGGAATTGCATCCAGGAACTCAAACGTTTTCCGAAAACAATTTTGATCATAGAAGAAATCCATACTTTATTAGACAAAAACGGAGGGGATTCTGGTGTTTCCAATGTATTAAAGTCAGAACTGGCGAGAGGCCTTACTATTATTGCTACTTCAACTATTGATGAATTCACGAAAAGAATAGAAAAAGAACAAGGCCTTGCCGGTATGTTTGAAGTATTGAAACTAGAAGAGGCCGAAGACAAAGTGCAGTTCCGGATGATTAAAGAATCCATAAAACTATATCAGGAGCATCATAAGATACACATTGATGAAGAAACGATACGGGAATCCATACGCCTTTCAAGAAGATATTTAAAAGAAAAAAGCCTTCCTGAATCAGCTATTAACCTGATTGACCATACCATGTCTGTCCTTAAAACTTCGGGTGAAACTTTTTTAAAGGAAAAACAAGCACTGCAAACCCAACTCGAAACACTTCAGGTTAACAAAAATAATCTGACCGAAGAAGAACTTCTACAGGAAGCGAACTGGTTTTTGACCGATTTAACTAAAAAAACCTCGTTTCTTATTGTTAGTGCAGAGGAAACCGAAAATAAAGTCGATGATACCGCAACTTCCAAAGAATTGTTAAGTCATATTGAACAAATGATTACGGTTTTAGAAACCCGGGCTTTGGATAAAAGGGTTCATATAGAACCTTTTGATCTTTCGCTCATTATTGCTAAAAAAACGGGTATCCCTGTAGGTAAGCTTCAGGAAGAAGAAAAGCAGAAGCTTAATAATATTGAAGATGTCCTGAGACAAAGGGTTATAGGCCAGGACCATTGTATCGCTACCGTAGCAAGTTCTATACTGGAATCGCGATCGGGATTAAGTAAAGCCGGCCAGCCTATAGCGTCATTTTTCTTTCTTGGGCCAACAGGTACCGGTAAAACAGAATTGGCAAAAAGTTTAGCCGAATTTTTGTTCCAGGACGAGAATGCTATTATCCGTTTTGATATGTCAGAATTTAAAGAAGAGCATTCTGCAGCACTCCTATATGGTGCGCCTCCGGGATATGTAGGTTATGAAGAAGGTGGTTTATTGGTCAATAAGATCAGGCAAAAACCTTATTCTATTGTACTCTTTGATGAAATTGAAAAAGCACATACTTCTGTGTATGATGTTTTTCTTCAGATAATGGACGAAGGAAAATTACACGACCGATTGGGCAAAGAAGGCGATTTTTCTAATGCTATTATTCTTTTTACCTCTAACATTGGTGCAGAATATATCGTGGAATCTTTTAATAATAAAGTTATTCCTTCGGCTACTCAACTAATGGAAATTATGGCAAAGTTCTTCAGGCCGGAATTTTTAGGCAGGCTTACTGAAATTATTCCTTTTGCACCGATCAATGTGGATAATGTATTAAAAATATTTGAAATCCATTTAAAGAAAGAATTGCTTCAGCTTTTAGAAAAACTGGAAATTTCACTGGAAATTTCACAAAAAGACAAACAGCAAATTGCATTAATGGGTTTTAGCAGCAAATATGGTGCACGCCCTATTAAAGGCACTATTAGAAACCAGTTAAAAAGGCCGCTCTCAAAAATGATTATTTCTAATGAAATAGAAAAAGGAGACGTTTTAGAAGTAACGGTAATTAATGAGAATGAAATTAAATTTACAAAGATAAACGAAAGAATAACTGTTATATAAAATAGAAGAGGCTGTTTAAAAGTTTAGGCGTCCTCCAGATTTAGACAAATTATGATTTTTGATAATAATGAGCCCGATATTATATCGGGTTCATTTTGTTTAAATTTAATTCTTACCTTATTGTTTGATTTCCTGTTTTAGTTGTCTATTATACTGATATTCTGTCTGAAATACATTTTTAATAGAAAAGAATTGGCAATTCCCAATTCCAAAACAGCTTTCGAAGTTATACTAATAAATTCTTTTTTTTTATTTTATTGTTTTAAATATATATAAGTAGTATACATAATACATCTATATATTGGTTATGAGTCCAATGTGTGGATAAAGCTATTCTTCTTTTTAAATGATATACCGTAATGTAAGTGGATAATAAGCACGTAAAAAAGCTGCAACAGCAATAAAAATACATTCGCAAATCAACATTATCCAATTAAGTTCTATTGCATTTACCTTATCCTGTGATTTTCATCCGCTATTTTAGTCTTTGACCAATGACGGGTGGATTATTACTCGTAATATCTAAAATTTTAATAATACATTTCCATTGGAGCTTATATACTTGACTTTTGGAAAATAGATAGGCACGTCATAGGTATGCAATTTTCTTCATATTCAATTTCCTGTTTGAGTAGTTTGATCAGGGTTTGTATTTACACCCGTTTCAAGTTCATTAATTGTTGTTAAAGGATCCAGTTTTCCTCCCGTTCTTTCCCCAGTGGATCTAACTTCAAAATGCAAGTGGTCCATCTTTGCATCCTGCCCTGAAGCGTTTCCTGTTTGACCTGTTTTTCCTATCGTACCGCCTGCAGTTACTTTGTCTCCTTTCTTTACATCACGTGCTGATAGATGCGCATAGAAAAAGTAATATGTAGTTCCTTTATAGGTACCTTTTATATTCAATGTTTTGCCATATGTACCAGAATCATAATCATCATGTACCTCACCGTCTACACAAGCAAAAACCGATGTTCCAACTGGAGCATAAAGATCCAGACCATGATGGTTTTGGAGTCTCATGGATGCCTTACCATGATCGCTTGACTCAGTAGAAAATCCACCTTTATACCAACCCCGTAGTTCCATTCTATTTAAAGGATGATGCCAGTCTGAACTTCCTTTATCATTACCACAATTACATTGAATTTTAAATTCTTTCAAGAACCCTGGTAACAAATGTAAGTTTGTAATTCCCGAAAGCTCCTTATTAAGGAACTCATTATAATAATCCAGGGTATCCTGCATTTTAGCAGTTGGCTGCCCAGCAGTGGCACCAGGTAAACTTACCCACGTATCCTTAGCTTTATCAATTGCACCCTTTATATCATTTTTTAAAATACTTGGGATGATTTTTCCCCGTTTTAACATGGTAATACAAAGCCTGTCTTGTGCAACCTGAGAAAATCCTTTCGCATTATATTTTTTTGCTAAATCTTTATTTTTAATGTAAACATGGGGTTTTACGGTTCTATAGGTGTCCTTATACTTTTCAATTAAATAACCATTGAGTTCATCAAATGTCCAGCCCATAAATTGATATGCTCCTGCAGCCGAAGAACACAGTGTCTTTTTGCTGTTACAATTTATAGTTTGTGGATGAGTAGATAAATCTGAAAAATTATTCCCTCCGCCAGAAAACCACGTAGTATAACCCAATTGAGGGTTTTGCGCAGTACGAGTGCCTTTTACATACTCACCTGTTCCTTCAGCAACTCTAATGGTTCTCATAAATGCACGAATTTTTGCTTCACATTTACAAATTTTATTTCTGTCAATCTCCGCCATTTCAAATTCCTTCATTTCCTCAATTTCATCTACCGTAACCAGAACATCACAATTTTGTACCGCTTCGGGTGTACTGGTACTGTCGGTTACCATAAGTGCCGAGTTTTTAAAGCACAACAT
>DASVUQ010000279.1:0-7377 GCA_036386975.1 Flavobacterium sp. | reverse complement strand
TAGCCCCAAGGTCGCTATTTGAGTAATTGGTGGGATTAATGTCCGTAGGCCTTGCTTCCTCAACGTTTGCATAAGGCGTTTCATAAGCCTCTACCCGCTGGATAAAGCCGCAGTCAGCCTCGCCGGTCCTGCCTTGCGCGTCTAGTTTCAGCAACAAAGGATTGCTACCGGATGTATAGCTGTCTGACAAAGCAGTAAGGTATAGGAACCCGTTGTCTTCTACGCCTGATACAACAGTGTTTACCCCGCTGATACCATAGCGGTTGGCCCACTGTACCACACCATTTTTATCTGTTTTCACTACGAAGAAATAGTCGACAATACTTCCGTTGTACGAATCGATCAGCAGGTAATAGCCGGTAGCGGTATTAATTATTTTTTTGACATTTAATTGCGTATAGCCGGGGATGTTGATCTGGTGCGTCCATGCCAGCCAGCCATTCAGGTCTGTCTTTAGCAGCCATGCCTTGGTAGGCCCTGTCAGGTAGCTATTGAAGCCAACATCGTCGCCGCTGCTCAGCTGCAAAAGGTCTGCCCCATCCACAATTGGTGCAACGGGGTAGATGCGTGCCGGTGTGGTAGCGGTAGCAGGGTACGTGATGTACGTGTTTCTCCAGATGTTGTTTCCCGCGGTGTCGAACTTAAACAGGGAGGAAAGGAACAAAGAATTAGAGTTAAAGTAATACCGGCAGGCACCATAGATGTCGTTGCCATCCCATGTAGATAAAAATTCTCCCTCAAGTGATGCGTTCTGGAAAGTGGCGATCATCCCGGTATTCCTGTCAACATCGAAGATAGTTGTTTGGCCACCTAGTATATTGCCGGTAACCACATAGGTGTTGATGTTCGTCTGGTGAATGTTATGAAAGATATAATTTGATCGATATTGCTTGAGCCACTGGAACGACGAAGTATTGAAGTCGTACTTGAACATGATGTTGTAGTTGCGGCCTCTTACGATACCTGCAAGCGTTCCGTCAAAATTATCGACTATCATGTCAGTGATAGCTCCTGCGTCCCCAATGAAGTTAAGTCTTTGGGTACTTAAAAGATTGCCTGTAGCATCTATTTTGGTAATGTAGGTTGCTTTGTTGTTGAATGTGGTGACGTAATAGTCAGTCATGTTGGGGCTTTTGAATATTCTTGGTTCCATGTTGCCCACCCTGTAAAGCTGCTTTACAAAAGTATTACAGGACACTTGGGCATAGCTGCTCCAGCTAATGAAGAAGAGCAGTAAGATGCCTGTTAAAATTTTTTTCATAAAAAATTATTTAATGGTTGTAATAAAGATTAGTTCATTCTGATCATCCAGAGTTGCTTACATATAAAGTCATATATAGCATTAAGGATTCCAGATTTTTGGTGGCTGAGCCAAAGGATGATGGCTTCTAATATCACAGGTGTTCGGGAAGTTGTTATCCCATTAGAAATGCAGTTCATTTGAAACATATTGTTATGGTTATGGCAGGATTTTCAAAATTTTTTATTGACCACAATCCGACTACAGGCACAACTGCCAGTCAGAAATCAAGATGAGTGCACGACACCGCTTTTCTAATTAGTTTTTTTTAGTTCTTTTTTTTCATAAATGTGTTCTTTAAAATTAATAATAATAAGTTAATCGTTTGCCATATCGCGAATAGGTAAACAAGTTGAATAAAGTTCATCCAATTTTAATTAAATATAACTACCGTTGGATAAGTTTTTTTCACAACCGTTATTTCCTAAAAAATGGAATAACTGCTATTTTACATGGATAATATGGACTACGCTAATTGCGCTCTACCTGCTGATAATTAGGCAATTAATCTGATATCAAGATCATATTCATAAAGTTTGCATGCAGAATTAATTACCTGCCACTGAAGTATACAGGTTGTTTAGATACAGGCACGGTTACATCTGGACGTTCACCTGATACGGTATCGTAAAGTACAATGATTCCGTTTTCATTTTAATTTTTAAAAAGATTGCCTTCAGAGAAAGGAAATTTACACAGTTCCGGTAGCTCCCGAAGGAATAAATACCTGCTTGTTGTCCTAAATAGGCATTCTCGAAATACTGTCTCTTTTTAAAATTGATATACTATTTTGCTAAGGATCAAATCGTCTATCTATTAATCCAGAGGTATTTTATCAGATTAAAACAAAAATTATCAAGACAAAAAAATTACTAAAAAAAGAAGGGCTATATTCATATAAAAATTCGAATTTTGGAAAAACATTTATAATGAATAGCAAAAATACCAAATGGTTTTTCCTGATTCTACTTGCACTGATTTGGGGAAGCTCTTTTATTTTAATAAAGAAAGGGTTGCTTACCCTGACACCATTTCAGCTCGGGTCTTTGCGGATTATTTTTGCGGCACTTTTTTTATTGCTGATCGGGTTTAAAACGCTTCCTAAAATTCCGCAGTCACAATGGAAGTTCATTGCCGCTACTTCACTTTTCGGAACTTTTATGCCGGTGTACCTTTTCGCAATTGCACAGACACAAATTTCCAGTTCTGTAAGTGCTATTTTAAATTCGCTAACGCCTTTGAATACCTTGATTCTGGGAGCGGTTGCATTTGGTTTGAGTTTTCAGCGCAGGCAGGTCCTAGGTGTAATGATTGGATTTATAGGAAGCATGATCTTAATACTAAATGGTGCGGCCAATCATCCTGAGCAAAACTATTATTATACCATTTTGGTTGTAATTGCTTCTATTTGCTATGCTATTAATGTTAACCTGATTAAAAAATATCTTTCTAATTTATCACCCTTAACTATAACAACCGGTAATTTTGCAGTACTTTTAATTCCTACACTAATTATACTTTCGTTTTCTGGTTTTTTTAAAATTATAGGGCAGGTGCAGGTGCAGCATTCCGTTTATTTTGTTATGGTACTTGGCGTTTTAGGTACGGGAGTCGCTAATATTATTTTTTTTAAACTTCTTCAGATATCGTCTCCTGTTTTTGCCACATCCGTAACTTATTTAATTCCTGTTGTTGCTTTTTTCTGGGGATTGCTGGATAATGAAATGCTGACTACGGTTCAGTTTTTTGGTGCTTTTGTAGTATTAACAGGCGTTTATTTATCAGCTAAAAAATAATGTATTATTATAGCTGAGTTATTACTCTAATTTGTGATTGTCAGCATTTTTATTAATATCTTCTGTTAAGCGATTATTTGTACATTATATCAGATTTATTTGTATTTATAATTTTTGTAATATACGTTTACAGCTCCATATAATTAGTAGGTTAAGTTTATGGTAGATTTGGGGTAAAAAGGTGAAAGCAATTTCACCTTTTTTTTGTTTATAATTATTTGATTTCTATGAAACACTCCTTTGGTTTCTGACTCTCAACTTATTAAATAGGTAGCTTTTATAGCAATATATTCTTTTAGACGATTATTTTTGCATTTCGTCAGATTTATTTGTATTTATAATTTTTGTAACATATGTTTACAGTTCCATATAATTAGTAGGTTAAGTTTATGGTAGATTTGGGGCAAAAAGGTGAAAGCAATTTCACCTTTTTTTGTTTGTAATTATTTGATTGTTACGGGATAGTTACTATGATTTTTAACTGTCAGCTTATTATGTTAGTAGTATTTTTATAAATATCTTTTGTTAAACGATTATTTATGTATTTCGTCAGATTTATTTGTATTTATAGTTTTTGTTCTATACGTTTACAGCTCCATATAATTAGTAGGTTAAGTTTATGGTAGATTTGGGGCAAAAAGGGGAGAGCAATTTCCCCTTTTTTTTGTTTATACTATTTCCAGGCCACTATATTTTTCTAACACATCATTAAAAGTCCTGAAAATAAATTCGGGATCTTCGCTTGATACCATTTTCATACGGTGTTCTTTAAAATTCGGTATGCCTTTAAAATAGTTAGTATAATGCCTTCTGGTTTCAAGGATGCCTAATTTTTCACCTTTCCAGTCCATTGCCCATTGCAGGTGATTACGCGCAGCCTGAACACGATCTTCTATGGTAGGCTTAGGTAAATGGTCGCCGGTTTTAAAGTAATGTTTGATTTCGTTAAAAATCCAGGGGTATCCTATGGCAGCCCGGCCAATCATAATACCATCGATACCATACTTGTTTTTATATTCTAATGCTTTTTCAGGAGAATCTATGTCACCATTACCAAATATTGACATCGTAATCCGGGGATTATTTTTTACACGGGCAATATGGGACCAATCAGAATGGCCCTTATACATCTGGGCACGCGTCCTGGCATGAATGGATAAGGCCTGAACACCGATATCCTGCAAGCGTTCTGCTACTTCATCAATATTAATTGAGTTATCATCCCAGCCCAATCGTGTTTTTACCGTTACAGGGAGGTTAGTACTTCGGATAACTGCTTTTGTGAGTCGCACCATAAGGTCGACATCTTTTAGAACACCAGCTCCGGCACCCTTGCATACTACCTTTTTTACAGGGCAGCCAAAGTTAATATCAATAAGGTCGGGATTTACGGTAGTTACGATTTCTGATGATAAAGCCATGGCTTCTTCATCACCACCAAAAATTTGTATGCCCACTGGCCGTTCATAATCGAATATGTCTAGTTTTTGACGGCTTTTTATGGCATCACGGATTAATCCTTCACTGGAAATAAATTCAGAATACATGAGATCTGCTCCATGTGTTTTACATAAACGCCGAAATGGCGGATCACTTACATCTTCCATAGGAGCCAAGAGTAACGGGAAATCTGGGAGTACTATATTACCGATTGTAACCAAACCTTTTTTTTGCAAAAATAGTAAATTAAAACATAGTATGCCATTCGCTAAACTTTCTTCGCTATTTGCTGCTGTAGCTTTAGCGCAGTTAATGAAATTTATCTACTGCTATGTATGCATTTTATTGATGCTATGATGGTATTTTTCATTGCTAAGAAGAATATGGGACTATTCAATTTTAACGTTTAAACATAATGACTAAACAACTATCTTTGTAGCCTGTTTGCCTTGTGTTGTGCTTGCGTTAGGGATAGAGCAATTGTATGAGCTCTTTTTGACGGAGCGAGCGGAGACAAAAAAGCGAGTGCGAAAGCCCGACCGCTTTTTCAGCGGTAACGCCATAAAACTGATACGAAAAAAGAAATGAAACACATTAGAAATTTTTGCATTATTGCCCATATTGATCACGGAAAAAGTACCCTGGCCGACCGATTGCTGGGTGCTACCCAAACCGTAACAGCCAGAGAAGAGAAGGCGCAGTTACTCGATAACATGGATCTGGAGCGGGAACGTGGTATTACTATAAAAAGTCATGCCATCCAGATGGAATATACGTATAAAGGGGAGCAATATATACTGAACCTGATTGATACGCCGGGACATGTTGATTTTTCTTATGAAGTGTCGCGGTCTATTGCTGCCTGTGAAGGGGCGCTTTTGATTGTAGATGCGGCACAGAGCATTCAGGCACAAACGATTTCTAATTTATATCTGGCGCTGGAGAATGACCTGGAGATTATTCCTATTTTGAACAAAGTGGATTTACCAAGTGCTAATCCGGAAGAAGTGAGTGATGATATTGTAGACTTGCTGGGTTGTAAGCTGGAAGAAATTATTCACGCTTCGGGCAAAACAGGTCTTGGTGTCGAAAATATCCTGGCCGCTATTATTGAAAGGATTCCTCCGCCAAAAGGGAATAAAGAGGAACCGCTTCAGGCGTTGATTTTTGATTCGCATTACAATCCGTTTCGTGGTATTGAAGTCATTTTTCGGGTCATTAACGGAGAGATACGGAAAGGGCAGAAGATTAAATTTATGGCCACTGGCAATGAATATTTTGCAGATGAAGTGGGTACGCTTAAACTAAACCAGGTGCCTAAAAGTGTCATATCGACCGGCGATGTAGGGTATCTTATTTCGGGAATTAAAGAGGCGAAAGAGGTGAAAGTAGGGGATACGCTTACGGATGCTAAAACGCCGACACAAAATATGATTACGGGTTTTGAAGATGTAAAACCAATGGTTTTTGCCGGGATTTACCCTGTAGATACGGAAGATTATGAAGAACTGCGGACGTCTATGGAAAAATTACAGCTTAACGATGCTTCGCTTGTTTTTATACCGGAAAGTTCTGCGGCTTTAGGCTTTGGTTTCCGATGTGGGTTTTTAGGTATGCTGCACATGGAAATTATACAGGAACGTTTAGAGCGCGAATTTGATATGACGGTTATTACTACTGTACCTAACGTGTCGTACCTGGCGTATACAAAAAAAGAACCTGAAACTCCTTTTGTGGTGAATAATCCCAGTGATTTGCCGGAACCTTCAAGACTGGACAGGGTAGAAGAACCTTATATAAAGGCAACTATTATTACAAAATCGGATTATGTAGGGAATGTAATGAGCCTGTGTATTGAAAAACGTGGACAAATTACAAACCAAACGTACCTGACTACGGAAAGGGTGGAACTGAATTTTGATATGCCGCTGGCAGAAATTGTATTTGATTTTTATGACCGCCTGAAAACGGTTTCAAAAGGGTACGCTTCATTTGATTATACGCCTATTGGTATGCGGACGTCTAAGCTGGTTAAAGTTGATATTCTGCTTAATGCGCAAACCGTAGATGCTCTTTCGGCACTGATCCATGAAGACAATGCCTATAATATTGGTAAAAAAATGACAGAGAAGCTTAGGGAACTTATCCCAAGGCAGCAATTTGATATACCGATCCAAGCGGCCATTGGGGCCAAAATCATTGCGCGGGAAACGATTAAAGCACTGCGAAAAGATGTTACAGCCAAATGTTATGGTGGTGATATTTCCCGTAAGCGTAAACTATTGGAAAAACAGAAAAAAGGGAAAAAGCGAATGCGGCAAGTAGGAAATGTAGAAATTCCGCAGGAAGCTTTTATGGCGGTTTTGAAGTTGAATGATTAGTCCAATCCCCCTGACCCCCAAAGGGGGAATAAGAACCTAAATATAGAAAGACGTTGGTAATGAAAATTATTGAGGTTTTTTTGATTTTGTATATTTGACAAAATACTTCAAAATGGACGGAACCCCGAAACGGTTTGACAGGATTGTAGCTATTCTGATTCAGTTGCAATCAAAGAGAATTGTTAAAGCGCACGAATTGGCGGAGCGTTTTGAAGTTAGTTTACGTACCATTTACCGTGATATCCGTACTTTAGAAGCCTCCGGGGTCCCCATTTATAGTGAAGCCGGGATAGGCTATTCGCTGATGGATGGTTATCGTTTACCTCCTGTAATGTTTACAAGAGAAGAAGCGGGCAGTTTTATTGCAGCTGAAAAACTAATGCAAAATTTACCGATACAGAATTAAAAAACCATTATGCTTCTGCCACATTTAAATTAAAAGCTGTCTTGCAAAGTGCTG
>DASVUQ010000278.1:0-12410 GCA_036386975.1 Flavobacterium sp. | reverse complement strand
TAGAAACGGCAACAAAATGCTGGGCTACATCTTTCTGTACTGCGGTTTCTAAAAACCATTTCCTGATAGTTTCGGCATTTGTTAATGTTTCCTGTGTTGTAAATGTTTTAGAAACAATCACAAATAAGGTAGTTTCAGGGTTTAGTTTTTTAATTATTTCCTGTACATGGTCACCATCTATATTAGATACAAAATGAAGGTTCAGATGGTTTTTATAAAATGCAAGGGCCTCAACTACCATAGCCGGCCCTAAATCGGAACCACCAATGCCGATATTGACAACATCTGTAAATGTTTTGCCAGTATAACCGGTCCTCTTTCCGGTAATAACTTCGTTTACAAAAGCTTTGATTGTGTTTTTAACTTCAAAAACTTCAGGAATTATATTTTTATGGTTTACAATACAAGTATCAGATGCTTTAGCGCGTAATGCGGTATGTAGAACCGCCCTGTTTTCTGTCTGGTTGATAATATCCCCTTCAAAATATCCGGCAATAGCTTTTTTTAATCCTGTTTCTTCTGCTAATGCCAATAGTAAATCAATTGTTTCCTGAGTAATTCTGTTTTTAGAAAAATCAATTAAAAAATCTTCCCATTGAATATGAAATTTCTCTGCTCTGGAAGGATCATTCTGAAACATTCTTTTCATAGAAACGTCTTGTATTTCTTTGAAATGAGCTTCAAGTTTTGCCCAGGAATTTGTTTTGGTAGGATTAATAGATGCTAATGCCATGGTTCTTTTTTTGATGATACAAATTTATGATTTACTTTTTTAAATCAGGCGATAAGATGGCATTCTATGTACTAACCAAAGGAAATATTATCGAAGATTTAACACAAGAAGTGATGCAGTAAAATATTTATTTTGTTACTATTTTGCTAAAGTTGATCGCAGCAATGCTATCGAGTTCTGTTTTTAAAGGTTTTATTTCTTTTAAAAACCGGGGCTTAAATTTTTCATTCATAGGAGTAGAATTGGGCAGTTTCAATCTCAATGCGTCTACCTGTACACCATTATACCAAAACCGATAACATACATGGGGACCCGTTGCCAGGCCTGTACTTCCTACTCTTCCTATAACATCGCCCTGATTAACGCGTTGCCCCTGCCTTACCAGTATTTTAGACATATGCAGGTATTGCGTAGCATAAGTTTTGTTGTGTTTTACTTTTACAAAATTACCATTACCAGCTGTATACCCTGTTTTTTCGACAACACCGGACGCAGTTGTCATTATAGGTGTGCCTTTTGGTGCTGCATAATCGGTACCATTGTGCGCTTTCCAGATTTGCTGTACGGGATGAAAACGGTTTTTAGTGTAACGGGAAGTAATATGAATAAATTTTAACGGGGCTTTAAGGAACATATTTTTAAGTACTTTTCCTTCTTCGTCATAATAATCTATTTTTCCGGAAGTGGTATCCTGTGCAAAAGGAAAGGCATAAATCTTCTTGCCTTTGTACTCAAAAAATGCGGCTTCAAATTCCTCTACTCCGTCATAGATACTATCATTAATGTATCTTTCTGTAAAAGTAATAGCAAATTTATCTCCTTTCTGAAGTTTGAAGAAGTCGATGGACCATGCATAAATTTTTGCTATTTGTGTGGCCAGGGCCGGATCTACCTTTTGCTCGTGAAGTGTCGTTGCTAAGGAACCGTCTAATGCGCTGGCTATAGTCCGTCTTTTTATTTTTATGGGTTTGGATTTTTTGTAGGCTACAACTGAATCCTTTAAATCTACAACAAAATAATTGGTCCGGTCCGGCTGATAAATAAAAACCTGAAGTTTTTTGTCTTTGTTTTTAGACCTTAACATGGTGTAAGGTTTACCTATTTTTATATTCCGGACATTAAAGGAATCTTTAATTTTTTCTACTATTTCATGGGTCTGGGCTGCATTAATATTTTGTTTTTCTAAAATACTTCCAAAAGTATCTCCTGCCTCTATTGTATCCTGTACTACATCATAATCATTGAATCTGAATCCAAATTCAACAATAATTTTCTCGGGTTTCCTGATTGTGATGGGATCTTCTTGCTGTTCTTTTTTACAGGATGCTGCAAGTATCAGAATAACAATGATGAGATAAAATCGTTTCAATTTTCTTTGTTTTTAGGCCTTTACAGCTTTTCTTTTCCCCAATGTAACAATTCTTCCTGAGACCAGAGTTCAGGGAAAAAAATCCTTTTTTGGTATTCCGGATGCATATATTTTTTCCAGTCGCTTCCGCCTGTTGCTTCTCCGTTGCCTTTTCCGCTTCCTTCTATGTATTTTTTTGCCGTATTGAGGTGTTGCATGACCCAGGTAATATTAACGGTATGATCATAATGTCGCATCGCTTTTATTAATTCAGGATCGTTTTGTGCTGCCTCAGGCAACGTTATAAATTTTTGCCAGATGTTAATGGTATTATACTCTTCCATATAGCTTAAAAATTCTTTCTTGTACTTTCTTTCAAATTCTTGAAGCAAATATGATTTCTCCCCCGTATGATAATCTTTTCCTGCTGCCTGCCAATAAAGATGTTCCAGGGCATGTTCGTAAGGCGTATTTCTGTCAATTGATGAACGGAAACGATAATCTATTAAATTAATTAAATCGGTAGAAGCAAATTCTATAAGACGGTATTGCGCGCTTTGAAACCCGCTGGCAGGAGTAAGTGTATTACGGAATTTCATATATTGTTCTACTTCCATTCCATCTCCCATGATACTGAATGAAGTAGTAAGCATATCGAAATAGCGGCTGATACGCATTAATTTTTCGGTAAAAAAAGCAACTGACGGATTCTCTGTATGGCAAAGCTGGTCTATTTCCCAAAGTATCATCTTGAACAGTAACTCGTTAACCTGATGGTACATGATAAAAACCATTTCGTCCGGTAACACTGTCCGCTGCACCTGAAGACTAAGTAAAGCATCCGTCTGAATATAATCCCAATATGTTATTGGCTTAGACCACAGTAGCCCTTCGAGATGGGTTGCTGTTTTTTGATGGATGGATTCGAATTTATCATCGAGCTGATGTAACAGATCCTGTATATTATTGCTCATTATGGTTTTACTTTTACTGTAAATGGATATTTTAATCCTTTAAAAGATTCTAAATCCGCCTTTAATGATCCTACTGCCAGGCTTGCTTTAATCCGGACTGGCAATTTATTATCATCGTCTGAGATCCAAACGGTGAGGCTTTCCTGTTCTTTGAAAACGCGCCCTGACTGTACCAGTGGCCGGAATATCATCGTAGGAATGGTTCCAAATTTAGTGGATATGTCTTCTCTACCGATGAACTTTAACTTAAACTTGGTAGTTTCATCATCAAAAAACATATCTATTGCTACTGATTCTCCCACTTTAAGTTTATCTATGGTAGGATGGTTCCTTAAATAATAAAATGTAGAAACAATATCCTGGACATTATTAGGGACTGAGAAAGTTTTTTCTGTTTTATTTTTATAATCTTTTACTAAAATTTTATCTGTAGCCTGGTTAAAAAAACCTTCCTGGTCTTTTATATAGCCGCCTTCATTTATTTTTCTAATATATTGATAAGGGCTGCCTGTTTCTTTATCAAAATAACTTTCATAATTATCTTCTACTTTAAAGAAAAACTTAGTCATTCCTGTGGTATAGCCTCTGCCGACTGCATGAAAAACTTTTTTGTTGTTCCGTACGGCTTCTTTTACTTCTAGGGTAGCATAACCTGCATTTACAATCCCGTAATGGATTCTGAACTTGAACCACTCCCCTACATCAAAAGCCCTTTCTTTCTGGGGTTTGAAGCCAACAATTATCAGAAATATAGTAACTAAAACTAATTTTTTCATTTTACACTTTTTTAGATTATAGTGAGCAATTTTGATTCCAAATATACGAAATGTATTAAAAACAAAAAACCCAGTCGTACCGACTGAGTTTTTATGCTATTAACCAACCAAAACTATAAATTATGAAAATTTACATAAAAACTCCAGAAACCACTCCTTTGTTTTTGCAGGTACAAATTTACATTGAATTTTAAGTTTTGCAAAGATATTTTTAGTTTTAACACAAAATTGACAAAAATAATACTGATTTTATGTTATTTCTTAAAGTATCATTAATAATTTTACTCTTTTTATAACGTACCTCTTTTTTCCTGTTCCCGCTCAATAGATTCAAAAAGGGCTTTGAAATTTCCGGCTCCAAAACCTTTTGCACCCATTCTCTGAATGATTTCAAAAAATAAGGTTGGCCTGTCCTGTACTGGTTTTGTAAAAATCTGTAACAGATATCCTTCTTCATCGGCATCGACCATAATTGCCAATCGTTCTATTTCGTTGAGATCTTCTTTCATCATTTTCATGTGTTCTCCTAATCGTTCCGGAATAGCTTCATAATAGGCTTTTGGAGGAGCTGATAAAAATTCTACACCACGTGCTTTGAGTTGTGAAACGGTTTTAATAATATCATCGGTAGCAATGGCAATGTGTTGTATACCGGGTCCTCCATAGAATTCCAGGTATTCTTCTATTTGAGATTTTTTCTTGCCTTCTGCGGGTTCGTTTATAGGAAATTTAATCCTTCCGTTACCGTTAGACATTACTTTACTCATTAATGCAGAATACTCGGTATTGATTTGTTTGTCATCGAAAGAAAGGAAATTGACAAACCCCATGACATCTTCGTACCATTTTACCCAGGTATTCATTTCACCCCAGCCTACGTTGCCTACCATGTGGTCAATATACTTAAGGCCTGTTGGTTCGGGATTGTAATCGGATTTCCATTCTCTGTATCCCGGTAGAAAGATACCGTTGTAATTTTTTCGTTCTACAAAAATGTGTACTGTTTCTCCATACGTATAAATTCCGGAACGCACTACTTCACCAAATTCGTCTTTTTCGACTGTGGGTTCCATAAATGATTTTGCACCCCGTTTTATGGTTTCTTTATAAGCACTTCTGGCATCTTCTACCCAAAGGGCGGCTACTTTTACACCGTCGCCATGTTTTTTAAGATGTTGGTTAATAGGCGAGCTTTCTGTTAAAGGGGTAGTAAGTACCAAACGGATCTTGTCTTGTTTTAAAACGTATGAAGCCCTGTCTCGCACTCCAGTTTCTAACCCGGCATAGGCTAATGACTGATAACCGAATGCTGTTTTATAGAAATGGGCTGCTTGTTTGGCATTGCCTACATATAGTTCTACATAATCTGTTCCTAATAAGGGAAGGAAATCCTGTGCGCCTTCAAATATTTTTTCTAATCCGTATTCTACTGATTTTACTTCTTTGCTCATGATATAATTAGATTATTTGTTAGAGAATTAGAAAATGTGCTAAGCAATAATTTACTTACCGGTCCATTATCCTATTGTCTAATTATTTTAATTTTGATGTTGAAATTATTTTATTTAATTTTTAAAATTTCTGATAAATCGTTTAATAATTCTTTGCAATCAGGATATGATTTATGTGCATTACAAAGAAACAACCAATACTCAGTTTCATCAGCTTCTTTTATTGCAATTTTCAATTTATGAATAAAATCCGCTTTACTTTCTGCGCTTTGAGCTTCTTTAGAATTAGCTCTAATCGAAGTTCCGCTTTTTAATAATTGATTTCCAATCACAAATTTTTTCTTCTCCTGTAATTCTTCGGTTAAATCAATGATCTTTAAAGAAAATTCGAATGTTTTTAACAAAGGACATTATTCTTATATTTATCATTGAACGTCATTTAGTTTTAATTGATTAATTATAGTATTTTCTAATTGGCAAAATTTTCTAATTATTCTACCCAGGATTTGTAATACTTGCCGTCGTCGAGTGCCATAGCTTCTTCTGTAACCATTAATGGACGGAAAGTATCTACCATGACGGCTAATTCTTGTGTTTCGGTATGGCCTATACTTCTTTCCATGGCTCCCGGTGCAGGCCCGTGAGGGATGCCTTTGGGGTGTAATGTAATGTGACCCTGCTCTATATTGTTCCTGCTCATAAAATCGCCATCAACGTAATACAACACTTCGTCGCTGTCGATATTACTGTGGTTATAAGGTGCCGGAATGGCTTTGGGATGATAATCATAGAGTCGCGGACAGAATGAGCATACTACAAATGTCGACGTCTCAAACGTTTGATGTACCGGTGGCGGCTGGTGTACGCGACCTGTTATAGGTTCGAAATTGTGGATGCTAAAGGCGTATGGAAAATTGTATCCGTCCCAACCTACGACATCAAAGGGATGTGTAGCATAGACTACTTCGTGCAACATGCCTTCTTTTTTGATTTTGATGATAAAATCGCCTTTTTCATCATGGGTTTCGAGTACTGAAGGTAATTTAAAATCCCTTTCGGAAAATGGGGAGTGTTCCAGGTGCTGCCCCGACTGGTTTTTATATCTTTTTGGTGTATAAAACGGCGCAAAGGATTCTACATAAAACAATCGGTTTTCTATCGAGTCAAAATCGATCTGATAAATAACACCTCTTGGGATAATAAGATAATCACCGTATTCAAATGGAATATTACCCATCATGGTACGCAATGTCCCTGTGCCTTTGTGGATGAAAATCATTTCATCGGCATCGGCATTCTTATAGAAGTAGTTGCGTAATGATTTTTGTGGTGCAGCCAGTCCTATGGTGCAGTCTTTGTTGACCAGCATGGCTTTGCGGCTATCTAAGAAATCTGCCTGAGGTTGTAGTTCAAACCCTTTTAGCAATAACGATTTTATATTTTTGCCAATGGCTATTTTAGGCTCAACAGAATAGGAAGCTGTGATTTCTTTTACCTGGGTTGGCCTGTGTACATGATATAAGAGTGAGGAATGGCCATGAAAGCCTTCGGTTCCAAAAAGCTGTTCATAGTAAAGGCCACCGTTTGGTTTTTCGAATTGCGTGTGCCGCTTTTGGGGGAAGTTCCCTAATTTATGATATAATGGCATAACTTTTAATTTTTAGGTGTTAGATGTATTACATTGCAATTGATAATGCCTCATTCAGGATTTCTCTTGATGAGGAATTTTAACCTTAGTAATAAACCTGTCCAGTTTTTATTTAAAATCATACACAAATATCGGAAATATTTAATTTTAGTTACTATTCGTTATAAAATATTTATAAAACAAAAGGTCTCAAACAGATATTATGTATGAGACCTTTTCTATATTATTATTAAAAATTTAATGTCCTGGATGATTGTTTAATTTACTTTTATTTTTTCCGTAAACGAAGTAGATCAATACGCCAAGTCCCATCCAAATGATTAATCGGAACCAGCTTTCCTCCGGTAAAGAATACATTAAATAAAAACAAACTGCTACTCCGGCCAAAGGAACAAAAGGAACTAATGGGGTTCTGAATGATCTTTTTGCATCCGGCATTTTCTTACGCATAATTAAAATACCTATACATACTAATGAAAATGCAAGCAATGTGCCTATACTTACCATATGCCCAAGATCACTAACTGGAACAAAACCAGCAAATAAGCTTACAAATACTAAGAAAAATAAATTCGTTTTCCATGGTGTCCTGTACTTGTGGTGGATATCACTAAAGAATTTTGGCAATAACCCGTCATTACTCATTGAGTAGAATACACGACTTTGCCCCATTAACATGACTAAAATTACTGAAGTATATCCGGCAAGAATAGCAACTATTAAACCGGTCTGAAGAAAATCATATCCTGTTACAGCAAATGCAGTAGCCGCCGGTTTAGCATCACCAGCAAATTTATAATACGGTACGAGCCCTGTCATTACGTGAGCAAAAAGAACGTATAAAATGGTGCATATTACTAATGACCCTAATATCCCGATTGGCATTCCTTTCTGCGGATTTTTAGCTTCCTGTGCAGCAGTTGATACCGCATCAAAACCAATAAAAGCAAAAAATACCGTTCCGGCACCGGCAGCAATCCCTGACCAGCCAAATTGTCCTTTTACTCCTGTATTTTCCGGAATGTAAGGGTGATAATTAGCATCATTTATAAAACTCCATCCTAATACGATAAATAATATTACTACTGTTACTTTTAATACTACAAGAAAATTATTCATTGAAGCTGATTCTCTTGTTCCTCTTATCAATAATAAAGAAAGCATGGAAACAATAAATATAGCAGGTAAATTAATATAACCGCCGTCTAAAACAGTACCGTCACTTAACGTTAATGTTTCCCATGGAGAACAAATAAATTTGGCAGGCAGATGAATATTAAACTTACTGAGAAGCTCCAGCAAGTAGCGTGACCAACTGACCCCTACTGTTGCGGCTCCTAGTGCATATTCTAATACTAAATCCCATCCAATAATCCATGCCATAAATTCTCCCATTGTAGCATACGAATAAGTATACGCACTTCCTGCTACAGGGATCATTGATGCAAATTCTGCATAGCAAAGCCCTGCGAATGCACAACCTACAGCTGCTAATACAAATGACAGTGTAACTGCCGGGCCTGCGTGGTCAGCCGCTGCAATCCCTGTTAGTGAAAACAGGCCTGCGCCAATAATCGCTCCTATTCCCAATGCAACCAAAGCTCTTGATGATAGTGTTCTTTTTAACCCTCGTTCAGATTCAGACGCCTCGGTCATTAACACTGATAATGATTTTCTTCTCCAAATAGACATATTTCTATTTTATTAGTTAGTTTGGATTCAAATATATAATTTTTTTGATAAAATTATAGAATAATATTTTTTTTCATTGAAGTGATGTAACTTTTTTAATTAAAGTGAAAAATGATGATTTCTGTTCTAAATTTTAGTTTTTTTGCACTGCATAGCTAAGCTACGGAGTAAAAAAAAGATAAAATTATAGGGCAGAAAGACCATTTTGCAGCCAATTGGAAAAAGTTTAAATCACTTCATTTAGAACCTGAAACCTATGCTGAGCCATGTAAATCCTTTAGATTGTTCCGGTGACCACGAATATTTAAATTCGATCGGTCCTATAATGCTTTCTAAAGCATATCCTATTGCGTAACCAGAATGTTTGGGTGTAGAGATCCAGTCTTTGGTTAAGAATAAATCATCTCCTATATTAGCATAATTTGCGGATAGGTTAATATGGTGGTTTCTGTAGAATTCCACATCTATTGTACCCGTTGATTTAATATAGCTATTTCCCTCCAGGCTTAAAAAATTATAGCCGTAAAAAGGTTGGAAGTTATTTATCTGATTAAATCCATAACCACCAAGGATAAAATCAAAGGAAGGCGTATTACGTCCCCCAAAAGAAAGCCCTGCTTCTGATGATAATTTTACAGTGGCTATTCTATAAAACGTTCTTGCAATACTTGCTTCTCCTTTTGCAATGGAAAACCTTTTGAAGTCACCGAAAGTATCAGATGAATATAAAAACGATTGTAACTCTGCATTAAAAAACCATCCTTTTGTAGGGAAGTATTTGTCATCGAAAGAATCATATTTTAAATAGCCAAAGACGCTAAGGTAATCATTATCGTCAAAAACAGCATCGGATCCGCTTAATGTATTGGATCTTATCTTTAAATATTTTGTTTCCAAACCTCCGCCTATTAAAAATTTTTGAACGAAAACCGTTTGCAAGTAAACCTGGTTGGTAAAATCGAGAAAATCAATATTTAAACTATTAACCCCGAAATCAAATAGTTCACCATTAATAGAATATATATTCCTGTTGAACTGATTGAGTCGCGATTTATATCCAAAGCTAAAATGGAATCCATTATCTACATAATAATCAAGGTTATACCTGAAGTTATCGCCTAGTCCAAGATCAAGAGAAAGAATATCATTTTTTAAAAATAATTTTTTCTGCGTCATATTAATCAGAAGTGCACTTTTATATAGCCCGTCATAATGAAGCCCGAATTTGAGGTATGTTTTATTTGGATTCTCTACTATCGACAAATTAAGTATATCATTTTTTTCGTCACATTTTTCTATTGTATAGTTAATAGCACTAAAATTACCTGTGACATTAAGATTATCAATACCTGTTTTTAAATCGTCATAGGTAATCTTTGTATTTGTTTCAAATTGTAATTTTCCAAGAACATACGATCTGGTATAATTTTTTAATTCATTCAAATTAATATCAGCAAACTGCAAAGTGTCAGGTACAGATTTAACCATCTGCTTTTTTTTGTATCCTGTCCCTAACTTTTTGAGCTGATCAATGACTGCATAGGAAGCTTCTTCTCCCTTCTTGATAATACTGTCCCCGCTGCTAAAAGAAATAACGGAATACTCTTTAATGTTTGGTTTGATATATACATCTGTTTGTTCCTTTTTCTTGATCATTTCTTCAATCATCTGAAGGTTCGTGATCTGAACCAGGATCCGTGTTGCATCTCTTAATGCGTTACGGTCTTTGAGTCCGTCCTGAACATCAACACCTATAATAACATCAGCCCCTAATTTTCTTACTTCATCAATAGGATAGTTATTGGATACACCTCCGTCTACCATCAATTTCCCATTTATTTCTACAGGTGAAAATAAAGTTGGAAAAGTGGCGCTTGCTAAAATTGCTTGTGCTAAATAGCCTTCATTCAAGAGGACTTCTTCTCCCGTTTCAACATTAGTTGCTATACATAAAAAAGGTGTTGGCAGTTTATTAAAATCTTTTACATGCCTCACCTTATAAGTTAACTTATTAAGAAGACTATATAAATAGGCACCTTTTGAAAAAGAAGTAGGTACGCCAATTCTAAATTTTTCAAAAGGTAATGACACGGCATACATTTCATCATTCTTTTTCTCATAAAAATTTTTATAAGATCTTGGGATAAAGTCACGTAGTAATTCATCAAAATTAGTAGCATTGAATACAGAATCTATTTGTTTTGCTGTATACCCGGAGGCGTAAAGTCCTCCTATAACAGCCCCCATACTAGTTCCACCGATATAATCTATTTTTATACCTGCTTCTTCAATCACTTTTAAAACACCAATGTGAGCTAATCCCTTTGCACCTCCTCCACTTAATACTAATCCGATTTTTAAGGGTTTATCTTTAGCCAGCTCTTGTGACATTGCAACCCAAAAACTACAAATCAGAAGAATAACAAGAGTGGTATTTTTCATTTAACAATAATTTACGTTCTGTAAAAGTCGGTAATTTTTTTTGCTTTTGAAACACCTACGACCTCAGAAATCTCTTTTTCTGTCGCCTGTTTTAACCTTTTAACGGATTTGAAGTGTTTAATTAATGTTAGCATCGTTTTCTCTCCAATTCCCGGTATATTTTCTACAGACGAATTAAGTGCTGATTTGCTCCGTTTGTCCCTGTGAAAAGTAATCCCAAAACGGTGTGCTTCATTTCTTAGCATCTGAATTACTTTTAATGTTTCGGATTTTTTATCAAGATACAGCGGAACTGAATCCCCTGGATAATATAGTTCCTCCAGTCGCTTTGCAATGCCTATAATCGCGATTTTCCCCCGCAGCCCTAAATCATCAAGGCTTTTAAGTGCTGAAGATAATTGCCCTTTCCCTCCGTCAATAATAATTAATTGGGGTAATGGCTCATTTTCGTCTAGTAAACGTTTGTACCGACGGTATACTACTTCTTCCATAGAAGCAAAATCATTAGGCCCATCTACGGTTTTAATATTAAAGTGGCGGTAGTCTTTTTTACTGGGCTTACCATCTTTAAAAACAACACAGGCTGCGACAGGATTAGTTCCTTGTATATTGGAATTATCAAAACATTCTATATGCCTTGGTTCTACACTTAACCGCAAATCCTTTTGCATTTGTGCCATTATTCGATTGGTATGACGGTCAGGGTCTACGATCTGCATCTGCTTTAACTGGTCCATGCGGTAAAATTTTGCATTTCGAATTGATAAATCCAAAATTTGCTTTTTATCTCCCAATTGCGGGACAGTAATTTTTATGTTTTCGCCCAGATTAATTTCAAAAGGGACGATAACTTCTTTAGATACCAGGTTAAAGCGTTCCCGCAATTCTACCACAGCGAGTTCTAGTAGTTCTTCATCTGTTTCATCGAGCTTCTTTTTAAGTTCCATCGTATGGGAACGAACGATTGACCCGTGTGCAATCTGAAGAAAATTTACAAACGCAGCACTTTCATCAGAAACAATAGAAAAAACATCAATATTGGTAATCTTCGGATTCACTATTGTAGAACGTGACTGATAATTTTCGAGGATGTCAATTTTATTTTTTATTTTCTGTGCTTCTTCGTATTTCATTTCTGAAGCCAGTTCTTTCATTTTGCTTTTAAAGTCTTTCATACTTTCTTTAAAATTCCCTTTCAGGATCTCCCGGATAGCATCTACTTTGTCCTGGTAACTTTCTAAAGATTCATGATTTTCACAAGGCCCCTTACAATTCCCAATATGGTATTCCAGACACACTCTAAACTTATTGGCTTTTATATTATCTTCTTTTAAATCATAATTGCA
>DASVUQ010000277.1:0-7834 GCA_036386975.1 Flavobacterium sp. | reverse complement strand
AATTGGTTTTTGTCGTTTGTCTTCATCTGTTTCTTTATTGTCAATCAGGATATTGTAATAATTTTGGTTATTAACAATATGTTTAATGCCTTTTTTGTAAAACTCTATGTATTTCGAAAAGAATTCTTTAGTTAGTTTTTCAACTGAAAACGCATCGTATAGGTCTTGTAGATAATATTTTTTGTCAATTAGTTTACTAAATCTATCAGCAGCTGTTCTACAAACTTCGTTTTCACCGAATAGATAGGTATATCTTTTTGGTTCGGTTACTATTTCGCCATCTCTATTTCTGATTTCAGAAACATAACTAAAACGCCATTTGTTGCCTTGTATAAAAACAATCAAAGCCCCATCGACATCGTATTTATAAACATTACGGAGTAAGTTTCTTAATCCAACTTTACTTTTCGTAATATCGGCTGTTGCCTCGTCTTTAATAATGATTTGATAAATCCCAACCAGCATTTCATCTTGGGTATAAAAGCTACCAAGTTCTGAAGCACTTTCTGCAATATTGCTGGTTTTAATTACTATTGGTTTAGGGACTTGCCGAATTGTTGTTGCTCCAAAAACTCTTTTAAGTACATCCTTCCAAACATCAAAATCGTAAGGTTGGTTTAATATTTTATATTGTAAATCTTGTTTTGTCATTAGTCAATAAAAGTTTCAGATAAAACAATATCCGGTTGAATGTTATAATCTATTTCGGTGTGTAAATCTGGTGTGTCTTCATCTTCGGTTTTAATTACTGCATCGTATTTTTTTGCCATTAGCAGAATAAGATTATCTACTTGGGCATAGGTTATGGTGCTTTTGTCTAATTTTTGTTTAATCTTTTTCAATTCGTTTGGAAGAGAAGTGTAAATTCCTTTTTCTACAATTTCAATCAATTTAACGCTAGCTAATTTTACATCCTTGTTAGAAGTATCTTTTCTGGTTACCCTTAAAAATTTTAAAGCTTGTTTTGTAATTCCATCAGAATGGTCGGAAGTAGCCACAGTATCAGTAGCACCGCCAAGAAAATCTTGTTCAAAAGTAAACAACGCATTTTCTATTTGTTTGTAATGAAATTCAGGAATTGAAAAACCTTTCTCGGTTGCATTTGCTTCAAAAAAAGAAGCAGCTTGTAAAAAGGTAATGCTTTCGGTTTTGTTTTGGCAGTTGACTTTGTAAAATTCCATCTTATATGGCGATTTTAAAAATACAACTGAACTTTGTTGTAGTTCATTTTTACTTTTAGTTTTCCATTCTCGACCAACTCTTGCTTTCATTGGAAAACTTTTAATTCGTTTGAACTCTTTAGGATTATTGTCTTTGAACTCACGAATTAATTTTAAATACAATAAACGTTTATCTTCTCCTTCGTCCATTCCTTCTTTATGCAACTTTACATCTTCAATAATTTCACGATGAGTATAAATTTTAGCATCTTCGCCAAAAGCAGAATGGAAACCTTGCAACTTAATTAATGCGTTGTTATACAAGTTAATTTCGTCATTACCTTGTTGAGAAGGATAAAAGCAATAATTATAAATAGAATCGGCAACGCTACCAATCCTGTTTACTCTACCAATACGTTGCATTAACCGTGTTGCATTCCAAGGTGTATCGTAGTTTACAATAATATTAGAACGATGCATATTTACACCTTCTGCTAATACATCAGTAGATATGATAATATTAAAATTGTTTTTTTGCTTTAATGGTTCGTAGTTGGCATCAAAATTCTCTTGAATAATATCAAATTGTTTGTTTCTGTTATCAGCAGAAATACAAAGTATTTTTTGGTCTAAAATGTCTTCTAGTTTTCCGTGAAGATATTCTGCGGTGTCTTTACTTTCTGTGAATACTACTAATTTCCCTGTTGGGTTTATATCTTTAGAAAACAACTCGGTTTGCAATGCTTCTACAAATTTGTCTAATTTTGGGTCTTCTTCAATGTCATTCCAAGATTTCTTAATTTATTCAAGAATTTCTAAATCTTTTTTCAATTTATTATAGAAACCTTCTTCAAAATCATCAGCGGTAAAAACGTTGCTTTTTATATTGGTAAGTCCATCAAAAAGAACTTTTTTCTCAATTTCTTCAAATGTCCAGTTTTTCTCAATTAAATCATTAATTCCCAAATCTGGTGCAATAAAAATTTTATTTTTATCAAACATTTCTATCATTCTTTCGGTAGATTTTCTTAAGTTGTTGACTGTAATGTTAAATGCATAGAAACTACTTTCCAAACGTTTTACCATTTGGGTTTTCATAATCGAAGCCAAGGAACGAGATACTAAATCAGCTTTTTCGTATTTATCATTATTGCTTTCAGGTTTTAAAAAACTAATAGCTTGATAACGATAATAACCTAATTTATCATCATCAGTTAAATTGAATATTGTTTTATAAAACAGTTTGTTTAATTTACTATTAAACTCATAAATCTTTTCTCTAGGGTCTGCGATTTCAGGAAATTTAATTCCTTGTTCTTCTAAATCTTTTAAATAGTCAGGATAGTTCTTTAAATCTTTTCTTGTTCTTCTTACCGTAACAGGTGAAATAACACGCTCCCTAATTTTTGAATATAATTCTCTAATACGACCAATGTTTTTATTATCGTTACGCATTATGTCTTTGTAATCTCTAATTATTGGACCGAAAAATTCTTGTAAATTAGTTTCGGGAAGTGTACTTCTTCTAGCATCTTGAAACAACAATAACTGATAATATAAATCTTGTGGTCTATTGTTTAATGGTGTTGCAGAAATAAGCATTATTTTTTTCCTTTTACCAACTACTAATCCTTCACCAATACGTTCTGATTTACAAATTCTTTGTAAATTATTGAACATTGTAGAATTATGGTTTCTATATCGGTGTGCTTCATCAACTAAAATTAAATCGTATTCTTCTTTTGCCCAATAATCAACATCTTCATTATTTGCAATTTTATCTAAACGACCATTGGTAATGAACTTACAATGTTTATCTATACCAAAAGTTTTAAAAGTATTTTTCCAGTTTTTTTCTAAAGCTGGTGGATAAACTACTAATATTTTAGTATTCAATGAACCGTTTGCTATTAGAAAACGTTTTGCAATCATTGCTGCAACAACCGTTTTACCTAATCCAACCACATCAGCTAAAAAAAATCCATTGTGATCTAAAAGCATTTGATACCCTTGATTTACAGCATCAATTTGATAGTTTAGTTTTTTAAAACTTCTTGGTAAATCTCCAACAGTATCTGGGTCATAATCAATGTTTTTTCCAAAATATTCAATTAGAAATTTTAAATATAGTTCATAAGGCGTAAACTCTTGACCAATGTGTGTTTTCTGCTTGAATTTTTGAATATCGGCAGGAAGGATTGAAGTTGATTGTTCCCACAATGCTTTAAATTCAGTTTTAGTGAATTCAACATCATCATAATCTTTTAAAGCAATATTCAATTCATAATTTGGAGATTTTTTAATTCCAAGTCCAGCTTCTGTTAAATTTGAAGAACCCATAATAACCCAACCATCGGAATGTTCAGAATGTTCTTCTGGTAGGAATAAATAAAATTTAGCGTGAATAGCTGCTGAATTATGGGCTCTAACTTCAATCTTACCATCAATTAAATCATTGATAAATAGCAGTACGCCATCTTCAACTTCAGCTGAATATTTAGCTTCTTTTATATCTTGAACAAACCATTTTAAAAATTCTTCCTTGGTTTTATTTTCATCACCAAAATAAATTAATCCTCGTCTTTGCGACTCAGCAAACATTTGGTCTACATTAATGCCTACTAAAATTTTTACATCCTTAACATTTTTTAAATAAGGTTGTAAAGCAAAATAGCCTGACGACCTGAAATAACCTACAACAGCTTGAAAACTATGTAAGTCTTTCATTTTATCTAGTACACCTTTAAACTTATTAAAAAGGTTTCTTTTTTGACTATTGGTAAAAAATTTTGTAGACATTATAAAAAATTGTTGATCTTCAAAAATACTAATCTAAACAATATAAAAGGTAAATAAATGTACTTATTAGTTATCCTGCAAAATATATTAGAATATTTTCTAATCTCTGCTTTAAGTTTTTCTTCTCTTGTAAAAACCAATAAGAAAGCTTAATTTATTATGGTTTAAATAAAATTATCTACTTCTTGTTGGAATCTATAAGACAAACTTATAAGTAGCCACCTTTCAACTTCCCTCCTCCACTCCTTGAACAATAATTTTAACCAACAACTTCCTCATTTAAAATAGATCGACTAAAATTGTGGTAAACTATTACCACCTTTTTTTAACTAAATCTTTACAATCATGAAAAGCAAAATTACTTTTAAGTGTAATTGCAATTAGAGGATAAAATACAAAAAAGGTGTAGTTTGCCGCTACACCTTTCAACCTAATACGCCACCAAATCCATCAAAGCCTTTTCAAACCGGCTTCTACCCAAAAACTGGTCTTCCAGTGCTTTTGTAAAAGGAATAGGGGAATCCAGACTCGCCACCCGTTGTACCGGGGCATCGAGGGATGTAAAACAGTTTTCCATAATCAGTGCCGAAATATCACTCGCAATACCGCCGAACAAGGTATCTTCCTGTACGATAATCGCTTTTCCGGTTTTCTTTACCGAAGCATAAATAGCCTCTGTATCCAGGGGTTGTAGCGTACGTAAATCCAAAACATCGGCAGCAATGTCAGGATGCTTTTCCAGTGTCTCCAGCGCCCAGTGTACGGCAGCACCAAAGGCAATGATCGTGACATCAGTACCTTCTTTTAGTAACGCTGCCCTACCGAATGGTAACGTGTAATAATCGGTGGGTACGTCCTGGTATACGCTGCGGTACAACTGTTTGTGTTCAAAAAACAACACCGGGTTCGGGTCATTGATCGCCGTATTTAATAAACCTTTGGCATCATAAGGAAATGCCGGATAGACGACCTTTAATCCCGGGGTTTTCGTAAACCAGGCTTCATTGGTCTGGGAATGAAACGGCCCCGCCTGTGTCCCGCCACCACAAGGCATACGGACTACGACATCGGCTTTTTCGAGCCAGCGGTAATGCGATTTGGCCAGCAAATTCACAATTGGGTTAAAACCTGTAGAAACAAAATCGGCAAACTGCATTTCAACAATCGCCTTATATCCGTTAATAGAAAGCCCCATACCGGCAGCAACCACGGCACTTTCGCAAATCGGGGTATTGATGACCCTTTCTTTACCAAACTGCACTATAAAACCATGGGTAATTTTAAAAGCACCTCCATATTCCGCAATATCCTGTCCCATAATCACCAGGTTTTTATGGCGCTCCATCGATTGCCGTAACCCGGCGGAAATGGCGTCTATAAAACGGATATTTTCTTTTTCATCAGAAGGTGCAATTTCCTCGTATTGAAAAGGTTTATAGACATCATTTAATTCTTCCTCATAAGTAGCTATAATTTCCGGTTCGGCATTGGCAAGGGCCAAATGCGTATCAATCTCAGCCTTGATTTCATTGCGTAACTTTTCATCAGCTTCTTCAGAAAGAACGCCTTCATCAAATAAAAACATCCGGTAATTGTCTACCGGGTCTTTGGTTACCCAAAGCTTCATGAGTTCTTCAGGAACGTACTTGGTACCACTCGCCTCTTCATGGCCCCGCATCCTAAAGGTTTTAAATTCCAATAAAACAGGGCGTGGGTTTTCAATCATCGAGGCTTTTAACTCCGAAAGCAAATGATACACTTCCAATATATTATTACCATCTATGATGTGGCTTTCCATACCATACCCTTTTCCTTTATCGGCAAGGTCTTTACAACGGTATTGTTCATCTGTTGGTGTCGAAAGGCCGTAGCCGTTATTCTCGATAACAAACATTACAGGCAGTTCCCAGACAGAAGCTATATTGAGCGCTTCATGAAAATCCCCTTCGGAGGTGGCACCTTCCCCGGTAAAGACAGCGGTTATTTTTCCGTTCTTTTTTAGTTTATTAGCCAGGGCAATTCCATCGGCTACGCCCAATTGTGGGCCCAGATGCGAGATCATCCCTATAATTTTATATTCCTGCGTACCAAAGTGAAAGCTACGGTCGCGGCCTTTGGTAAAACCATTGGCTTTGCCCTGCCATTGCGAAAACAAGCGGTGCATCGGGATGCCCCTACCGGTAAACACGCCCAGGTTCCGGTGCATCGGCAGGATATATTCGTCCTGGTCTAAAACAGCAGTAACCCCGACAGCAATAGCTTCCTGGCCAATCCCTGAAAACCACTTCGATACTTTGCCCTGACGGATCAGGATGAGCATCTTTTCTTCAATTAACCTGGGGACCAGTAACCGTTTGTACAGGTCTAGTAATTGCTCGTCGGTCAGGGATTTTCTGTCGAAATTCATTTTCTTAATTTTAGATCAAAAGTATAAAAAATTTATAGTTATGCCTTGTTTCCCAGGATTTATTTGGATTGTTGATAACTTTCAAAAATGAATGTTAAAAATATTCAATACTTTTGTTTTTATAAGGCTTAAGGCCTTGCAAAGTTATTAACAAATATTTTTAAAATGCAAAATATTCCTAGTGTTGACTTGCGTGATTTCCTTTCGGATGACCCGGAACGTAAACAAAAATTTGTAAATGAAATCGGAAAAGCTTTTGAAGACATTGGCTTCGTGGCATTAAAAGGCCATTTTTTAGAGGACCGGCTGGTAGAAGAGTTATATAGTGAAATTAGAAAATTCTTTTCACTGCCACTCGAAACGAAGTCCAAATATGAAATCCCCGGTATCGGCGGCCAGCGCGGGTATGTTTCTTTTGGGAAAGAACATGCCAAAGGCAGAAAAGAAGGGGACCTAAAAGAGTTCTGGCACTTCGGGCAATATGTAGACAAAGATTCGAAATATGCTGCGGAATACCCGGATAATGTAGCAGTAACCGAATTGCCGCGTTTTAATATCGTAGGTAAAGAAGCGTATCAAATGCTGGAAAAAACAGGGGTTTATGTATTGCGTGCCCTGGCATTACATTTAGGGTTAGAGGAATTTTATTTTGATGATTATGCTAAAGAAGGGAATTCCATCCTCCGCCCTATCCATTATCCTCCTATTACGTCAGAACCCGAAACTGCCATTCGTGCAGCTGCGCACGGCGATATCAACCTGATCACTTTGTTAATGGGCGCACAAGGCCGGGGCCTACAGGTAAAAAATCATAACGGCGAATGGATTGATGCCATTGCCCAACCGGATGAACTAATGATTAATGTCGGGGATATGTTGTCCCGCCATACCAATAACAAATTAAAATCTACGATCCATCAGGTAGTGAACCCGCCACGGGAATTGTGGGGCACGTCGCGTTATTCTATCCCGTTCTTTATGCATCCGGTAAGCGACATGCGCCTGGATTGTTTAGAGAACTGTATAGATGAAGATAACCCGAAATTATATGATGACATTTCCGCCGGTGACTATTTATATGAGCGACTGGTGGATTTGGGATTAATCAAAAAATAAGTTTATTTTTATAGCTTTAAAAGACATTGAGTGAATGCTTGATGTCTCTTCTTTTTGATTTCGTAGTATAATGCTATGTAAATTAGAACGCGGATTTTGACGGATGACGCGGATTTTCGCGGATTACTAATCACAAATTATAATTATGGAAACAGTAGATTTGGGATTAATCAAAAAATAAGTTTATTTTTATAGCTTTAAAAGATATTGAGTGAATGCTTGATGTCTTTTCTTTTTGATTTCGTAGTATAATGCTATGTAAATGAGAACGCGGATTTTGACGGATGACGCGGATTTTCGCGGATTACTAATCACAAATTATAATTATGGAAACAGTAGATTTGGGATTAAT
>DASVUQ010000276.1:0-2960 GCA_036386975.1 Flavobacterium sp. | reverse complement strand
TCTGCCAGTAATTCCGATAAAGTAATGACAGCTCCTTTACTCGAACTATATGCGGAAAGGCCTGCAAATTTTGCACTGCCCTGAATACCTCCCATGGAACTTATCGTTACCACATGACTTCCGTTTTGCAAATAAGGCAATGCTATCCTTGTTAATGCTGCTACTGCAAAAACATTGACTTTATAAATACGTTCAAAATCTTCAACAGAAGTAGACTCAAAGGATTTTAGCAATAAAGCACCTGCATTATGGACAATGGCATCTACTTTTTTCCATGACCGGGAAAGAAATTGTTCTACCTGCAACAAATCTTCTTCTATGGATAAATCAACTGAAAGGCAGGTAATATGGGGATGGGCTATCAAATCGGAAGGCGTTGTCCTGGAGATCGCCAGTACGTTATGTCCAACGTTGGCAAACTGAAGGGCTAGTTCGAAACCAATCCCCCTACTCGTCCCGGTAATTATTATGTTTTTCATATTATTTCTTAAGAACAATTTCTTTTGTTGCGGCATTGGCCATTTTTTCAACTACCGGAATAAAACTTTGAATAAAATTCGTCATGTGTACCGTATCCATTTTATCAAATTCATCATCAACATGATGGTAAAAATCAAAATTCTCAAAATCAAAAGTGCTGACTGTTTGTGCCGGCACTTTGAACTGATTGTAAAAAGAATAATTGTCGGATCTTGAAAACAATTCGTACTCCGCTTCTTTAGGTAAGAAACCAATCAATTTTTTTCCTGAATAATCATTTAATTTATTTACCATATTCGATGTATCAAAACCTGTAATATATGCCAGATAATCCCTTTTCATAGGAACGCCAATCATTTCAAAATTGAGCATGGCGTAAAGATTAAGGCTTTTTGCTTTTAATTTTTTGGACAGATGCCTGGACCCTAAAAGGCCTTTTTCTTCAGCTGAGAAAAAACAGAACAGGATACTTCTCTTATTCGATTTTGTGGTACTAAAATATTTTGCCATTGCTGCTACTGCTGTCACTCCGGAAGCATCATCATTAGCACCATTATTAATCTTATCAGCGTTAGCATCCCCGGAAATTCCGATATGGTCATAATGCCCGCCCAGTATAATAAATTCTTTTTTTAATTTGGGATCAGTTCCTTCCAGATAACCCATTATATTACAGGTAACCCCTTCAAAATTAGAAAGTGTATCGCGATAGGTAGCAAAATAGGGTTTAATATTATTTTGCTTAAGGAATTGTTCTAAGAATGCTGCCGCTTTTTCGATACCTGCTGTTCCGGATTCCCTTCCTTCAAACTCGTCTGAAGATAATGTTTTTAAAAATTGGGCGACTTCTTTTTCTTCTACTTTGTAAGTTGTGTTTTTGGGTTTCTTATGCTGTTGTGTTTGGGCAAAAGATACATTCACAACGAATAGGAGAGTCAAACAAAAAATTTTACACATGATGTTTTTGATTTATAATGGCTAAAATAAAAAAAATACTGTAGATTGTGGGATTTATGATAGTTACATTTTAAGGCTTAAAAAAAGAACGGATTTTAGCATTAAATTTATTAGTATTCTAAATATAGAATCTTATACAAATATTCATAGAAATATTGATTAAGCCGGCATCACTTTCTAGTCCCAGCCTTCGACGGACAAAAGTTAACATTCCACCTTACCAACAAGCCTTGCTGCGGAATATTGGACTTGATAAAAATTACATATAGATTCCTGCTCAAAGTTGTTGAAAATTTTATGGTGCTTTACATAGGAACCGATGTGAGCAGCTATAATATTAATCATAATGATATCTACACTTGACAATATGTATTTCATCTTCCAAAAAACGATAAATCAGTCTGTGTTCATCATCGATTCGACGCGACCAAAACCCGGCATATTTGTGTTTGAGAGGTTCCGGTTTTCCAATACCCTCGAATGGAGTCCGGGAAATGTCCTTAAGAAGGTCATTTATTTTGATTACTTTTTTCTTATCAATCTTTTGCCAGTATAAATAATCCTCCCAAGATTCATCAACGAAGACATATTTCATATCTAATCTTCTATTAAATCTTTTGTAAATGACTGGTTGTTTTCAAATTTTTCAATCGCTGAATCTAATCGCTTAGCATTTATGCGGGAAGATAATTCATAATTAGTCGCTACTAGGGAATTATATTCCTCAAGAGAAATGACAACAATACCAGAATCTTTTCCTCTATTAATTATAAGAGTTTCAAAGTTCTGTGCAACTCTATCAAAATAAGATTTAATATCTTTTCTGAAATCTGTAATATTTGTAACTAACATACTAATTTAAATTTAAAGTACAAATATAAGTACAATTCCATGTACTTAGTTACGAAGTAGCATTAAATTATATAGCTATAATACTCAATCTACGGCAACTGCATTTATCTTTAAACAAAAAATCCCGCAAATTGCGGGATGTATATAACAATAACAAATTGACTTTATACCAACATCGTTACAGGATTTTCTAAATATTGCCTTAGTGTTTGTAAAAACTGGGCCCCGGTAGCACCATCTACAGTCCTGTGATCACAGGCTAATGTTACTTTCATTGTGTTTCCAACTACAATTTGCCCGTCCTTTACCACCGGTTTCTCCACAATGGCTCCTACTGATAGTATAGCGGAATTGGGCTGATTAATAATCGATGTAAACTCAGTTATACCAAACATGCCCAGGTTAGAAACCGTAAAAGTACTTCCTTCCATCTCTGCGGGAGCTAATTTTTTGGATTTTGCCCTTCCGGCCAGGTCTTTTACGCTTCCACCAATTTGGGACAAACTCATTTGGTCTGTAAATTTTAAAACCGGTACTACCAATCCGTCTTCAACAGCTACGGCAACACCAATATTAATGTGGTGGTTAATTATCGTAGCTTCTTCTTTCCATTGGGAATTTACTTTTAGATGTTTTTTTAATGCCATCGCACAAGCTTTGATCACCATATC
>DASVUQ010000275.1:0-6297 GCA_036386975.1 Flavobacterium sp. | reverse complement strand
GAACCGATTTTGTTAAAAACCCTTTAAATATGAAAAAATATAGGCAATTAAAAAAATTTATTGATAAAATAAATGATATAATTAAATCAAAAAAAGAAATCCAAAGTGCTCCTAAATCAGATGTCTTTTATTTATAAATTTGTAGCAAGTGGGTTTCCCGGTAGCCCCCGGACACACAAAGGAGCCTCGATATTACCTATAACGCGTTTAAAAGCCCGGTAGAAATTATAGAAGAAGGCTGCGACCGTATTAGTTTTGATTATAATATGGCCAACGCCAGGAGCACAATGTATTACGGCGGGCTACAGGAAAACAAAATGTTACGCCCGTTACGCAAACATTATTCCGCAGACGGCAGTATGGAAATAAAACAAAATATGCTGACCGGCGAAACCGAAATTATTACCTATATTGGTGGCGATGGTTATAGCGCGCCGGTAGTGTTAAAAAGTGATGGTACCACACAGGAATACCTGTATTTGCACCGCGACTACCAGGGCACTATACTGGCGATTACCAACCAGGCCGGGGATATTGTAGAAAAGCGGCTGTTTGATGCCTGGGGTGCTGTGGTTAAGATACAGGACGGTGCAGGCAATACACTGTCGCAGTTTGCCGTCCTGGACAGGGGCTATACGGGGCACGAGCATTTACAGGGCGTGAACCTGATACACATGAACGGGCGTTTGTATGACCCGGTACTGCACCGGTTCCTGCAACCCGACAATTATGTACAGGACTTGTATAACCCGCAAAACTATAACCGCTATGGCTATGTGCTGAACAACCCGTTAAGGTATACCGATTATAGCGGCGAAAGTTTTAAGAGCTGGTGGGCCAAAAACTGGAAAACGGTAGTGGTGGTGGTTGCAGCCGTAGCTACTGCTATAGTAATTGTAACCTCATTAGGAACAGCTACACCGTTAGTAGCCGGAATATGGGCCGGTGCCGGTGCCGGTTTTGTAGGAGGGGCCTTAGGGACGGCACTTGACGGGGGTAGTTTTAAGGAAAGTATGCTTAGTGGTTTCAAAGGTGCGGCACTGGGTGCACTTGCGGGGGGATTGGGAGCGTTTGCTGCGGGCTTTGCGCCTGTCGGGGCATATTATGGCGCTGCATATGCAGGTACCACCAATGTAGTTATTGGCGGCATTATTAATACCATACAGGACAAGCCGTTCTTTGAAGGTGCCGCGTTAAGTGTAACTATAGGCCTTGTAACAGGTGGGTATACCGGGTATAAAGCAGCCCAAAACCAAGGTTTAAACCCAATGACCGGAACACCAAAAGCCTCTACTATTGCCAAAAACATTAATGAATCTATTGATGAAGCACAGGTAGCATTTGATAAATCGGTTAGGGAACAAGCTGCTTCTACAACCAAGGCCAATACTGCTGTTGTAGAGGATGGTGTAGTAGATGTTTCTAATAAAACTGGCTTTGGAATTCCTGTAGACGAAGAGTTAGGTAATCAATTACAAGCTAAATTTAAACACGCATCAGATTTTGGGGTAGAAGGAAATTATAATAAAGCAAATTTAGCGAAATTTGATTCTGCTATTGATCAGCATATGAATTCTGCTGATATTAGAATAATCAACGGTACATATAGGGGACAATCCGTAATTCATTATCTTAATCCTAATAATGGATTGAATGTTATTACAACTCCATCTGGCCAATTTTTAAGTGGTTGGAAACTAAATCCTTTACAGCTAGAAAACGTATTAAATCGAGGTAGCTTATAAATAAATTTATGGAAACAATAAAAGAAAAAGAGGGTATTTTACTTAAATTAAGTAATGACGAGGCACTAGTGCTAATTAACTGGCTATTTAGATTTAATGAAGCAGATCATTCAAAGTTTATACAACATCAATCTGAGAATAGAATCTTATGGGATATGGAATCTATATTAGAAAAAAGTGTAAATGAAGTTTTTAGTAATAATTATATTGAGGCATTGGCTAAAGCAAGAAAAAGGATTGAAGATTCAGAAAATTAATAAAAGACAAGAATGAATAAAAATTTAGTATTAGTGTTTTTAATTTCACTAATTTTCAGCTCTTTAATGAGAGCGCAAGAATCTGAAAAGACGACAACTGGTAAAATTTATTTTTTAAGATCAACTGGCTTTGCTGGTTCTGCCTCTGCTTTTAAAATTTTTATAGACAATGAATTTGTCTGCAAACTAAACAACAAAAAATATTCTATACACGAAGTTCCAGTTGGTAAACATTTATGCTCTGTTCAGTTTGGAGGTAAAAAATCTAAAGAAAAAGCTGAAAAGTTTGAAGTGCTGGTAGAAGCTGATAAAATTACTTATGTGCAAGTTGTATTTGAGACGGGTGTTTTTATTAATAATGTTTATTGTGAAGAAGTTACTGAAAATACTGCAAAAAAGAAAATTGAAAATATGAAAGAAGATAGCAAATGTCTTTAAAGTGATCTCCTTTACTGTAAACAACTCTACAAATTCTTTGACATCTTGCAATAACCAACCAGGCGGGCAATATTGTAGAAAAGCGGCTGTTTGATGCCTGGGGCGCTGTCGTAAAAATACAGGACGGTGCAGGCAATACGCTTTCCCAGTTTGCCGTTCTGGACAGAGGGTATACAGGACACGAACATTTACAGGGCGTGAACCTGATACACATGAACGCCCGTTTGTACGACCCGGTACTGCACCGGTTCCTGCAACCCGACAATTATGTACAGGACCCGTATAATACGCAAAACTATAACCGGTATGGCTATGTAATGAACAACCCGCTCAAGTATACCGATCCTAGTGGCGAGGAATATAACAATGGCGAAGGTGGCGGGCTATCGGGTTATAAACAATCGTTGCTGGCTGCCGGGATTGCTTTTATAGGAAAAAACTGGGACAAGCTACGTATAAAAGAATGGGCCAATAGAAACATAGGCTGGCGCCAATTTGGCGATGGGGTAAAGAGTATCGTTAAGTCCTGGAGTAACGGTATACGTTCTATTGGCAGGGGCATCAGAAGGTTTTTTGGAGAACGTAAAAGAGATGAAAGGCCTGCTTATGTACCACTACCGCCCACACCGGCGATATCGAACCATCAGTTATCAAGTGGCTGGCAAAATGAAGGGTTTATGTCTACTTTTAAAGAAAATGTAGCAAATATAGATTGGAAGAAGGCAGGGATGGACTTACTATTTGGTAAAGATGACCCTAATCTGGAAACGGCTAGTGTTGAGCATAACCCATTATTATCTTTACTAGGAGGAGGAAGTGGATCGATTAAAGGACTTAAAAATTTATTGAAAGGTGCCGCTAAAGGGGGACCTACAATCGTGGGTGAAGGTATGAAGCGAGTTGGTATGGAGGCAGCTAAACATCCTGGCTCTGTTATCTTAAATAACATGCCAAAATTTATGGGTACTCCACATCAGGTAACAAGCCAGATGATGACATATAATCGCCAATGGTTATTGCAACAAATGAGAAGTGGAAGACCAATTATAGATATTGGATTAGATCCTACAAGAGGAGCACCAAGCATCTTTTATCAAATGGAGCAAAACATGATGAAGAATTATTTAAAGCTTCATCCAAATGCATTTAAGTAATTAAACAATAAAAGTAATGGTAGACGGAAAAGTATATATAAAAATTGTAAAATTGTTTTTTGACTTTCTCATAACTGAGTTTGGCTTTAAACAAATAAAAGAAATTGAAAATGGAAACGCTTTTTATGATGTGGAATATTGGGATGCAGAAAGAGCCATTTCTGTTTCTTATGAAAATATTGAAGATTATCTGCAAATTTTAGTCTTTAAGCTGAAGAATGGAAAGCTTCCCGATTATGATGATAAGACGCATACTTTACACCTACAAGAACTTAACAAGATAGTTCTTTCTGAAATTGATAAAAAAGAAATTGAGGATAACAATGCATTGTTTAGTAAGTTTGAAAGCAAGGATGATTTGGAAAGAAAGTTATTAAAGGCTGCAAAGGAATTAAGATTGGCTTTGAAACATTGGAATAGGGTTTAAGTTGCACGGAATGGTGCTAAGAGGATAAGTAAATGAATTATACACTTCTTTCCAGGAACAACTGTAAATCCAGGAAGTATATGGATGACAGTTGAGAGAGATATTTTACTTAATAAAGGAATTAAAATAATTACCCACTAACTATTAAGAAATGAAAAAAATTGAGATTGAAAACATTACTCTTAGCTTATCAGACGAGGGTGGTAATGTACGAGTTAAATCAGATAATGAGAATGTGATCCTCTCAAATCAAAATATTAATACAATATCTGAATTAATTAAATATAACTTTAAGGTTGTAAATAACCATTATAAATTAATGGTTGATAAAGCAAAGGAGAAATTTGATTTCAAAGATATAAGCTGGGTAAGTGTTGCTATTGTATTGTACTATCTCTATATGTATAATTCATGGAGAAGCATGTACAAAAAACAAGACAATAGAGATTTAAGATTTATTGAAAAAGATTTTAGTCACCCATCTACACATGACATAATATTTAATTATTTCAAAACAAAATATCCGGGTGATTGGGAAGAAAAATGTAGTATCTTGTTAGGAATGAGCGTTGAACAATTTCGAGCCTATTATAAAACGAGAGAAGCGTTTTATAATAAGTGATATTAAGGGTGCCCCTCTGATTACTATGATTTAACCAAATAAAAAATCATAGTAATCAGGGGCAATATGGTATTTAATAACTATGGCAAGAGCAAACACAAAAATAGGAGATGTCTTTTCAGCTAAGATAGACGAGAACAAGAAGAAATATTTCCAGTACACAGTTAGCGACCTTACACAACTAAACAGCGATGTAATCAGGGCTTTTAAAAAAGTATATCCGCTTAATGCTAATCCTGAATTAACCGAGATAGTAAAAGATGAAGTAGAATTTTATGCTCACTGTGTTACAAAGCTAGGTCTAAAAATGAACCTTTGGGAAAGCGTTGGAAATACAACTGAAATAGGAAATACAACTGATATTTTATTTAGAGATACAAATGATTATGGTACAAAAGTAGGAGAAGAACCAATCAAGGTATCTCACAAGTGGTATGTGTGGCGTATTAACGATAAGAATTTTACCCGTGTTGGAAAATTAGAAGGTGAAAACCGAAAGGCATATATGGGAATTGTAACGAACCCATTGGGAATAATAGAACTTCTAAAAGGAAATAAATATCCAGTTAATTATCTTGAATTTGAATAAAAACAAAAGCCCAGCAACCTCGACATAAAAGACTGGGCGAAGAGAAACATAAGCTGGCGACAAATTGGCAATGAGTTTAAGAGTATCGGTAAATCTTTTAGTGACGGTATACGTTCGATCGGTAGGGCCTTTAGAGGCCTCTTTGGAAAGCGTAGAAGTAATGAAGCGCCTGCCTATGTACCACTACCGCCCACACCGGCCATATCGAACCATCAGTTATCAAGTGGGTGGCAGAATGAAGGGTTTGGAAGTACTTTTAAAGAAAATGTAGCAAATATAGATTGGAAGAAAGCGGGGATGGAATTTTTATTTGGTAAAGATGACCCCAATCTGGAAACGGCTAGTGTTGAGCATAACCCATTATTATCTTTACTAGGAGGAGGAAGTGGATCGATTAAAGGACTTAAAAATTTATTGAAAGGTGCTCAGGGAGGAGAGCGGGTATTTTGGTCTGGTGGAGATATTGCAAAAAATGCAGCAATGGATTTTGCTAAATCCAATGGAATGAAAACTCTTGAAATGACTAAAAGAGGGCGAATTATGAATTTCATAAGTCCTTACCTTCCTCGTTCAATATCAGGTCCTATTTGGGATAGTTTATCTAAAAATTTTGCAAGAGGTGCATCAGGAGATATAAATGTTTTTCAAAATGCTGCTGGTGTAAGTCTCAAAAGTACATGGAGAAGAATTGAATACGAAATTTTAAAAAATAATAATATTTTTTATCACATTGTAAAATAATTAAAAATGATTACTCAAGATAAAATTAAAATCTATAAAAGATATAATGGAGATATAGACAGTTGGGCTAGAAGTGGTTCTAAAAAGGAAAAACTGGTTATGAACGATAATGATTGGTATTTAATTGATGGGCTGATCCATGATTATTCTTTAGTAAAAAAAGGATTAACATCTTCATCTTTTAGCAATAATTTAAACGATAAATTAAAAGAAAATTGTGATAGTGAAGAAACTATTAAAGCATTGAAACAAATAAATGATTTGTAAAAAATGACAATGAGTTAAAAAATGCCGATAATTTATTAGTAACAGCATACGTTCGAT
>DASVUQ010000274.1:0-9266 GCA_036386975.1 Flavobacterium sp. | reverse complement strand
TCCAAGATTCGACACTTATGGGTTTACAGGCCAACAAGCTTTTTATGACTTAGTTTTAGAAGTTGACCCCAGCAATGATGAAAAATTATTTACAGGAGGAGTAGATATTTTTAGTTCTGTTAATGGGGGTAACTCATGGTCCCAGACAAGTGTCTGGACGCCGGTGGCTGTTGCTTTGCCAGTTGTGCATGCCGACCAGCATGCCGTTGTATTTGGTCCGGGAAATAAATTACTTTTCGGTAACGATGGCGGGGTTTATTTCTCAAATGATTATGGTGCTACAGTACCTTCCAGAAATAAAGGTTTTAATGTTACACAGTTTTATAGCCTTGGGGTATCTCCTACTACAAATGGTTTACCGGGGGATAATTTTGTTGCAGGAGCACAGGATAATGGCTCACAGATGTTTACAAATGCTACTCCGGGACCAAATACATCTGTAGAAGTGCAGGGTGGTGACGGTGCATACAGTATGTTTGATCAGGATGGCACCGATAGATATAGGATTACAAATTATGTCTATAACGACAGGATCAATTTATTTAACTATGCAACAAGTACAACAAGGTCTATTAATTTTGAGTCAGGCAGTACGGGTAGTAACGGAGCATTTATTGCACCAATGGCATTAGATTCAAGGTTAGACATTCTTTATTCAGATTATGCCAAAGGAGCTAATATCATTGTTAGAAGATATAAAAACATTAAATCAGGCACCATACAAAAAGCACCTTTAACGAATGCTTTATTAAATTCTGCCGCCACTGCACTAACAGTATCGCCATTTCCCCCGACTACCGGTTCTACCTCTACATTATTAATCGGAACACGTAGCGGAAGATTGTTAAAGGTAATTAATGCAGATAATGGCACAACAACAGCCGGTTCAGCGGTGGGTTGGTCCAATATCACCGGACCCGATTTTGTGGGCAGTATATCTGATGTTGAATATGGATCATCAGAAAATGAAATTTATGTCACTTTCCATAACTATAATGTTGCTAGTGTTTGGTATACTAATAACGGAGGTATAACCTGGCAAAATAAGGAGGGAGATTTACCTGATTTGCCTGTTAAATGTATTTTAAGAAACCCTTTAAACGCCGGTGAGGTAATTATTGGTACTGATCTTGGGGTTTGGGCTTCTTCTAATTTTACTTCAGCTTCTCCAACCTGGACCAGGTCAGATAACGGGATGCAAAATGTGCGGGTTACAGATCTTGATTTAAGAAATGACAATATGGTATATGCCGCGACCTACGGTCGGGGAATTTTTTCAGGTTTATTTACAGCTGCTACTTTAGGTACAACTAATTTTAAAAACGACCTACTTGTAAATGTTTATCCAAATCCATCAGATGGGCAGATTACTATTAAAATCAATGAATATAATGGTAAAGTAAATTTGCAGGTGGTTGATTTAAATGGGCGTGTGGTTCATTCATTAAACGATAGCGGTTTTAATGTTGAAAAATCCATCAACCTGGAAAATTTACAATCAGGGATTTACATTTTAAAAATGAATGGAGAAGGGTTCGGTTATACTAAAAAGATTATTTTAAAGTAATTAAAATTACATCATTATAATTAAGCTGTCTGAAAATATTTTCAGGCAGCTTTTTTTCTAAGGGCTGTTGATAGAGAATGTATTTTTATATAAAAATGTTTCTTGCTACACGATAGGTATTGGCATGGGCTTCAATAATAGTCCTGATTTCCGGTGAATAACCGCCACCCATACTTACCTGAACAGGGATGCTGTATTCCCTGCACAATTCAAAAACCATTTCATCCCTCTTTTTACATCCGTTAAGCGTACAACCCAACTTTCCCAATTTATCTGTTGCTAAAATATCCACACCCGCCAGGTAAAAAATAAAATCAGGCTGTACAGTGGCAACAAGCCGGTGAAGTGTATCGTGTAAAATTGACAAGAAAGCAGTATCGCCTGTGCCATCATCTAATGCAATATCAAGGTCAGAGGATTCTTTTTTAAAGGGATAGTTGCTTTTACCATGCATGGAGAAAGTAAAAACGCGTGTATTATCTTTAAAAATAGCAGCAGTTCCATTGCCCTGATGTACATCTAAATCTACAATTAAAATAGTTGAAGCCAATTTATGTCTGAGTAAATACTGCGCCGCAATAGCTTGGTCATTAAGTAAGCAAAAGGCTTCACCATGACCGGTATAGGCATGATGTGTACCACCCGCAATATTAAAACTTACACCGCTTGCTAAAGCTTTTTCAGCACCAAGGATAGTACCCTGAGCAATACGAAGCTCCCTTTCTACCAATTGATCAGAAAGTGGAAACCCTATTTTGCGGACCGCCTTAGCATCCAGTGTCAGATGCAATAAGTCGTTAAGGTAATCTTGTGAATGTACGGTAAGCACATCTTCTATGGCTGCAATTTCGGGGGCAAAAAAATCTTCTGTAGTAGCAGTTCCTTCATAAATAAGCTGTTTCGGAAGCAGTTCGTATTTGAGCATCGGAAAACGGTGCCCTTCAGGAAGCGGATGTTTGTACAGCGGATGATAAGCTATTGAAAGCATTATAGTTAATGGTTAATACCAAACCCCATCCTGGAATTTTCTCATGATATATTGTTTGGCTTTAGGGTCATAATAGCCCAGGATATGAAAATCTTTGAATTTAAATACATTAATGCCTTTGGGGTCATCATTAAAATTAAGAAAATCACTAATGCCATCTGCTGCCAGTGGTAATTGTATAAGCTTCTTAGGATTGAAATCATCATCAAAAACACTTTCAAAATAAACGGTCTGAAGTACCTGGTCACTGGTAATACCCGAAACATCTCCATCATTTAAAATACCATCGACAATACCCAGTAAAATCCCACCGGTTGAAGCAGTCCATGTTGAACCGCCAATAGTAACCAAATAGTGTTTCTTGTGTTTGTAGACACTAATACCAACATCAGAAGTAGCAGCCTTTCTTAGGAACCTTTGGGTATCTTTTATGATAACACTTCTTTGCGTTCCGTTTTGGGAAAAGAAAGGGGAGTTTTTGAAAGCAACCGTATCTTTTTCGGAAGCTGTAAATGTTTTGATACCTGTACCGGAAGCAAAGTCTTTTATTGTAAAAACCATTTGCTGATTATTTAATTTGAGTTGAAATAACTTTTTGTCCCTGTAAAACGAATTAGATATCCCGGCTTTTTGAAGGTTGGGCTGCGGAATTATATTTTCTGTAATTTCAAAAGTGTTTAGATTGATACTATAGGCTTGTGTCTGACTGACATTATGGTCAAAAGTTATAACTATAGTGCTGTCTGTGGTGTAGAGTTTACTTTTTGCTACTGCTGTGTGAATAGTATTGGGCATATCATTATCTATCCTGGTAAACGGATTTTCGGTAATGAGATCGCTAAGGGTAGTCTTTCTGTTATTGTACCGCCATTCAAACCTGGACAAATCAAGTGTTTTAGTTTCCAGCTTATTATTCTGAAATACATATAATTTAAGTTCAGATTTTGCGGCTGTTGCTGTAAGTATATAAAAAGTATTATTTTCAGTAAAACTGTTTAGGAATAATTCTTTGTCAATGGTAGGGAGTGTAAAAAAGGTATTTGCTGAGGTTTTGGCAGCAAAATCAATAGTAATGCCCTGGATATTTTTATAATCTTCTGTACAATAATATAGCGTAGGGTTTTGATCATCATTAAAATGATATCCTGCTATAAATTTAAATTTTTTTTCAGGTTTTTTGATAAGGAGGCTATCTTTAAAAAACACGGCACTATTATATTTTGAAGCCACGATTTTTTCTTTATCAGAAGCAATAGCCACAATTACATTATTATTTGTATTCGTAAAAGCTAAGAATTGTTGTTCGGAAGCTGGTTTTTTTAGGGATATATCCTGCGATGCAAGTAGGGTTTGGGCGCCTATACTATTACAAAACAAAAACAATAGCATGACAATAATCTTTTTCATGGCGAGTGTACCCATAGTTTTATTTTTCATTGTAATGGCTTTTTGGAGTTACAATAATAATATCCAAACAAAAATACTTATTTCAACAGATGCAATAGCAACATTAACAAAAATGTAATGTTTGTGAATAATCAGGCATTCATTTTTTCCTGAAAAAGCATAAAAAAAGCACCTGTATGATAACCATCCATCAGGGCGTGGTGCACATGTACTGATACAGGTACTGTTCTCTTATTATTTTCTACAGTCATTTTGCCAAAGGTTATTTTAGGGCAGCTATCGGGAAAAGTAAAACTTCGCGCATGAGAAAGCGATGTGAAACTTACCCATGGCAAAGAGGAAAAATGGATCAGGTTTTCCGGAAACTCGCGGGTAAAAAGGCCAGGGGTATTTTGTACCCTCTCGATTTCTTTTTTTGCATTATGGGCAAATTGTAATAAATCGGGATCATATTCTATTAATGAAAAACCAAAAGAAGTGTCCTCACGCAGGATCGTCGCAGAGGCATCAATCCTGTCAAAAACTATAACCTCATCATTACAAATCCTGTAGTGAAAAGATTCAATGGCATTAAGTGCTTCGAGCGTTTTATGTAGATAATATATAAAAAAAGAGACATTCCGTTCTTTTGACTGTTGATACGCTTTCGTACAATCTATTGTAGCGGTTATACCAAAAAAAGGTTCCTGCATTTGTTTAAAAAACAAAAAATGTTCTTTACGGTTCCAGGAATCGATGTCAAGTTTACGGTTCATTATAGCAAAAGAGGTAAAACTTCGGTAATCTTATCTAATGACTTAAAATTAGGATGCTCTACAGTATGGCTGATTTTTTCATATTCCCAGGTGGTGTGAAAAGGGATATGTACGGCATGTCCGCCAATGGCTAAAACAGGCAGCACATCTGATTTTAGGGAATTACCGATCATAAGAAAATCTTCAGCCTGAATCTCGAGGCGTTGTAATACATCCTGATAATCTTTTTCCTTTTTTTCCGACATCACTTCTATATGATGAAAATAGCGTCCAAGGCCCGAATTGTGTAGTTTCCTTCTCTGATCCAGTAAATCCCCTTTGGTAGCAACAATCAATTTGTATTTTATGCTAAGGGCTGCCAGCGTTTCTTCGACACCTTCGAGTAATTCTATAGGTTTTTGCAAGAGCTCTTTTCCAAATTCAATAATTTTTTCGACAATAGCTAACGAAATCGTATGGTTAGAAATTTTCATTGCGGCTTCAATCATAGAAAGGGTGTACCCTTTAATGCCGTAACCGTATAAATTTAAATTGGCAATTTCCGTTTTAAAAAGTTCCTGGGACAAACTCTGATGAGAGAGATAGTCACTCATGAGGGCACAAAATTTTTGTTCTGTTTCCTGAAAATAAGGTTCATTGACGAATAATGTATCGTCTGCATCAAAAGCGATTATTTTATAAGCCATAATTAATCCTGAAATTGTCTGAGTAGATATAAACGGGCGTCACTTTCATAATACCCTAAGATGTAGTTATTGTCGATTTGAAAGATCGTTTCGCATTTTTTATCTGGATTATCTTCCAGGTATTTTCTAATCTTGTCAAATGCTATAGGTTCTGTTTTACCTTCTACATGACCAAAATTATTGTCGAAAAGGCACTTTATAGAAACTATTTTATTTGTTTTATAAGAGTTAAAACTATTGTATACCGGATTATAACTAAATGGTATAGGCATACCACCAGCAGCACCAACACCACCAAAAACAAGACCGCCAAAACCCATACCGAAACCGCCCCCACTAATCTCATCTACGCTTCCCATAGTGATAAGTAATGTACCATTAAGCTCATATAAGGAAAGGCCACAGTCGGCATTATTTACTTTTCTAAGGTATTGCCTTGTCCTTTCCAAAATCCTGTGACTGCTATAATACCCACCATCCTGAACTATTTCTGAGTTTTTAAAAGCGATAGGTTCCTTTGCATTTGCTTCATACGTTTTCAATACCTGATCGTTAAGATCTTTTATGGTCAGGAATAGTTTTTCCGAATTTAGTTCCATTTGATAAAGAATGTCTTTATACAAAAAAGAATTAGAATTACCTCCCGGCAATAGTGACAGATTATTTTTCTTAAACTCCCTGTAGCTTGGCTCAAATGTATCCAAATCAATAAGGATCATTTGCGTTAGTGATGTATTATTATCAAACGTAAAAATGATGTTTTTTGAAGTTACATATAATTTATTTTTTTTAGAACTATCCACCAAGGATGAAGGGATTTTATCTTCTATTTTTTGAAGTATATTGTTTTTAAATTTAAGTATATGTTTCTCAAATAAATCATTGTCCAGCTTTATGATGCTAGGCAAAAGCTTAGTTTGTAGATTGGAATCCAGTATATTAAATTGAGATAAGGATATGGTTTTCGTTTCAAGATTTCCTTTAGTATCAAAAACATGCAGCTTTAAATTATTAGAATTATTTACAGAATATATAATATAAAGTTTATCGTTTATCGAAACACTTTCCAAATACTTTTCTTCATCAATCGGAAAAGGAAAAATTTTAGTAGTAACCGTTTTGGTATTAAAATCTAAATATTGGGCATATACTTCATCATGTTTTTTTGTTGTCCAGTAAATAGCTGGGTTACTGTTGTTTCGGGTAAACCCGAACATATCCTTGTATTTTGTATCAGGACGTTCTGTAATTATGGAATCCATAACATGCATGCTTTGATTTACGCGTAGCGCTGTAAGTACTTTTCGGTCACTTAAAAAAATAGTAGCTTCTTTAGAGGAGTCATTTACAATCTGAAATACATCGCGATTGGCTTTTAAACGTAGCGGGATTTGATTGATTAATTTTTGTGAAAAAGAAGTTAGCGTTATGAGGAAACAAGCTAAAACCAGTAGTTTTTTATATATCATTTCGAATTTAAAAATAGTTAGTTAATAGTAGCACCATTTTCCACACCATCGGCATCGGGGTTAACAAAAACAAGTTTCCCTTCGGCAGTGCTGGTTAGCAATAACATGCCTTCGCTTTCTACACCACGTAACGCTCTTGGTGCAAGGTTGGCTAAAACCGTAACCCGTTTTCCAATAAGTTCTTCCGGAGTAAAATGTTCTGCAATACCTGAAACAATAGTTCTTACATCGATTCCGGTATCAACTTTTAATACTAGTAGTTTGTTGGCCTTTGGCATTTTTTCTGCTTCGGTAATAGTGCCTACGCGCAAATCTAATTTGGCAAAATCTTCAAATGTTGCTGTTGGTTTTTGTGGTTCCGTCATTTTATCTGCTGCTTTGTTGGCCACCTTTGTAGCTTCTAGTTTATCAATTTGTTTCTGGATTTCAGCATCTTCAATCTGGGCAAATAATATTTCGGCTTCACCAATCTGATGCCCGGCCGGGAGCAAATTAGAATTATCCGCAATAGCATTCCATGGATTATCATGCTGGCCAGTACGAAGTAGGATTCTTAGTTTAGCAGCCGTAAAAGGTAAGAAAGGTTCGGCCAGGATCCCTAAAGCTGTCGCAATTTGCAATGCCACATACATTTGGGTTTGTACCCGTTCCGGATCCGTTTTTATGATCTTCCAGGGTTCCTCATCTGCCAGGTACTTATTACCCAATCGCGCTACATTCATCACTTCGCCCAGAGCTTCCCTAAAGCGGTACCTCTCGATCGAACTCGAAATAACCGCAGGATAGGCTTTTAATTCGGTTAAGGTTTGTTCGTCTATTGCTGAAAAAGCATGCGGTGCAGGAACAATCCCATTATAATATTTATTGGTTAACACCACCACACGGTTGATGAAATTACCGAACACTGCGGCGAGTTCATTGTTATTTCTGGACTGGAAATCTTTCCAGGTAAAATCATTGTCTTTCGTTTCCGGTGCATTGGCAGTCAGTGCATATCGCAGGACATCCTGTTTCTCCGGAAAATCCAGTAAATATTCATGCAGCCAGACCGCCCAGTTTTTAGAAGTCGATAATTTATTACCTTCCAGGTTTAGGAATTCATTCGCCGGAACATTATCGGGTAGAATAAAGCTTCCTTCTGCTTTTAACATGGCAGGGAAAATAACGCAATGAAAAACAATATTGTCTTTACCAATAAAGTGGACTAATTTTGTACCGGCATCTTTCCAATACGGTTCCCAATCCTTTCCTTCGCGTGCGGCCCATTCTTTTGTAGAAGAAATATACCCTATCGGCGCATCAAACCATACGTATAATTTTTTTCCTGTGGCACCTTCCACCGGAACATCAATGCCCCAATCGAGGTCACGCGTTACGGCACGGGGTTTTAGCCCATCATCCAGCCAGGATTTAACCTGTCCTAAAACGTTTGTCTTCCAGTCTTTGGCATGCGTTTCTAAAATCCATTCTTTCAGGAAATCCTGATACCTGTCCAGGGGCAGGAACCAGTGTTTGGTCTCTTTTAAAACAGGGGTTTCACCGGTTATAGTCGATTTCGGGTTAATCAGATCGGTTGCATTTAGGGTCGATCCGCATTTTTCACACTGGTCGCCATACGCTTCTTCGTTACTGCATTTTGGGCAAGTACCAACTACAAAACGGTCTGCTAAAAACTGATCTGCTTTAGCATCATATAATTGTTCCGTTACTTCTTCAATAAAATCGCCATTGTCATATAATTTTTTAAAAAATGCTGATGCCGTGTCGTGATGTACTGCGGCAGAAGTCCGCGAATAATTATCAAATGAAATTCCAAAATCCAAAAACGACTGGCGGATGATACCATCATATTTATCAATTACCTGTTGCGGCGTAATGCCTTCTTTCTTTGCCTTCATCGAAATGGCAACACCGTGCTCGTCGCTTCCGCAGATAAATGCCACATCTTTGCCCTGAAGGCGTAAATAGCGCGCATAAATATCAGAAGGCACATAAACACCGGCCAAATGGCCAATGTGAATGGGACCATTGGTATAAGGTAAAGCAGCGGTAATGGTATATATTTTCGGGTCTTGTATCATTGATTTTATAAAATAAGATTGCAAAAATAATCTATTGCTGTTGAAATACCTAAAATGGGACTTATTATTGTAAGAGTGGAGTAGTAGCGTGATTATACAGATAAATTAAAATAATGGGTACTAATTCAGGAGCACAAGACTTACTATTGCCACTGCTTTTGTCCCGCTTTCCGCTCTATCTGCGCAAAAAAGCGCAGGATGCCGCTACAATCCTACCGTGTGGACACATCTTTTTACTAATTTTATTTTAAAAACAAGATTAGCCATGCGAAGACATTTTACAGCTATTAAAGACGCGCGTTTATTAAGGAGA
>DASVUQ010000273.1:0-15047 GCA_036386975.1 Flavobacterium sp. | reverse complement strand
CATATGTAGTTTTATTTAATAATAGTTTTTATTTAATATAAAATTTGTCTGACTCAAATGAGTGATTTAAAAGAGTAATTTCTCCTTCAATCTTGCCCCCACTTTCGAAAATATCTGATGATTCTTCAGTACCATCTGGTTTAACACTTCTTTTTTTTACTTTTACTTCAGCTGTGGCTTCAAACGAAAGTTTAATTCCATCAAAAATCAGGCTGGTTTGTAACCATATCCCCTGGTCATCTACTCCCAAACTTCCTTCTAACCCCAAACCGACTTCTCCTGTTCCACCTACACCAACTGTGGCAATAGCTTCATATCTACCTTTCATTACTTTACCAACTATCATAATACTTATCTCAACCCCGGCTGTGATATGGGCTTCTCCTTTAGAAGTTATACTTTTACTTCCAACCTGGTAATTCCCGTCAAATTGTAAGCTGGCGTTAATTTCTCCTTTGACCCAGAAGTCTACTTTAATGCCATCGGGATTATCCCCTAAAGCTGTCAATAATGCTTTTACTGCGGCTAAAACGGCATAAGCGATAGGATGCCTGCGGCAAAGCAAATCTAAAATATGCCAGGTGATCTGAATGCCAATAAGCGGTTTTGCAACTAGTGCCAGGTTATAGCCTAATCCCACCCTTCCGCTCATTAGCGGGTACTTTGACCCGTCAATCGGTTCATAGTGCCACCCGCCGCCCAAAGTGAATTTTGGGTATAGGATTTCTACTTCCTGGGGCTTTCGTTTTAGTGCCTCTATTAAATGCTGGGTCCGTTTTGTTAATTCGTTTTCCTTTAAATATTCGTTGATGGCATCATCGCCACCGGCTTTATCTTTTGGCTTGTCAAGCTTGCCATCGATCATATCTACCGCCCAGGCTACCTTTTCATAAATATCCTTATAAATTTTTGAATTAAAAGCATTTTCAAAAAAATCTTTGGTTAATTCAAGTTCGTTTTCTCCATACAATTGCGCTTTTAACGAAACGTCAACCTGTTTCATTATTTCTAACAGGGTGCCCAGCTTGCCCTTTGTTTTGCTTTCTTTTTCTTTTTTTACCGGTTCTTTTGCTTTTCCGTGTACTTTTTCAAACTCTCCCAGTACCCTGTCGTTTATTTTCTTTTTTTCTTCTTCGCTAACGCCGTCTTTAAACTTTTGCGAAAATTTTTCTGCTTTCCATTCAAATTTCTGGATGGTTTTATCTTTATCCCAAGAAGGCATAAGATTCGTTAACTGGTCTTCTTCTACATTAAACCCAAAAGCAAATGACCATTTTATATCTGGATAAATTTTTATGTTCAATGGTTTGTCAAAGGCACAGGTGGTAACAGAACCTGCGAATTTTGGAATTCTATTGCCTAAATTTGGCAACCAAAAATATTTCATAATACCGGCAAAAGCCGATGCGGCCCCCAGATTAAAGTTGATATCATAATTATAAAACCCATCGAATTCTAATTGCTTTTCCCGTATTTTAAAGCTTCCTGTTTCTTTAACGATCTCTATTTTTTCATCACTTTTTAACCCCCCGAAAATTGTATGGTTTGCAGATGATTTTATTTCTGATTTGACAAGGGTACTTTCATTCTTTATGATGTGCGGTGCTTTGGAGCTGGTATCTACAGTGACAACATAGATACTGGCTGGATGTGACGTGATCAGGATTTCTTTGTGGGAATGTTTTGGTTTGCTTTCGCATTCTTCAGCATGTATGTCAAAATCCACCAGATACGTTTCTTTTTTTCCGGCAATTATTTCAATTTCAATAGTTTTCATTGCCCTATATTCATCTTTTGATGCGTCGAAAAGAAGAGTTGATCCTGCTTCGCCTTGTTTTTTCAATTCGATTTTATCATACCTGCAAGGCCTAAAACTGGCTATATTGGTTTCTACTTTCCCCACAAGCACGGGGTTATTGGTAGGTTCTGTAACGGTTAAGTGTATTTCACTTCCGGCATCTGTTGCTACTTCCAGAAAACCTGTAGGCACTTCTAAAAATTCCCCTGTTTCCTTTGATTTTACGGTAGGATAAATTTTTAATTCTTTTCCTGCTACACCTTTCCAAGTAGGATCTAGCCAATTTGCATCACAAATGAATATCACATTACATAAAATTAATTTTATAAATTATCTGATAACTTCTAAAGGAGCTCCAGGTTTTAGGCGATGAAAAAAAATGATTAAACTGATACCTAAGCTATCCTCATTTTTTACTTTCGGTTCAAATGTAAAACCAGGTAATTTATAAGGTAATTTTAAACTAACAAGTTTACCATTAGCATAAAAAACTAATCCATAATTATCATTTGACAATGTAATCAAATCCTTAAACTTGCTATGGAAAGCATCTCCTACACTACTTAAACTGTTTTTTTTCGCATAGAATACAATATTGAAATCAGTTTTTCTTTTTTTATAAATTTCATTATACTTATCAATATCTGAATTTCTATAAATATTAATTAGTTTTTCGTTCCACTGAATTAACTCATCAAATAATTGTTTTTTATTTTCTTTGGTTAAATCAATTGAATTTTCCCAACCTTCTAACTTATATGGAACATCAGCATAAAAAATACCTTTAACAATATAAAATGGTAAACTCTCAATTTCATTCATTTCAATTATTTCCCTCTCCTTTACGTCAATTCGGCTATTCGGTCTTTCCAATAAAGCTTCACGTGCATGTATTCCTAATTCTACCTGTACATTTGGAGAGAGATTTTTTTGATTTTTATAAGGTAAGACCTTTAATTCATAATCTTGTTTCCCACTTTTTAATATATATTAATTTACAGGCCAATCTATCCATACACTCCCATTTTCTTCAAAATGGTTGTATACTAAAATATTATTGACATATAATTCTATACTGCAATTGAATGCTTTTATCTCAATCTCATAAAATGGCTGTTCTAACTTTAACATATCTTTAATTTTTATTATCTGTATAACTTCTGTATTTAAGTAATAAATTATTGTTTGTTGTATTATCTAAATCAAATATCTTAATTAAGAATTTTGGATTTTTATGTGGTTTCCAATGTTCTATTATTTTATTATTTATTAAATTTGTCTCTTTAGAAATTAAAAATCCTTTTCGATTATCCTGAACAGAAAAATCCTGAATATTTAAGTTAGCGATAAGTTGACCCGCAAAAGTGCTAAAATCTTTATTTTTATAATCATTTATAAGAATATTAGTAATGTTGTTTTCTTTGTTTGAAAATAAAGATATTTTATTGATCCAAGAAGCGTCTTTATCTATTATAGTTTTTGGCTTCTTATTTAAAAAAACAATATATTCTTTTGAATGATAATCTCCTTCTCTTGATGCTGTATCCTGACGAAGATAGATAGCTTCTATATCTTCCCAATTAATATGTAAATTTTCATTTAGAATTGGCTTTTTTATAATAAAACCATATTTTTGATATAATAATTGATCACGTCTGCTTTCTATTTCAGCATATTTTTCCTTAGAAATCTTTATCCATCCAGTTAATGCCATAAATACATAAGACAAAAGCAAGATGATTAAAATCATAACTGCATATCCTAAAATAGTAGCAACATTAAGTTTTATAATTAAATATAAAATTGCAATTGCCAAAAAAAGGAAAAATAAAACTGTTGCTTTAAATAGCAATAATGGATTTACTTTCATTATTCTGTTTCATTATCAGCAGTTTCTTGATCCATATAAATTTTAGGAGATTTATACCAAGGTTTCCTATCTTGTTGGAAAGTAAGTTTTTCATTTCTACTTCGTTACTATCTTTATCTTATTGCCTCTAAAGAAGAATTTTTGTCTTTTATATGAAATAAAACCATTTCAGTAAAACCATATTCATCTTTATTTATAGATTCAAATACAAATCCTGGAGGCTGATGTTTTGCTTGTAAAGAAACTAATTTATCATTTCCATAGAAAACAAGTTTATAAAGATTTTTATTGATTGATTCTATTTTTTGAGGCAATCCATAAAAAACAGTATCTTTATTATCTTCTATTTCTGTTTTAGTAAGATAGAAACATCTATTATGCTCTTCATTCCTGTTTTCAAAAAATTTATTATATTCTTTTTCATTTCTTGAATTATATATCAACATAATTATATGTAATTTGTCTTCTAATGCTCTTATTAAGACATTTTTGTCAATTGTTTTTAAATTTATGGAACTCTCCCATCCCCTATTTTTATAAGGCACTGTTGCTACAAATGAATAGATATTGCTATTTACGGGAAATTTATTTTCATTGAAATTAATCATTGGAACTTCAAGAACCATGTTTCTTCCTGAAGCCTCTTTATTGGCTTCTTTTACATAAATTTTAATTTCAGCACGTGCATATTTAGAGATATTTTCCCCTGCTTTTGCAGATAATATTTTTATTTCTATTGATTGTTTTCCGCTACCAAGAATAGCATCATTTATTGGGTAATCTACTGCCAAACCGCCTTCCTCATAATTGCTGAAAACAGGCAAATCATTAACCAAAATCTCAATAAAACAATTGGCGGTTTTTATTTCTAATTCATAAAAAGGTTCGTTCATACTTCTTTTAATTTATTATATTTTTTTAATACATCAGAAAGACTCAAATTACTTTTACTATAAATCAATTTTACTTGTGAGAAATTATAATTATTTGAGTTTCCGTTCCAAAATAAACTTCTATCTAAAGAAGTTGGAATATTTATATTTGATAAATTATTTTTAACTTCATTTAAAATCAGAAGTAAATCACTATTAGAATAACTTATTGTTATTATATTTTTATTTTTATGAAAAAATAAATAAATAGAATATAGTATTTTATGAAAAAAATGTTTCCCTAAATTTTCATATTCAATATTTTTAGACAAAAATATAAGCATTTCATTATCATAAGTTTCATTAACGTGGGTTATAATAATAGCTTCTATACTTTTATAAGCGATTATTTCCCTTATTTTTATAATTCTAGAATCTATTATTAATGAGCTATTTTTTGTGTAAACAGTAATATCTTCTCCTTCCATTATTTTTCTTGTGTATAGATTGTTTCAGGACCATAAATTGTTTTAGGACTAAGAACTATAAATTTGTCTTTAAACTGTTCATTAGGTGGAGAATTCATTCTTCTTTTATGTGTTATGGTAACTACAGTAATTGTAATCTCAGCACCTAACCATTTTACATCAACCTTTTTATAACTTCCTTTTCCTTTTTCTACACCATGTTCTTCGGTATAACGAATACCAGTAGTAGCAGCACCTTCTACTTTAAAAGTTTCTTGCTCTGCTTCATTAGTTGGAATTGTATTCCCTTCCATTTGAGAAACGTTTGCAATAAAAATAACTTCTTTCTTTTTGATTCCTGCTTTTATTGTAAATGTTAAATCAACTACTGCTTTTTGTTTTGTATTGGGAGCAAAGCCATCAATTTCATTATAAGATAATCCTATATCATAATTTAGAGAGACACCAGTTTCTACAATAATGTATAAATCAAGTTTTGTGAGTTTCTTTACAAATTTTGCTCCCCATTTTATTATAGCACCAACAAGGCCCCCAAATTTATCAGCATTTGCTACTAAGTCGACTCCTATTTTTAATCCAATCAAAGGTTTAAATCCTGCTGCACCTGTAAAATTTACAACGGCTTGTCCATTCTTTTTTGCATAATCATATTTCCATTTTAATAGAAACACAATAGCAGGTGGATCTATATCAAATGTGATTTTATTAATTACTGATTTAGAAATGGCAGCAGAAGAAACATTATCTTCATCTCCTTTAAAAATAGCAGCAAATCCTGCAATAGAATTATAAGTATCAATAATCTTTTCAATATTTCTTACAAAATCAAGAGAAATTTGGTTATAAAAATCTCCTCCATTAATAGTGTATTTAATGTTTAAAGAGTATCCAACACCACCTTTTTCAATTAATTTTCCTGATTGCTCAGCTTTGATTCCTCTGAATTGATATTGGCCTAAACCTTGATTTAATCTTGTTACTGTAGTATTCTCAGCTTTTATTTTAAAACCTGCCATAGTTGTAATAATAAAAGCAAGTTCCCATTCTATATCGGGAAGGGCAGTTAGATTGAGAGTTTTGAAATACCTGCAGGAAGAAGCATATATTTTAAAATGTGGATATCTTTGGACATCTTTAAAATCATTAGAAAGCCAAAAATATTTAATCATATTTAATCTATCATAATCAAATTTCACTTTACCATCAATTGATGTAGGGTAATGATTCATTATATTCCATGCATCTGATTTTATTTTTTGATCGTAACTGAAAATATTCTTTGCATGATCACTAGGCTTTCCATGAAAACGGCACTCCTTTGTATCTGCCTTATCATCTACTTTTAAGTTAAAATCCTTTGGATCGCTACCAACAATAATACCTATTTCTAGATTATTATTTTGGCTAACTGATAAGTTTTCTTTAAATACCTCTATTGTTTCTTTCTTATTATCCTTTTCATACTCCATGTTTATTCCGGTATATTGACATGGTTTAAAACTGGCTATATTAGTTTCTACTTTCCCAACAAGAACGGGGTTATTAGTAGGTTCTGTAACGGTTAGATGTATTTCGCTTTCGGCATCTGTTGCTACTTCCAGAAAGCAAGCTGTAGGCACTTCTAAAAATTCCCCTGTTTCCTTTGATTTTACGGTAGGATAAATTTTTAATTCTTTTCCTGCTACACCTTTCCAATTCGGATCTACTAAAACCGGGATCCTTATTTTCTGAACGTGTGATTCTGATTCTCCTTTGATCTTTATGCCACCCGAAACCCCAACCTTTCCTACCTCGTAGGGAAGTAATTTATAAACCAATACTTCAGCGTTGAAATTGTCCTTATTAGAGATGGGCAGCAAATCATCAGGGTCTGCGGTGTCCTTGTCCCATAACCCAACTTCTACATCCTGCCCGTAAAGGTGCGCCGTATAAATGTTTAAAAGGACTGTAGAACCAAATGTAACTCTTTTCGTAATGGGTTCCCCATCGGCATCTGTCCAGGCTACACGGACAATCTGCGGAACCCCGGTAGCACGGACAAATAATCCATCGCCTACTTTTCCTGTGGCAGGGTCATTCTTAGTAAAAACTTCAAGCCACGCAAAACCGCCGCCTACCAGGATTTCCGGGAAAGGAATATCTTCTTGTTTATCTTTGGGCATCCCTATCTTAAAATCTGAGTTGTGCCCAATTACCCTTCCTTTCATCCCGTTACCTACCAGTTCCCATGACCAGCCTAAGGTATCAAACTCCTGTTTAAGTGTCGCATTAAAAGCCTCTTTCTCTTTGGCATATTTGGCTTCTGCTGCCTCTCTTTTTTTAAGATCCAGGACATAACGCTTTCTATTATCAATATCGGGCATGGCCCAGACTTCTTCCTGAGTTAGTTTTTTAAAAGGGGGCAATTTTTTTGGGGCGCCACTATACAGCCCTCCTGTGGGTATAATTTCAACGGTAAAATTGCCTGCCCCGGATAATGTTAAACAGCCCATTGCCTTATCGAACTTTTGGCCTTTGGGAAGCGGCATTTTTGGGACAAGATGTAATTTTTTGCTCATGTTTTCTCAGTTTTAATTTTTGTTCTCAATCATTAAAATCTCATTTTCCAGATCCCTCAAATCCATAACGGTTAGGATCTCGTTTAGTACTTCGGGCTTACTGATGGCTACATATTTTTTCGTCACTTCCGACGTCTGGCCATGATCTTTGATCGTAATGCAATCCGGGCCTCCGATGGGACAGGTGCCCTTACTGTCCTCCAGCACTATTTTACCCTGGTTGGACAAAGTGATTTCTTCATAAAGGCTGCCCCATTTTGCAATGACGGCCTGGCAAGGCAGGAAATCCCCACTTCCGTTGGGCTGCATTTTGCATTTGCCAAAAGTGTTCTTTTCTAATGTTTGCCCGATGTCTTTATCGGTAGCAATAAGTTTCTCCTTCCCATCTTTGTCATTGGCATAATGCCTGGACTGGCTTTTTACCTTTACGGTATCTGTCTTGGGTTCCACACTAAACTTGCACTGGCATGTTGCCCCCTGGACTACAAAATGTTTTTGGGCCATAATAGATTGTTTTAGTTACTTAATTAATTATATAGAAGTGATTTAAAGTTTAAACCAGCTCCAGAAACCACCCTTTTCTTTGACCGGCGCCCCTTCTGCAACAAAAAAGGATGACATGTCTTTTTGTTCGCCCCTTGCCGGGGGCCTAAAGGAGCTGTCCTCCGGCAAATGGTACATTTCTACCTGGATGGTTTTATGTTTTTTTGCTGTAATTGCTGTTTTGTAGGTTCCTATTACCGAGTAGATACTGTGGTCTTCTCCATACAGCTTATACTGTACTTCCATTTGGGAGGCTACAGGTTCGACTTTGATCCCGGCCATTTCGGATTTCGGATAGCTATACCCGTTTAAGACCTCTTCTATCGACCTTTTATCTACGGAGTTTCCCTGGACATTGATAAAAATTTTATCTGTCGCGGAATAATGCTCTTCTACGGTTTGTTGTACCCCATAACTAATGGTTTGGCTTCCGAATACAGGTGATTCCCAAACCGAACCATGCGGTTCGTTTTGTTTGTATTGGGTATATAACGGCCTGAAGTAAAGATGGAAAAACCAGCTTTTACAGAGGGATTCCGCCAATAAAGTTTTATTGTTTATGGTATCCTGGATTTTATGAAGTATTTTCGCGACGATATCGCCTTCATAATATTTCGACAACCGTTCTTTTATGGGGGGCCATCGCTGTTTGATGGCATCATGGTTGGTTATATTTACTATGTCGCCCTCCCAGCTTACTTCTACCATAACCGGAAAAATAGCCGCGGAACAGGCATCGGCTATTTGTTCTATTTTCAGGTCGGGTGCGGTATTATCAATATACACCTGTTGCCGGTGTATTTCAAAAAAGAAGCTGTTATTATGGCTGTAGGTACAGGCTATAGTTACTTTGTAGTGTATCGTGTTTATTACATCATCGTTTTCAAAAGTCTGGCATGTAAAGCCATAAACCCTGCTTTGGTTAAAGGAAGTTAATCGTAGTGTAGCCTTTTTTTCTAAAAATACTTTTTTTACTTCTGACATGGTTATCCATTTTAAATTTTTGTATTTACCCTAACATCAGGTGTATTTATAACCTGTAAACACCAGTTTTACCTTCCTTTTTAACCTGATTAATTGGCACATCTGTTAATTTCGTACTATTTACATTTAATTACTAACGTTTAAAGCGGATAATGGTTTAAAGATATATATTTTTTCTTACACTATAAAATTAAATACAAAAAGACAACACTGGGTTATAGCCAAATAAAAATAGGACAAAGAAGAAATATGTCTTCTTTGTCCTATTTAGTGACCTCGGAGGGGTTCGAACCCCCAACCATCAGAGCCGAAATCTGATATTCTATCCAGTTGAACTACGAGGCCGTTTCAGTTGCCGGAATCTTAGATCCTGGCGTACCTGATTTTTATGTTAAAAGCTTTTTTACTAATGTAGAAATAGTCTTTCCTTCTGCGGTACCGCCTAATTTTGCAGCCGCCAGTCCCATTACTTTACCCATTGAAGCGATTCCTGACGCCCCTGTTTCGGCAATAATTTCAGCAATTACGGCTTCTACATCGGCTTCTGACAGTTGTGCCGGAAGGAATTTTTCGATTACCGCGATTTGTGCGAGCTCCGGTTCTGCTAAGTCCATTCGGTTTTGCTCTGTAAAGATACGGGCACTTTCTTTCCTGGTTTTTACAAGCCGCTGCAATAACTTTATTTCTTCGTCTTCCGATATCTCTTCTTTTGCCCCCGATGCTGTTTGTGCCAGAAGAAGTTCTGATTTTATGGCCCGTAATGCTTCGAGCGCTACGGTATCTTTAGCTCTCATGGCGGTTTTCATTTCGTCCATGATCTGGGTGGATAAACTCATTTTGTGTTTGTGTTTGTTTTGCTGCTTTTTAAAATAAAATTTCTTTTTTAGCCCCGATTGCAATGGAAATCCCACGACTGTAAGGAGTGGATTGCAATGGAAAGCGGGAGTACGGGTGTTTTGTAACGTGATTTTGTGCTCCTGCGTGTAAAAGAACTTTTTATTTTTTGCTGTGCAAAGATAAAAAAATAACCCGAAATGCAAAGATGAATTTCGGGTTACTATGGTTTTTTTATTGTTAATCTACATTGTCGTGCAGAAACGAATTGTTGGACCGTAGCTGGATGTCGTTGTTGCTGTCGGTACCTAAAGAGGTGCGCGATGCGTTGCTGCTACTGGCCTGGTTACTCAAATCTATACCTTGTCTTTTGTAGGCGGGTTCTTTTTCAAACTCTTCTACCCTGGACGGATTGTTGTGAAATTTGTAATTGAATTCTTTTAATTTACGTCTTCTCTCGTCTGCTGTCAAACGTGTAGATTCTTCGATAGTCCTTTCGGTCAGGGGGACATCTTCGCCTGTATTGTTCTGTGTTTCGGGAACAGCTACGGTTTTTACGGTTAGCTGTAAGGCCTCATTTTCGGGTTCTGCTACTTTGCTTACGGGTTTGGACTCGGTCAGGCTGTTTTCGATTTCCATATATTCTTCGAGTGAATAACGAACGATACCTTTATCATCAACTTCTGTAATTGGCACTATATGAACAGGGTTGTTGACTTTTATTTCTTTGGTTTCGCTGGTAAGGTCGAAAAATAATCTATCGGTGTTTACCGGTTTTTCTTCTTTACTAATAGGCAAATCGAACGTAAATGCAATTTGTTCTTGTTCTTTTACGACAAACTCAGGTTGTTTTACATCTATTTCTTTTATTGCAGGAGTGGTAAAGTAAAAATCCTGATCTTGTTTTGCGGATACAATTTCGAAGGTTACATCCAGGTTTTTAATAAACTCTGTTGTGGGTACCAAATTGTATTCGAAAGTGGTTGCTTTTGCTTCCGGAACCGGAGTTATCTCCAGCTCATCATTGAGCCTGTGAATGATTTTCTCTTCTTTTATGTTCGATCCTGTTTCATGTGGAAACTGGAACGACGAAATTACTTTTTGCGATAAGTTATGTGTTAACTTTTGCTCGTCTTCAAGTGAATGGATGATCTTTTTAGGTTCTGTATTAACAATTTCATTTTGCTGCTCGATATCGAAACCTGTGGCGATAATGGTTACTGCCACGGCATCGCCTAATGTTTCGTCTTCACCAACACCCATAATGATATTGGCACTAAAACCGGCTTCTGCCTGGATGTGGTCATTGATCTCTCCTATTTCGTCGATAGTGATCTCATTGGTCCCTGAAACGATTAACAATAATACATTTCTGGCACCTGTAATTTTATTATCATTTAATAACGGTGAGTCAAGTGCTGAAACAATGGCTTCTTTGGCCCTGTTTTCGCCCACTGCGGTTGCTGAGCCCATGATGGCGGTACCGCTATTGGAAAGCACGGTCTTAGCATCTTTTAAATCGATATTCTGGGTATAGTGGTGTGTAATAACTTCTGCTATTCCTCTTGAAGCGGTGGATAAAACTTCATCTGCTTTGGAGAAACCGGCTTTGAAACCAAGGTTACCATACACTTCCCTTAATTTATTATTATTGATAACAATTAGGGAGTCTACTTGTTTACGTAATTTTTCTACACCAATTATGGCTTGTTCCTGACGTACTTTTCCTTCAAAAATAAATGGGATGGTTACTATACCAACTGTCAGGATATCTTTTTCTTTGGCGAGTTGCGCTATTATAGGGGCTGCACCGGTCCCGGTCCCGCCACCCATTCCTGCGGTAATAAAAACCATTTTGGTATTGCTATCGAGCATTTTTTCGATCTCGGCTATACTTTCAATGGCTGATTGCTGCCCTACTTCAGGATTGGCGCCTGCACCAAGGCCTTCTGTAAGGTGAACCCCTAGCTGGATTTTATTGGGGACTGCACTATTTTCCAATGCCTGGGCATCGGTATTACAAACTATAAAATCTACGCCTTTTATACCTTGTTTGAACATGTGATTAATAGCATTGCTCCCGCCTCCGCCTACTCCAATAACTTTAATTACATTTGACTGATTTTTAGGTAGATCGAATGAAATACTATCAAAATTTGTGTTGCTTGCCATAATTGTATTATTTTTTTCCTTGTTATTCTGCATTATCTAAAAAGTCCCTGATCTTATCTACGTATTTATCAAAAAATGATTTTCTGATTTTTGTTTCTGTAGATTCTTGCCGTTTTATTGTATTTACCTGCTTTGCTTCTACATTTGCTACTTCGGCTACCGGAACTTCTTCTACGACCGGTGCTTTATACACGGGTGGTTTGATGACTTCCTGCTTTTCAATGCGAACGGCGCTTTGTGTCCTGTTCTGGATAGAATTCATTACCAATCCTACTGCTGTAGCGTATAACGGGCTGGATATTTCTTCATCGGAATTACCGGCCAGATGCTCGTTGGGATAACCAATCCGGGTATCCATCCCAGTAATATATTCTACTAGTTGTTTAACATGCTGCAGTTGTGCACCACCGCCTGTTAAAACAATCCCTGCAATTAGTTTACGCCTTGGGTCTTCATGTCCATAGGCTTTAATTTCTACAAAAACCTGCTCAATTATTTCTACTACTCTGGCATGGATAATCTTAGATAAATTTTTTAAAGAGATTTCTTTGGGTTCCCTGCCTCTTAAACCTGGAATGGAAACAATTTCATTATCCCTGTTTTCGCCCGGCCATGCGGAACCGAATTTTACCTTTAATAATTCGGCCTGTTTTTCGATAATAGAACATCCCTCTTTGATGTCATCTGTAATTACATTTCCTCCAAACGGAATAACTGCCGTATGTCGTATAATTCCATCTTTAAAAATGGCTAAATCTGTTGTACCTCCTCCGATATCGATAAGTGCTACCCCTGCTTCCTTTTCTTCCTGGCTGAGCACGGCATCTGCAGAGGCTAATGGTTCTAGTGTTAATCCGGATAGATCGATACCTGTGCTCTGGATACACCTTCCTACATTCCTGATGGATGACGCCTGCCCTACTACGACATGAAAACTGGATTCTAACCTGCCGCCACACATGCCGATAGGTTCTTTAATTTCCGATTGCCCGTCGATTTTAAATTCCTGTGGCAATACGTGTATGATTTCTTCTCCCGGAAGCATCGCGAGCTTATGTACCTGGTTGATTAAAAGGTCGATATCTTTGTCGCCTATTACTTCTTCGGGATTGCTCCTGCTGATGTAGTCGCTGTGCTGGATACTACGGATGTGTTGCCCGGCAATACCTACCACCACATCTTTTATTTTATAACCGGAATTGTTTTCTGCTTCCTGAACAGCCTGTTGTATTGATTGTATGGTTTGTGTAATATTGTCTACCACACCTCTTTTTACACCCAGGCTTTTGGATTTCCCGATGCCTAAAATTTCTAATTTCCCATACTCATTTTTCTTGCCAATCATGGCGACAATTTTAGTTGTCCCAATATCTAACCCTACAGCAATGTTTTCTTTTTCCATAATCAATTATTTTGTACAAACTACTTGTTGCGTAAATCTTAGTGTCACTTTTTTATATTTTATTATTGAATTGTCTTGCATTGTTTTTTGAAAAAAAGCTTTATAATTATTAAATTTCTTTTCAATATTAGTGGCGGAGCCAAAATCAATTTCATAATTATAATTCCTGTCTGTCATTTTTATTGCCCCGTTGTCAAATAATGCTATGCCGATTATGTTTTTTTGTAAAAAATCATCATCATAAATGAAACGGAACAATTCTATTAATTCTTTTTTGTTTTTACCTTCGGTATTTCCTGAAACCAAGGGTACCCTGGCGCTTCTTAAATTTGACAAAGGCATCTTACTTCCCTGATAATCAATATAAAATGAACCCTGATCTCCAACAACCCTTACTATTGGTGTCTTTTGTACAATACGTGCTTTCAGAACACCATCAATAGTTACAAATACCTCAGATTTTTCAACCATTGGGTTACTATTCGTGCGTTTTTCCAGCGTATTCAAATCTAGATTAACTTTACGTATAGTTGTAAGCTTTTTGTTATTTTCTATTAACAATTTATTAACCGTTTCATGCGAAAGGTATTGATTGTCATCACCTACGAATTCGACAGCCGTTTTGGTAATTTCCCTGTTTTCATTTCTATGGGAAGTAAAAGAATACAGGAAGATTAAAAATCCAAACATGCACAATAGCCTTGCATTGATCCAGATGGCGTTCCAGCTACACTTTTTCATATAACGATTTTTTAATTGGTGTTACTAATTCTCCAATATCCCCTGCGCCAATGGTTACAATAACTGTGGCATCACTTTTTAAAATTGCTGCTACCAAATCTTGTTTTGCTACCAGTTGTTTGTGGGGATTAGCTATTTTTCCCAATAGCCATTGTGAGTCTACTCCTTCGATAGGTAACTCCCTTGCCGGATAAATGTCTAGTAAGATCACTTCATCAAAGGCAGACAAGCTCTTGGCAAAGTCCTCTATAAAGTCCCGTGTCCTGCTAAACAAATGCGGCTGAAAAACGGCTAACACTTTTTGGCCCGGATATAATTCTGAAACGGCCTGGTGTACTGCATTTATTTCTGTTGGATGATGGGCATAATCATCTATATAGACGAGTTGGTCGGTTTTAATCTGATAAGAGAACCTTCTTTTTATCCCTTTGAAAGAAGCCAGCGCGGAGCTGATTTTTTCATTGGATATACCGTATGTTTTTGCCATTGCCAAAGCCATCAGCGCATTCATCAGGTTGTGCTTCCCGGGAAGGGCAAATGTGATATCCTGTATGGTTTCTGTTGGTGTTTCTACATCAAAAATATATCGGCTGTTTTCTATTCTGATATTGGTTGCTTTGTATGTTGCTGATTCGTTTACTGCTACTTCAATACCTGATAACGGCAAACCTTTTGCTATAAACAGTTTGGATTTATCCTGTATTTTATCGGCGAAAGCCTTAAATGACGCTTCAATAGCATTACTATCGCCATAAATATCGAGATGGTCCGCATCCATAGAGGTG
>DASVUQ010000272.1:0-10538 GCA_036386975.1 Flavobacterium sp. | reverse complement strand
CCCTTGGTACAGTTTCCCATACGCATGTTTAGCAAACATGTCCTTTCGGCCACTCAGGCAACTCTCCAAAACTCAATGATCGTTTATCTTTTAAGCGGTTGCAAATGTAGGGTTTCGTTATATAAATTACAACAAAAGCAGCCTTTTTTTTAATAAAATTTTAAAGTATCTAAAAATCAAAAGAATAACAAACCTAGTTTATTTATAATTACAGGCGACTGCGGTGTAGTAATTAATGTTGTAAATAAAAGCGGTTAGAGATAAATGATTAAAAAGAATTTATAGTATTTCTAATAGCGACCAGTCTGGTCATTAATCCTTCAAAATAGTCCAGGTGCAACATATTGGCACCATCGCTTTTAGCATGGGCAGGATCAAAATGTGTTTCTATAAATATGCCGTCTACGCCAACAGCTATTCCAGCTTTGGCTACGGTTTCAATCATATCAGGCCTTCCACCGGTAACACCGGCAGTCTGGTTAGGTTGTTGTAATGAGTGCGTTACATCAAGCACAGTAGTAGCATACTGTTGCATTGTAGGAATCCCGCGGTAATCTACAATCATGTCCTGATAGCCGAACATTGTTCCTCTGTCGGTTACCATTACATTCTCATTGTGGCAATCCACTACTTTCTGGACCGCATGTTTCATGCTCTCCGGGCTCATAAACTGCCCTTTTTTAAGATTTACTGTTTTTCCTGTATTAGCAGCAGCCACAACAAGGTCCGTCTGGCGTACTAAAAAAGCGGGGATTTGTAAAACATCCACATATTCCGCAGCCATTGCAGCGTCTTCATTGGTGTGGATATCTGTCACAGTAGGGACATTAAAAGTTTCAGAAACCTTACGTAAAATTTTTAATGCTTTTTCATCTCCAATACCGGAGAAACTATCAATCCTGGAACGGTTGGCTTTTTTAAAGGAACCTTTAAAAACATACGGAATACGTAATTTATCTGTAATACCAACTAGTTCTTCAGCAATGCGAAGCGCCATTTCCTCACCTTCGATAGCACAGGGGCCGGCCAGAAGAAAGAAGTTGTTACTGTCTAAATGCTTTATTTTAGGAATATTTTCTAATTGCATATTTTGTTTTTTGTGCTGTAAATATAATTAATATTTATATTGAAGATAAGCTTTAGGAGCTGTTTACTTCGTCAGTTGTTGTACTCGTGTCCCGCTCTTCGCTGTATCCGCGCAAAAAAAGCACGGGATGCTACGATCGGGGCTAAAGATTTACAAATTTCCTAATCATCTCTGTAATATTATAAAATATTTTTTAAGTTCTGAAAATATTTTATATACTTAATTAAAACTCTTTAACTGTTTTTAAACTCAATCCGACAGGTACCATTACCACTCCTTTTTCGTAAATATTAAGGTATAATTTAACCGGTTTTGCCTGGCCTTGCCATCGTATTTCATACACATCAAGTAATCCGGCACCGGATAACGCCCTTTTGCTCTTAAAGGGGCAGCAAATTTCCAATCTTTTATATGTAATTTTTTCTCCTCTAGGGCCCGCAAGTGCATTCAGGAAACGCGGCTGGTTGATACTGTCATTTCCGGTACTCTGATAAAAAATATTTATAGGATAATCAGGGTGATAACCGTATTTTTTGTCTTTACTATATTGTGTTATCAAAAATGTATTGTCCTTTTTTAACGTTAGGTTAGGGGCATTGTCATCAATATTTTTAATGGTCAATTTTGTACTTACACATGATAATGTAAGTAAAACTGTAATTACAATAAGGAAGATGGCTTTCAGTTTCATATTAATTTTTTATGTTTTTAGTTTGTAATAATCCCGCAGCAACAGCACCAAAAACCACACCAATCGAAAGTGCAAAAAAGACACTCTGGTAGATATAGCTGGTAAGGTTAAAATAGGAACGTACATCTTTAGGTTTTTTGCCTTTCGACACAGCATATTCAATCATATTCGGAAAAAATTCAGGCGCAATGCCCTTGTGTATGGTTACTTGTGCTACAGGCATGAGTACTGCTATAACAACAGTCATAAAAATACCGGAAACAGTACCACGTTTCCAGTCCATGACACCATTAAAATAATGCTTCTTTTTATCCTGTAGTGCCAGGATATAAATCAGTAACCCAAAAATATAGAAAAGCGATGCATATAAAGAATAATCGTTAATATCTGTAGTATAAAGCCCTGTCCATTTTTCAATAAAAACCCAGGCGATATAAGCAAAAACATAACGAATTCCCCATTTAAATTCAATTGCAAATTTTTTCATTCATTTATTTTAATAACTGCCAAATTTAGGGTTTATTTTTATAATCTATAAATCCGGTATAAAATCATTTAAGTACTTTTGTAAAAAAAAATACACGATATGGATTTTATAAACCAAACCTGGCCCTGGTATGTTTCAGGCTTTATGATCGGCCTGGTTATGTTACTGCTGATTTATTTTGGTAAAACTTTTGGTATGTCGTCTAACCTGCGTTCGCTTTGTACTATCGCCGGTGCGGGGCGCTTTTCTGATTTTTTCCGGTTTGACTGGAAAGCACAGCGCTGGAACCTTGTGGTTTTGGCAGGAGCTATGTTAGGCGGGTTTACGGCAGTACACTATATGCATGATGATTCTAATGTAGCTATTAATCCTAAAACTACAGCAACTTTAGCCAGTTATGGTTTTGATGCTCCAAATGGAAGATTGGCTCCTGACGTGCTTTTTGGTGATGCTGCTTTTGAGTCGCCAAAGATGATGGCCCTACTGGTTATTGGTGGTATACTTATCGGATTTGGTTCCCGCTATGCCGGTGGCTGTACTTCAGGCCATGCTATTCAGGGGCTTAGTAATCTACAATGGCCTTCGCTATTAGCGGTGATTGGCTTTTTTGTTGGTGGATTAATTATGGTGCATTTACTATTTCCTTTACTCTTTTAGATTATGAAAAGTATCAAATTTTTATTGGTTGGCTTTTTATTTGGCATTGTACTGACTAAATCAGAAGCGGTGTCCTGGTACCGTATTTTTGAAATGTTCCAGTTTCAGTCTTTTCACATGTATGGTATTATTGGCGTAGCAGTACTGACAGGAATAATTGGAATACAAATTATTAAACGAAAGGATATAAAAGCTATAGACGGAACACCTATTGTTATTGCTGATAAAGAGAAAGGGAATTACCGGTACTGGATCGGCGGATTATTATTTGGATTGGGATGGGGGTTAGTGGGTGCGTGCCCAGGCCCGATTTTTATTCTTATCGGTGCAGGTTATTTTCCTGTAGTATTGATTCTGCTGGGTGCTTTGATAGGAACATTTATTTACGGGTTGTTAAAGGATAAGCTGCCCAATTGAAAACAACAATAGTAATAAAGAATAAATGAAAATTGCATACATAGTATTTGACGGAATAACATGGCTTGACTTTATTGGGGTTTACGACCCGGTCAGCCGACTAAAATCTTTAAACTATTTGCCAAATTTAACTTGGGATATTTGTTCTTTTACAGATACTGTTTCTGACAACTTTGGATTAGAAACCAGGCCAACAAAAATTCGTGAAAGTTTGAAAGGCTATGATGCTATAATAATTCCCGGTGGTTTTGGGACAAGGAAACTACAATTTGAAAAAGACTTTTTGAATTGGATAAAAACCGGTGATACAATAAAATACAAAATTTCAATTTGTACGGGAAGTTTGATTTTAGGTGCTTCAGGATTTTTGAAAGGAAGAATTGCAACGACAAACTATCAGGAGTACGAAGCATTAAAACCCTATTGCAAAGAAGTTTTGAAAGACAGAATTGTTGAGGATGACAATGTGATTACAGCAGGTGCTGTGAGTGCTTCCATTGACCTGGGTCTTTATTTGTGTGAAAAGTGGGCTGGTCAAAATGCAAAGAATGAAATTAAAAAACGAATGGACTACAATGGTTAAAAAGCCAGCCACCAAAATAGGTTTGCCGCAATGGCGGGTGACGTAAAGGATGGCAACGAAAATCTATTAATCACCATGTAGACCATCAGGTAAAGCAACTTCACGGACAAACGATGTTGCAATTGTTGCTGTTCTCAATGCTCAATATCAGGCATCATAGTTTGCGGGTACTGGAAGAATTTTATCATTCCTTAGCATTTAAAAACATCGCACACATCCATTATGACAGTGTAAAATTCAATTCAATAAGGCATCGTTCATAAGAATAGAACTAACAAGTAAGTATAGCCACGAAGTTAAGCCACAAAATATTAATAGAAACAATTATGACAGCACGGAATCTTGCAAAAGTTATAACAATTATTTTTATCCTTTCGATAGCCGGAATAAGCATGTGGCTCTATGAGATCCGCAAAATTTTGGGCTGGTATAATTTAAATTGGGTAGATAGAGGAAAACTCTATTCACCCTATATTGCTGCTCTGATTGTGATTTTTGCTTTTATGGCACCGTTCATTATCAGCAAACAGGCAGCAATAAAAAAATTAATTCTTCCGGCCATCATTTTGTATGCTGTTAACATACTATGCTTTATAATAGGCAGACAATTATGTTATGAGTGGTATAATGCGTATAGTCCATTTGCAACAATAGACATTTTGGTTGACATAATGACTGACCTTTTAATCTACGCTTTTATTCTCTTTGCTTTCCTCGGTTCAGCATATTGGCTGGTAGCAAATAAATTCATTAAAAAGAATAACCCAAAGAATATGGTTTTTATTATTTTACTTTTAATAGTAATATTTCCTTTAAGCCAAATAACAATTGCCATAAGTCCAGGTTTTGGCGACCAGACTGGCTGGGTTGATACCGTAAAAATGGGTTATCCTGTATTTTGGACTACTATGATGTTTGGAATCTCAGGTATAATAACAGCAAGCCAAAAACGTTTTATACAGGTAGAAATGAAATGACAAAAGCCAGAGTGTTACTGCTGAAAAGCCTGCTATCAATCTCTAAACAATTACGCAATTAAATCAAATAATATGAAACAATCACTTTTTGCCTTATTTGCCACTTTGATATTTATAGCATGTGAAAATAAAAAGCCTGGAAAGCCGGAAACAATAAAACCTTTGGTGGAGAATAAATTTTATTATGTGGAGTTTGTTGACTTAGAGCATTCATCTCTGTCACAAAAGACCGTTGCACTGGTCAAATCAAGGCTTTTCAGGAAAGGTTATATACTAGGGAGTTCCGGTCAAAAAACCACTGATTGGCCAAAAGTAAAAGAGACAGATACGACCAGTCAAGTACAATTGCAAAATTTAGATGAGTCTCACCAGAGTATACACCGGTTTAAGGACTATTCTGAATATAATCCGGAAGACAGGGATGCGATAAAAGTAGTAATAACCTATAATAAGCCGGATGGAGCTATTCCAAATTTCAGTTTTAGGGGTTATGAAAAACTTGGATATCCCGAATGGCAGCCTAGATTCGGCACTAGTTTTTGGCTAAAAAAGACAAAGACATTTACCGAAGAAGAATTGGCAGACTGGATGGTATATGAGATATCAGGATATACATTCAAATGATAAGCACTTACAGTACATTTTAAAGCACATACTTAGCATCCTGTTCTGTGGTTACAGGAAGTGTAGTAATTCAGATAACATTGTCGCGAAAGCCCTGCTCACTGCAAATTTGCAATCTGTTAGTGTGGTATGAATTCATTTTTGAAATAAACAAATAAAACTAGTACTAAGAGCACCTATCCGCAAGTAGCTCCCGGTGTATATTAAGTGAAGTGCTTTGCAGGAAAGAGTAGTAAAATTAATGCCTTTGCATAATTTCAACCGTTACTATCATTTAAATGAATAAAACAGTTAATATAGAAGAAAGAAAACCAATCTGGATAGAGCTATCGCAATTGTATCTTGATATAGAACTTCAGGAAACGGACTTTAGGTATATTGCCTTTAAAATTATAGAAAGCCCGTATTCACTTGATGAAGTGAAGGAAATCAACAAATTTGAAGTTTTTCCTGTACTTTACACCAATTTATTAAGTGTGGCAGGTGAATGGGCAGGTTTTAACGAAAATTGGCTTGTAAATACTATTACTGGTTCTTTAGCTAAAAGAAATACAATTAAAAAAATAGGAATAAAGATTTTATTCTTCACCTTTAAATGGATGCAGACAAGCTATTGGGAAAAACTAGAAAAAATATATAATGAATTAGTAGCTAACCCTGACCCTTTGTTGTAACTTATATCAAGATTCGAATGAGAGGAACACCTGTTGGCGCGGGCGTCTCGCTCGTGTACCGATTTATTTTTACCTTGGTTCCCGAACGAGACGCCCGCACCAGCAGGAGGGGTGACGTGCTTCTATTAAACTTTAGTGTTAAAATCCAGCACATTGCCAAGCCTTTACTTTTACGGACTTTGTTTTGTTCACCAGCGGGGGTATAATCCATAATATTTTAATAATCAATCACTTTTAAAGCTGTCAGGACGGTATGGGAAACAAGGCAAACCTTCACTATAAATTAATGAATCATTTATATACAATTTTTTTCCTACTATTCTTCCTTTATCATCATGTAATCTTAAAGTATCTGTAAAATAACCATCTTTAGTATACATTTCAAAATATAAACTCCCATTGCTATGGAACTCTTTCCAAAGTCCGGTCCCTTTTTTGAAAGTAGTTTCATAAATAATTTTTCCATTATTATCGAAACGTCTGTACATACTATCTCGTAAACCATTTTTAAAATATTCTTCACGCCATATTCTTCCTTTTACATAGATGTTTCCATCCTTATCAAAATCCGCATCTCCGCTTAACCATTTACCTTCTTTTTTTCCATTTATAATCCTGCCAAAACGTTCCCCTCCTTCTTCAAACGCATCTTCAGATAAAACAAACCCCAACCGTTCATCTTCGCTAGGAAAATCAGTATATTTAAAATTTGCCTTAGAGTTATTATAAAGTCTTGTAAATTCTATTCTTTTAGGTTCTTCTAAAATTGGATGCTTTTTGCAAGCAATTTTTTTATTACAAAGCCATTTTGAATGGTTTGGGTTATTTACAGAGTTACAAGAAACAATCATTATTAAAAAGGAAATAATGAAGATTGGTTTCATTTTCATTTCTTCTTTGGTTTTGGTTTTTCGACTATCATATCTATATAATTCTGCATATCACTACGCATAATTTTTATTTGATTACTTAAATATACTACTCTAGTATTATGATAATCCATCATATTTTTTGTTTTATCTGTATGAACAATAAATATAATCAATCACTCGGTACACTATCTGGACGATACGGAAAGCAAGGCAAACCTTCTTCATAAACCAACGAGTCTTTTCTGTATAATCGTTTTCCTATTATCTTTCTTTTATCATCATGTAGTCTTAGCGTATCTGTAAAATATCCATCTTTAGTATATATCTCAAAATATAATTCTCCATTACTGTGAAACTCCTTCCAAAGTCCTGTTCCTTTTTTGAAAGTGATTTCATAGATGATTTTTCCATTTCCATCAAATTGCCTAAAAATACTGTCTCTTAAACCATTTTTAAAATATTCTTCCCGCCATATTCCTCCTTTAGCATATACATTTCCGTTCTCATCAAAATCTGCATTTCCGCTGAGCCATTTGCCTTCTTTATAACCATCTATGATTTTACCTGTTCTCAATCCTCCTTCAGCAAAATGTTCATAGTAAGCATCTGAGCTATTATTCATATCCTCATTAGGAAAATCCATATACCTGAAGTTTTCAGAAGAGTTATTATAATCTGCAGAAGTAGGAATTCTTGGCGCTGCCATTTTACATCCTGCAGATATTATTAATAGTACTATAAAAAATTTATTCATAACTATTTATTTTGATTTCGGCTTCGGTTTAGAAACTGCAACAGGTACAATATCTACATAGTTTTGCATATCACTGCGCATTACTTTTATCTGATTAGCCAAATAAACTACTCTAGTGTTATGATAATCCATCATATTTTTTGTTTTACCTTGCATAAACATTATGTAATTAGAATGGACTTGCTCAATTACTATTTCATAATACCTTCTATTTTGCTCTAATAGGATAATCATATCAGACTTTTTATAATTAGATGGAATTACCAACGTTTCATAATTATTGGTTTTCTTTTCTAGAACCGAAATAGCTGTAATATTTTCATTAATATCTTCTTTTCCCTTTTTTATTGATGCATTTAATTTAGATACATATTCCTTTTTTGACATTTTCCCACCGCCAGTAATATTAATTTCATAACTATCTGGAAAGCTTTTATATTTTGCTACTGTTGTCTGCATTTCTTGTATATTTTTTAATCTATTTTCATTATGGCTCTTCATTTTAGAAATCATATCTTTCTTAATTGCTGTTAAACCCGTCCAACCGTAATAATCAAAAGAACTGCTTCTCACGTTTTGAATATGTTTCTTTATTCCTGGATTATATTTTTTATTTTTAGTTCCATCAAGATTTTTTTCAGGTTCGCTATTCCCCAAAATATTCTCCCGTGCAGTTTTATAACTCTTTTTTTCTTTGGCATCAAAAAACAAGTGCGGAAGTCCAAGCATATGTCCAATTTCATGGGCATAAGTATCTGTATTTCCTGTATTGGTAGAATACACCATCAGAACATAATGATTAAGCGGGGAAGTTCGGCTGTACGCTCCTGTATTTTCATCAAAGGATTCAAAATCACTTAATATAATAATTCCCCCTTCATACGCTTTGCTTTTTGTCTTTAGCTTGTTCTTATATCCTGTAATTGCAATTCCATCCATTTCGTTAGCTTTATCAGGTAATCCTAAATCTTTTTGATTGTCTACAATAACATCTGTAGGTACAGGTATTTTTGCACATTCTTCTTTCACAGGATCCCAGCTTGCTGTTTTGCAATATCCTGTAGTAGGATCTACATCAGGCTTTTGTTTATTGATATTTGCAAAATATTTTTTATTTGTCCAATCCGTTTTATCAAACGCATACAAATAATCATCAACATCTGCCGCGTCCATAGCATCAAAGTTTTCAATTTCTACTTCGTAGCCTGCCTGGTTCAGGGAGTTTTTGTTGAGGTAATCTTTTACCCCTGCCTCTTTAAACTTCTTAAACAAAGCCTGGGCTTTAGCATTAGGGTCGTTATCGCTGGAGACTAGGGCAATGACCCTAAACTTAAGTTTTAAGGTTTTGTTTTCCATTAGTACAATGCCTCCCACAGGTAAAGCGGGATTAGTGGCACTACTATGAAAAAAATTATATTCTTTTTCTTCTGGTGCTTCTTCTAAGCATGTAATTTTAAAATCTATTTTACCTGCTTTAGCAATTTTTATTTTGGCGGTTTCGCCTTCTTTTTCGCCTTCAAGGATTTCAAACTTAAAAAATTTATCGCCTGTAATTGTAATCTCATCCTGATTGAATGTGCCATCGCAAGCAATGATTTCTGCACTCAGTATAATTTCTTGTCCCGGTTTTATCAATACATACGGCAGGTCGATATGTTTGCACATATTATTGAAGGTATAATTTTTTTCAATGGCGGTTTTAGCACTGGTTTCGTTACCTTTTTTTTCAATAATATTGCCTAAATCGGTTTTTGTGGTACCTTCTTTATAAAAATATTCTACTTTATCAAAATCGACATCCTGGATTTTTTGTATATCTTTTGTATCCGGGTGTACATCGACCCAATCAAAACCAAATTCGCCGTTATAGGTCTCTTTTAGCCTTACCTTTACATAAATATTGTTTATCTCAAAAGGTGGCGCGTTTTTTGGCTCGCCAAAACTAATCCCGTTTTCTTCTCCTGTTTGTGTAATAACCCCATTGGCGTTAAATGCAATTATTTTATTGGAGAACACATTATGGGCCCCGCCTGTGGTTTCTGTTATTTTTCCTTCTACAAATAATGTATACGACATAATTAAAACATATTAGTTTTTTCGATACTATTATTTTGCAACTCTGTTTTTGCATTATGGTTAATAGTTGTATCACTATGAGTTGCTACTCCTTCCAGGCCGGTAACATTCCTGTCTTTATCTGTATGCGAGTCATAATTGCCTTTTACAAAAACATTCATTTTACCCAAAACATTCGTTACATAATCTAACCCGACCCAAAGGGTTTTCCCTAGTCCGACACGTGTAGTTTTGTTCCTTCCCGCAATCTCCTCTATATCCATTCCGGCATTTGTGGTAATGTTTTCTGTAGCGGTAAGGTTAATATTGGGTGCTTTTAAGTTGATAGTTTTCAATGCTTCAATGTTTAGGGTGTCGGCGGTACTGTCAATATGAAAAATATTCCCTTTTTTGTCTGCTAATTTTATTCCCTTTAGTTCTTCAAATTCCAAATAATGGCCCGTTTGTGTTTTTATCACTTTAAAACTATTGTCTGCTGTTGCATACCCGCTGCTCTGTTTCCCGTTATAATGCGCCCCGATGATATACGGCTTCTCGGCATTGCCGCCTTCAAAGCCCACCAGCACCTCTTCGCCTATCTCCGGGATAAAGTAAAACCCTTTGCCCACGCCCGAGTGCGGCTGTACCATCCGGACCCAG
>DASVUQ010000271.1:0-1856 GCA_036386975.1 Flavobacterium sp. | reverse complement strand
AAATAAGACGCCTAGTCCGAGAATGCCCTGGAATAGTATAGCATTGGATGTATATACTGTTGCTGCAAGTCCGGCAACCAGCCATAAAAGGCCAAAAAAGAGTTTAAAACGTATCATGCTTTTAGGTTTATTTTTTTTAATTAAGTATTATTCTGTTTGTTATTGTCCCTGCCCTAGTGAAAATCCAGGTTTTCCGTCAAATTCATACAAATTTTCCGTTTTGATGGTATCAATATCATGAGTCACCGCAGTAGAAAGTATCTGAATTATGTGCTCTTTTGTTACTGTACTTCCATTTACCGGTTTAAACCTACAACGCCAATGATCTGTGCAAAAAGTTTCACTAAAACCTTCGGGCCACACTTTAATCCCTCGGTTAGTAATCATTGAAAGTTGCAGGTTATCAGTATTAAGAAGTTGAATTTTTTTAGCTAGTGTGTCAGGATCAGTTCCGTTCCAGTGTACAAAGACATCTACACCAACCAGTACTTTGTTAGCTGCAGGTTTCTTTACGTATTTTGGCAGGTTGAGTGTTACGTCTTTCGCATAAGAAACTTCTTTTAATAAAGCAGGTTTATTGCCTAGATTAGCGATAACAGCGGCTGCAAATTCTTGTGTACCTACTTTTTCTTTACTAACACCTTCTTTAAAAATATCATACGTATGTATACCGTCTTCTATCGTTTTTAGCCACGCATTCTGAACTTTTTCTGCCACTTCTGTCTGCCCTATGTGGTTTAGCATCATTACGGCACCTTCTAAAAGCCCGGAAGGATTAGCCACATTTTGTCCTGCCCTTCTTGGTGCAGATCCGTGAATAGCTTCAAACATAGCACATTCCTCGCCAATATTAGCTGATCCGGCCAATCCGACCGAACCTGCAATTTGTGCAGCTATATCAGAAAGTACATCACCATATAAATTAAGGGTAACAATAACATCAAATACTTCTGGTGTATCTGACATTTTCGCAGCACCAATATCTATAATCCAATGTTCATTTTCTATTTCCGGATATTCTTTTGCTATTTCATCAAATACCTGGTGAAACAAACCGTCAGACTGTTTCATGATATTGTCTTTGGTAAAGCAGGTCACTTTTTTTCTCCCGTATACTTTCGCGTATTCAAATGCATAACGAACAATTTTCTCACATCCCGGGCGGCTGATAATCTTTAAACATTGTACCACCTCATCCGTTTGCTGATGTTCAATTCCTGCATACAGGTCTTCTTCATTTTCACGGACAATAACAATATCCATTTCAGGATGTTTGGTTTCTACAAAAGGATGCAGGCTTACACAAGGGCGTACGTTAGAATATAACCCTAAAAATTTACGTGTGGTTACATTAAGGCTTTTGTAACCTCCGCCTTGTGGTGTGGTAATTGGTGCCTTTAGGAAAACTTTATTTCTTCGGATAATGTCCCAGGATTCGTTGGCGATACCAGAAGTATTCCCGGAAAGATATACCTTCTCTCCTACTTCGATTTCATCAATTTCGATTTGTGCTCCTGCTGCTTTAATGATGTCAAGCGTAGCATTCATAATTTCGGGCCCGATTCCGTCTCCTTTTGCAACTGTTATTCGTGTCATAAATTTAGTTTTTTTATTACAGGACAAAGTTGTAAAAACATATTCATATATTTTTATTTATATTTGTAATGAAACGTATAAAATATTTTTATGAATTATACTTTGCATCAATTACAAGTTTTTTTAAAAGTTACCCAAACTAAAAGTATAACCAAAGCCGCAGAGGAATTGCACCTTACGCAGCCGGCAGTTTCTATACAGCTAAAAAACTTTCAGGACCAGTTTGAAATCCCACTAACAGAGATTGTTGGCCGACAACT
>DASVUQ010000270.1:0-8856 GCA_036386975.1 Flavobacterium sp. | reverse complement strand
TTACCATATCAATAGTAGCAGGAATCAGCAATACAACAGCCAGTGAAACAAGTACTAAAATAAAGAAAGCATAAAAAGTAAGATAAGGCCTGTTGAATTGATCATGTACAAATAGTCTCCTAACAAGTTGAGGAAGCTTTTTTAGGACCAGACAGAATAATATCATGTTTTTCAACAAGATATTCTGGTTGTTAAAGCGTTTGGTCAATAGCTCATGGTATTCAAACTCATAAAAAGTATAGACAATATCCGAGACAGATGCGCCTTTATTTTGGACAATCCGTACTACCTTAGCCGTGTTGTCTGTAGCATAATTTATAATTTCACTTTTTAGCTCAAAAGAGCTGCCTTTACAGCTAAACAGCAACTCGTTTTTTAAGCGTTCTGCATATTTTAGTACCTCTTCCTTATGGAAAGATTGTCCCAGGCCGAAAATATAGATGCCTACATTTTTCATTTGATGTCAACCTTTAAAGTTAAGAAACGGTTTGCCTACCCATTTGTCTTCCAAACCGATTTTACACCATCCGTTTAACTCATTAAAAACAAATACTTCTTCCTCTTTTGAAATACGGCCCGTTTTTGGAAAATGGGTTCCAGGTCCGGTCCTGACATTTAAAACCGTGGCATTTACAGTGGCCCTTTTTACTTCAGTGGTATACTTCCCGGCGACCCAATGGTCTAAAGAACCGGAAATTTTATACCAATTCGCTTTTTCTTTATACACCCTTAAAACAGCTCCCATTGCTACACCGGATCTTTCTTTTGCCTTAGGACTGCCTGCATTAGGTTGCGTCCGAATATTTAGTACATCTGCAGTTACACATACATACTTAAGAATTGTATCGTTAGCTGTCTTTATCAGGTGTCCCTTTAATTTCGCAGCAACCAGCGGGGCAAAATACTGCTCAAAATCAGCTACTTTATTGCCCCCGAAAAAATTAGTTCCGGGACAGGACTTATTATTTCCCGATCCGTTATTCCGTACGCCGTTATCCAACCGGAACCAATGGTGGTAAACGATGGCATTGGAAGTAACAGGGAGATTCAATTTTTTGCACAAAGCAGCGGTAACCGCTATAATGGCATCTTTTTGAAGAGGAGTCATCATATCCCCATTCGTATCAAAATTCCCGAAATTTTCGATACAAATGGAGTTGGCATTCTGATTGGTGATACAGGCCGGGGATTGTTCCAAGCTTCTACCGGTAAGTATAGTCCCATCAGGAAAAATAGTAAAATGCTGCCCGATATCCTGCCATCCGTTTTGGTTGACATGGTAATTTTTCATCGCCAATTGCCGTTCAAAATGGTTGCTTCCCGTAAAATGGATGTAGCTGGGAATATAAGTATGGTGCTGCTGAATTTTAAGAATGGTTCTGGCTATCCTTAGATTAGCAATCCAATTCTCAAATTCAGCAACGCTCATTTTTGTAAACCCGGATTTTGTTTGCATAATATTGAACTTTAAATCCATATAAACTAGTAATAAACCGATCATTTAATCGACAATTTTTGGGCGTGCCTGCGGCCAGGCTTTGCGTTGCAATCTTTTTGCAAGAAGCAGGCAAAAAGGATTTCCACTGCAATCCTTCACGCGGGTTTATCACAGCTCACTAACATCTTTCCAAAGGGCTTCATTATGTATCGTTAAAATATAATCTCCTGTACTCATCATACCCGCTGTATTTTCTGCAATAACTTTAAAGTGATGATAAACGGGATTATTTTCATTATCCAAAACAAACAAAGTACCTGTCTGCAGATCAGTTTGTTCTAATGGAACATATATATCCTGATTATTAGTTTCCAATTCATGTATCTTTACCCAATTTCCCTGAGAATTCATTTTGTACAGATGATACTTGCCTTTATAGCAGGTTTTTTCCCAATGTAATACAACGGTTGCCAATTCGTTATTTGAATTTAAAGGTACAGAGTAATAATCCAGTTTAGGAGATAATGGGCTATAATTCTCTACAATATTTGTAATGATTAATTCTGATGCTTCTGACGGAGCGTAATCAACTATATTAGCCAGTTCTTTATCATTGTAGCGAATTTTTCTGGAAACTGCCAATCTGTAAAATAGAGGATCTCCAAACGGGACTTCTGACAAATCAGAAAAATCATCTTCAAAAATCCATTTGCTCTCATCAATTAAATTCTCAATCTCCAGATCCAGGACTTTAACCAGTTTCATGGTCCTTATTGACAGTGCATCTGCCGGATTATCTGCTCTGTAGATAGAAATTTTAGCAATATTTTGAGCTTTAGGGTAGGCATTGATTTGTAATTGAACAGCCGGAGTAATACCTAAAGTTCTGTTTTCTAATACTGTAATTACTTTTATGATTTCAGGAGCAATTGGAGGTGCGGTATTTACCAGGCTAATTGGCCCAAGTATTCTACTGTAATCACTTGTTTTTAACTGATTATTAATTTCTCTAACTGCGTAAAAGTATTTTGCATTGGAAGCACCGTCCAGGCCAAAGTCAGTAAACTGTGATTCATACTGGCTTCCAGGCGGATCAATTCGCTTCATCATTGGAGCCATGTCAAAATCCGGGTCAGTAGGTTTTAATAAATTCCCATTTCTATCCCTTATAATTTGTTTTTTTGGTATTGGCTTATAATTTTCGGTATTGACATAATTATAAAGGATTGGGATTTCTGTTAGTGGAACAAAACAATTTAATAAAATATCTTTTAGAAAATGATATACCTGTAATTCAGAGTTTTGAGTACCTGCAGGAATAACAACAGTATTCAAATTAAAATTCAGCGGTAGGTGTGGTTGGGTTGTTCCAAAAAAGCTATTATGTTCATCAATAAACGTATTAATACTTGCAATAAAGTCTGTATTATCCGGTAAAGGTAAAGTCTTATCATCAAAAGTCGCAAAGAATCCTGAAGGATAGTTAAAGCTTAGCAAATCATTCCATCTGTCAACATAAAAATCTTCGTCTCCATTCATGAATATATTACGCATAACATTTTGCACTGTATTCAAAATGGGTTCCTGAGATTCATTATAACCAAGTACCGCATTATTATAAATAGCAGATAAAAACTGTATATCACTGGCCCTGTTAAACTGAACGGAGTAAGGTTTGTGAATTTCTCCCGGTGTACCATACTTTGTATTAAAAGTATAAGATGCTTTTCCAAAATAGTCTGGTCTTGTGGCGTACATACCTCCGGTTGGTTTTTGTGGCTGCACCGGCTCAATGATTGCATTGGCGAACATCAATGCAGGTACTGACATTTTAGAAAAGAAATTCTCGGTGTTATCATTTTCAAATTCATTTGGAAAATCCCAGCTTCTCAAACCAAAAACGGTATACCGTACTTCATCTTCACCTTGCGGAAGTACAGTATTTTTATTTAATCCCAAGTTATTATCTTGATATAAATATACTTTGTATCCGGGATAATAATTTACCATCTGATTTATTGAATTAGCATTATCAGGCATCAATTTCCCTTTATAAGTAGTTAAAAGAACCGGATCATTTGGGAAAGTTAAGTCTTCAATATAAACTATTAAATTATTGGAAGTACCAATATTTTCAGTCTTAATTACCTTAAATTCTTTTCTGGGTTCATTTCCAACCTCACTTATTGTATGTAACCGCACTACACCATTGTACCACTCAACAGAATTTACATTAGGATTATTTACTACATTATACTGAGAGTGTTGCTGCAATTGAAAATCGGGGAAAGTTATTTTATATAATCCCAAATGTTTATATACATACTCGCCTCCTATAATATCGTACGCTCCATCCTGGTCTTCATCAACTTTTTCCAATACCTTTTCAATAATAGCATTTTTGTAAATACCTCTGAATTTTTGTACATGGGTTTCTGTGGTACAATCGATATTCTTTATGATGATTTCATCCTCGCGATGCACTTGTGTATGGTCGATATGTATACTAAAACCCAAAGAGTTCGGCAATCCCCAAACAGAAGGGTTTTGCATGTTTTCAACAACCATAAACAAACTTCCGATTTCAGGAATAAGTATTTCGGTAGCTGGGTCTGTTACCGAATCCAGGTTTAAAAGCGCTCCACTGGCATCAGCTTTAAAAACAATGAATTTCGGATAATTTCCAGAGTTATTTACTTCATGGACAACGAATTCAATTCCGTTAACTAATAAAATACTTCCAATAAAATTATTTTCTGTTCCCTGAATAATAGAAGGTACATAGGTTTCATTATAAGTGGGAGGGTTTATGTTATTATTTATCCCGGAACTATATACAGCATAAGGCTCAGTCTGTACTTCTACTAATAAAGGATTACTTAACTGGATGATTGTTTTAATTTTACCTGAAATACTGTTAGGGATCTGATCCCTGAAAAATACCTGTATTTTTTCAGCAAATGGTTCTTTACTGTTATCAACTTCAATATAATTAGGAATGGTTTGCCCATTGATTTTCTGATGATAATCAATCAATTCCTGTGCATGATTATACTCAAAAGTCAGGCGCACCAGTGTTTTATCTGGATTGCTATTGTTAGTATATAACAATTGTTCTGTGGAAGTAGTCAATAATAATGGACTTTCTTTCTGAATTAGTGTTGCTGTTACATTGGTTGGCGGTAACAATTCATTACTTGGTTTGATTATGGTTCTAACAACATGGGCAATTCTGCTGGCTGTAGCCCTGCTAAACCAATTTATTCCATACGAAGAATATTCCAGTTCACCACTTTCTTTTACGGCATGTGTATATAATGATTTTCCCTGATCGGGTATAATCAACTCTACTGTTTCATTAGTTAATTCTAAAGGAACACCACTATTATCAATATTGAAGAAATTAGGGTTATAAGATAGTTCTGGTTTTATCCAATTTATTTCTCCATTTGTTCTGTATTCTAATCCGGCGAAGACAGGATCTGTGGTTTCACACGCAATAAATTCGTTATCTACATAGTAAAAGGGAGCGTTGGATTCTTCATCAAAAAAAGTTTCGGGATAAAGGGTATAGTATCTTGTTTTACCATCAGGAGAATACCCATCAGCGGTCAGCTCAACAGCACCAAAGTTATTATGTTCCGGATCTACTATATCCTCTTCCCCGTCTTCTTCAGAATCATCATAGCCATTATTAAAAAATACTCCGGGAACAGGCTCTTTCAGGTCTATCGGAAGAGGGAGGCGCTGGTCTGATAATGAGGTAGGCAATGAACAGTATAAATGTTGTACCTGTCTTGCACCCAAACCATCCTGCAAATTACCAAGGGTTACATATTCTGAGAGATAGATATATTCTCCTTCAAAAACCAGTGGGTTTAGATCCAATGTACCTAAACCTAACATTCTCGCAACATGATAATCTAAAGAACCTAATTGCAAAACATCAAGATAGGGTATAGTTATTCCTGTGGCTTCTGTAGGTACTTCCGGAATGTAAGGGTTATACTCAGGATTAGCAGGGTCATCATCAGGATAGGTAAGATTACATGCCTGAACGTTATCGTAGTTTTCAAATGGAAATATGGCTATAGCTTTCGGATTATCTACGGCATCACTTAATGTAATATATTCTTCAACCGATGTAGCAATCCTTTCCAATATTGGTAAATCATTAGAATTCCACTTGGTGTGATAATTCGCTACATTTACAAAAGCCTGATCATTATAACGCAACCACGGAACTAAACAATCTGGCTGAGGCTCGAGGCGTTGAAAAGCGATATTTGCTTCTTTGGTCAGGGCATATTTACCAAGGAATTTCCAACCATTTTCTTTTTTTGTATTTATAATAAAGTCCGAATAGAATTCAAATGACAAAAATGAAACATGGGCGTTGTTACTGCTAAACCGGATACTTCTGATGTTCTCTGAAAGTAATGGTTTTTCATTTAGCTCCTCTGCTGCATATCTTTTTCTTAACGAAGCACCTTTTGGGGATGTAATTTTATTTTCCGGTACGGATAATAATTCTGTTTTTACATAACTATCGTTGTCGAAGATTTCAAATTTTGGAGAAATTTTAAAACTTAATTCTGTTTTACTTTCAATTTCAAGAATAGCATTACCATAATTTTTAATAAAATCCAGGGGAGTTCCCATAGGGTCAGTAATGGCTCTAACCTGGTTGTACCTGCTATTGTTTCTGAAATGTACATGAAATACTTTTCCATTAATTTCGTAAACCCAATTTTTCTGATTGGTACTTTCATTAATCTGGAGAGGAGCATTATTAAAATCTAAAGTTACCGGATAAGGAACATATTTTGCCCTGTATATTTTTACAAAGTCATCACTTTTATTAAAGTTATGTGTTGTAGTTGCATAATTGGCCTTTGGTAAATGCTGGGACAAGGCATCTCTTAAAGCCCAACGTAAATGAATACCTTTTGTACTATCCTCTCCAAAAGAACCTGCCGATTGTAAATATAAATGTCCGGATTGGATAGAGGCATAATCGGTCAGGTCAAGTACATTTTCGCAATTGCAATTTCCCAATTGCGACAAATATTCCAAAATAAACTGAACGGCACCCAACGCTTCGTGGTAATATTTCGCCAGTTCTTTTTCCCCATTATAATCAGTATAAATTTTTATCGAATTTACCTGATATTGGAGCGATTCACCCAGATGCAATTCATTAAAATTACTATCAATCTGATTAAATATTTCAACGAATTGATTACAGCAATTTTTAAAGACAGCTAAATCTCGTGTATGATCAGTATTCCTTGATTCCTGAATACATCTTGTAAAGGATTGAAGTAATTCATTATATTGTGCGCAAAGATTTTCATCTTTAATACAAGGATTGCCCAGATCAGGACAAATAACATCAATCGCAGAGGTGACAGGAGCAATAACCGGATTTGATATGTTAACAAACGAATAATCCCAATTGGTTAAAAAATAATCTATCCCAACAATAGAAAATGCGCACCGGTTATCATATAACTGGATAATATCCTCATTATGTGTTCTGCAACTGTTAAGTTCTAAGTCTAAAGAACCAATTACAGCATGCTGCCGATTGTCAATAAGACCGCCCAGACCATTATTTAAAATGACATCCTGTTCTGTTACATGGCTGAGAATGCCTAAAGCATTCTGGCCATTAACAAAGTCAAATCTTTTAGTCCAGATAGGATTTAAATTATAATCAATTTTTGAAATTATAGCATTAGACCGGCTGTAACTTTCAGTATAAAGATGATTGCTATTGTATTTTAAATTATTCATTATCGGGCCTACATATAATTTTGCTTTTCTAATCCTGACATTGCCCCTCAATAGCGTAAATTCAACAAAAAATTCTTGTCGTTCATAAGTACTGCCTCTAACAAAAAGGCTTCGGTTTTTGTAAATTAAATCATTTATAGAATTGACAGTAGATGATTCGATAAAATTTACAACAGCATCGAGATTAGTATCTAATTCTATTATCAAACCCCTGGTTTCCCTTAGGTTTTCAATAATAGACTGTCCATACAAGCCAATTTTGTCTGGATTCTGTGCAATTCCTTTTAAGTTAAACCTTTGGTTTCCTAAGGTTAGCCTCTTTCGTGCCAGTATTGTTCCATTGCCATTAAACTTTAATACTACAGTGAAATTGTCTCCGGATGATTCCCCTTCAGTAAAGCCAATAACATAATTCTCATTACTGACCTCAATTAGTGTATTAAAATCTTTAGAGGCCGGCATTTGATAATCAATAGTGTGGCTTAATTGTTTTTTCCAGACAATAGCCCCTTGAGAGTTTATTCTTAAGAGGAACAATGATCTTTCTGATGAAGTGCCCAAAACTAAGAAGTCACTATTATTGCTACAAGCAATTAATTTCCTAAATGAAATTTCCTCGTTAAAAGCATATATCTTCTCCCACACAGCAATACCATCTGAATTAATTTTGGTAATGATACTGTCATGATTAACACCTATGCCAACATTATAAACAGCATTACCTATTTTTAAAGAATAAAAATAGGTATAACCTTGTGCCTTATTATATTTATTTAAAAATGCCATAACTTTCTAATTATTTAATAAATCTAAATCCAATACTTCTTCTGTTTTTACCGGATAATTAATGTTTACATCATCACCTGGCAAAGAATCCTGGTAAATCTTGTATTTGAATTTTAAACGGAGGTTCCCGGTAATATTCTTGCTGGAGTTCATAATGATAGCTTGCGAATTATCTTTAGAAAATAATACGAAGTAAGAATTATCAACTTCGGTATCAGTTATGACCTGAATAGTATCAGCCATTACTTCTTTTCGGAATTTGGGGTTATTGAACGGTTCAGGATTTCGTACAATCAAAGCTATAGTATTACCGGTAGCAGTATCTTTTAGAATATTTACCTCAGTAGAAATAGGTTCACTCCATGGTTTTAATCCTAATATTCCTTCAAATGCCCTGTCGTAAGCATGTTGATAATCCTTGTTTAATGTATCAATTACCTGAGGCGTAAAACCGGTTATAGGCATTTGATTACTTTCGTCACTGACTGCATTTTTTATAGTTGTAAAAGTGGCATCAATTTCATCCTGGGTAAATTGTTTTTCATACTCGAAAATAGCTTCACGCTGTATCAAATTACCTTCAAAATCTTGTTTTAAAAAGTAACTGTTGATCTGTTCCTTAAAGTCTTTGTACCTTGAAGTTTTAAACACAAATTTATGGACTTCGCGTGTTTCTTCAATACCGGCAGTATTCTCAAAATTGCCATTATGATTAACATCATATAAATTATTTACAATTACAGTATATAATTTATTGGGTTTTAAATGTTTTGGTTTTACTATTGCGTATTCAGATGCCGGTTTAATAATGGTAACCTGGCCAATACAGTTAG
>DASVUQ010000269.1:0-12435 GCA_036386975.1 Flavobacterium sp. | reverse complement strand
TGTTACTACCAATAAACTGAGCCTGTATGTAAACAGATCATCGGGAACCCGTTTAAATGGTACTGTAAATGTGATAACTAGAGATATCCGTGCTACTAATGGTGTTATCCATATTGTTGACGGTGTAATTAATTTACCTACTATAACCACACATTTAAATGCTAATCCGTCTTTGAGTACATTAGTGCTTCAATTAAACAGAGGCGGTGGGCAACCTGATTTTGCCAGTATATTAAATGGTGCAGGCCCTTTTACTGTTTTTGCGCCAACTAATGATGCTTTTAGTGCTTCAAGTACAGAATTAGCCGGGCTTAATCCTGGTAATATTTCTGATGTATTACGGTACCATGTAGTGCCTGCTAAGGTCCTTTCCGGAGCAATAACAGATGGACAAATTGTACCTACTACACTTCTTCCTCAGACATTTAGGGTCAATACTACCAATGGTTTAAAAATCACTGATGCCCGCTCCAGGATAACTGATATTGGTACTGTCGATATAGAGGCTACTAATGGTGTAATCCATGCAGTAAACAGGGTTTTATTGCCTACATTGTAATCATATTGAAATAAATATATTTATAGAGAGGCTGCATCGAACTATGATGCAGCCTCTCTTTTTAATTATGTTATAAATCTTGTTTAAATGTAAATTCAATGGTGTGAAGTTACAATGTATACTTTTGATACATACTGTTTCTTACTTATACTAATTTAGTTTTGTGTGATAAATAACATCCCAAACCCCAAACACCATGAAAATTTTTTTTTACAGGCAGGAAGCTGAGTATGCTAGTGGTACTCGCTATGACATTTTCAACAATTAGTTGTGACGAAGACGATGATCAAAACCCTACAGAAACTATTACCTCCATTTTTCTAGGAACTGAGAATATTTCTATTTTTGCCCAGGCTGTAATAAGAGCTGATCTGGCTACTATCTTTGATGATGAAAATGTTAATCTAACTGTATTTGCACCAACCGATGAAGCATTTGCAGCATATTTAACAGCAGAAGGGTATGATGAAGGTATCTATGATGTAGACCTGGATCCTGAAGTCTTAAGGCAATTTTATTTGAAGCACAAGATTCGGCATTTCCAACAAAATCAATTCCCGCTTTCCTTCCAAAGATTTTTATTTTTAAAGAAAAAATAAAAATGCTTTTCCCTCCAATCGGGGCTATGAAAGAAATACATTAAACTTTAGGAATTAAGAACAATTGCGCTAAAGTATTGCCGCTTGTTAATACTGATGAAGCAAAAATATTTATATTTGAGATATATTTAAGAAAAATAGATGCCACAATTGGCAATACTTTTAATTAATGGTTTACTCTTAGTGATAATCAAATTAATTTTAAAGAAAATGGTAAAATTAGGGTACACAATTTTATATGTGAGCAATGTAGAAAAATCAATAGAATTTTATGAAAATGCTTTTGGATTCAAGAGAAAGTTTATATCGCCTGAGCACGATTATGGAGAATTGAATACAGGAGAAACAACTCTTTCTTTTGCTTCAAAAAAATTAGCAAGTTCCAATCTAAAAGATGGTTTTTTAGAAAGTAATGTAAATGAAAAACCATTTGCAATTGAAATTGCTTTTATAACAGATAATGTAGAAGAGATCACAGAAAGAACTATGAGAGCAGGCGCAACTTTAATAGAAAATCCAAAGCAAAAGTCTTGGGGGCAAACAGTTAGTTATATTCGCGATATTGATGGTTTTTTAGTTGAAATTTGCTCGCCAATAGAATAGAGCATTATGTTTCAAAAAAAATCCCGAAGTAATTTCGGGATTTATCATCATAAAGAAAATATTATCTTCTTTTATCTTTAATTTTAGCTTTTTTACCGGTAAGTTCTCTAAAGTAGAAAATCCTTGCTCTACGAACGGAACCTTTTTTGTTAATTTCTACTTTTTGTAAAGCAGGTAAATTCACAGGGAAAATACGCTCTACACCAACAGCACCAGACATTTTACGGATGGTAAAAGTTTCTGTATTCCCAGAACCTCTTCGTTGTATTACCACTCCTTTAAAGAACTGTGTCCTTGTTTTTTCGCCCTCTTTAATTTCGTAGTACACCGTGATTGTATCTCCGGCGCTGAATTCAGGGAAATCTTTTTTTGCAACAAATTCGTCCTGAACGAATTTCATTAAATCTGCCATGATAATTGTTTTAATTATGGTTTTAAATCAGAGCAACATTCACGTTCTTCGCCAGAGGTTGGTCTAATGAGGGTGCAAAAATAAATAATTATTTTGAATTATGAATTATGAATTTTGAATTATTTAGAATGTTATGTAGAACATTCAAAATTCAAAATACAACATTCAAAATAAAATTAATCGTCTAATAAATCCGGCCTTCTGTTTTTAGTGTGTTTATAGGCCATGTCTTCGCGCCATTTTTCAATTTTTGCAAAATGGCCGCTGGTGAGTACCTCCGGAACTTTCCAACCTTTATAATCTGCCGGCCTGGTATAAATCGGTCCTGATAGTAAGTTATCCTGAAAACTATCTGTTAATGCGGAGGTTTCATCGCTTAGAACCCCGGGGATTAACCGGATTAGGGCATCAGACAAAACCAATGCGCCCAGTTCGCCACCACTTAGGACATAATCACCAATTGAAATTTCTTTGGTAATAAAATGATCGCGTACCCTTTGGTCTACTCCTTTATAATGGCCGCATAAAATAATAATGTTCTTATACAGGGACATTCTATTGGCCATTTTCTGGTTCAAGGTTTCGCCATCGGGTGTCATATAAATAATTTCGTCATAAGACCGCTCGCTTTTTAATTTTGTGATACAATCATCAATGGGTTGTATTGTCATGACCATTCCTGCACCGCCGCCAAACTGATAATCATCGACACTCTTTTGCTTATTTGTAGTATAATCGCGTAAATTATGAAAATGTACCTCGGCAAGGCCTTTATCGATAGCGCGTTTCATAATAGAAGCCTCGAACGGGCTTCTTAATAATTCGGGTAAAACGGTAATAATATCTATGCGCATACTAAAAGGTGCAAGGTTAGTAGTGCAAAGGTACAAAGTTTTTTTTAGTACCATTTTCCGGCTTATATATTCGCTGTATTGATTCTTACAGCGGTATCTGATAATAAAGATTTTTGATTACTTTTATAACTTATAAAAAATAATATTATTTATGGGTTTCAAAATAATAATGGCAGCTACCACCGTACTGCTGGTGGCTTCTATTCCGTCACAAACACTTTACGCACAAAACAACTCTATTGCAATGACCAATCCGCTTTTACAAAGAAGTACATTACAGTACCAGGCGCCTCCTTTTGACCTTATTAAAGACGAACATTTTAAACCTGCATTTGAATATAGTTTAAAAGTACACGATCAGGAAATTGAAAAAATAGCTGACAATCCGGCCCAACCTACTTTTGAAAATACGGTTTTGGCGTTAGAAATCAGCGGAACCGATTTTAATCGTGCCACAGCTGCTTTTTCTAATCTCACGGCTTCAAATACTAATCCTGTTTTACAGGCTATAGAAGCGGAATATGCCCCTATTTTTTCGGCACATAATGACAAGATCTATTTAAATAGTAAGTTGTATAACCGCTTTAAAGCTATAGATCTTACTACCTTGAAGGGGGAAGACAAAAGATTAACCGAGTTTTATTTACAGCAATTTGAACTTGCAGGCGCCAATTTATCGGAGTCGGATAAAGAAAAAATGAAAAAGATCAATGAAGAACTGGCGAGCCTGGCTACTTTATTTGGTAATAAATTATTAACAGCACGTAAAAATGGTGCCGTTCTATTTGATACTGCAACAGAACTTAAAGGTTTGAGCCCGGATGAAATTGCAGCGGCCAAAAATAGTGCCGCTAGTGCGGGACACGAAGGAAAGTACCTTATAGGGTTAATCAACACCACACAACAGCCTGTTTTATCGCGCCTGGTGAACAGGGCAACACGCGAAAAAATATTTAGGGCTTCGTGGACGAGAGCAGAAAAAAATGACGCCGGCGATACCCGGGAAGTGGTACAGAAAATGGCCTTACTGCGCCTGCAAAAAGCAAAACTCATGGGAAAAAAGAGCTTTGCGGAATGGCGCTTACAGGACCAAATGGCAAAAGAACCGGCGGCGGCTATGGATTTACTAGCTAAAATTGCAAAACCTGCTGTTACGAAAGCGAAGGCTGAAGCCAAACAAATACAGACTGTAATCAATGCTCAAAAAGAGCAATTCAAATTAGAACCATGGGACTGGGATTTTTATTCGGAACAGGTGCGGAAAGCAAAATACGATTTAGATGAAAGCCAGATAAAACCGTATTTCGAAATTAGTACTGTTTTAGAGAAAGGGGTGTTTTTTGCTGCACAGGAAATGTATGGCATTACCTTTAAGGTCCGTAAGGATTTACCAGTATACCACCCGGATGTGGTAGTATATGAAGTGTTTGATAAAGATGGGACTTCAATCGCTATTTACTATCTCGATTTTTATACCAGGGACAATAAAAACGGAGGTGCCTGGATGAGTAATTTTGTAAGCCAGTCGCATTATTTAAAACAAAAACCGGTAATCGTAAATGTCTATAATTTTGCCAAGCCTGTAAACGGCAACCCGTCATTAATTAGTTTTGATGATGTTACCACAATGTTCCATGAATTCGGCCATACATTACACGGGTTGTTTGCCAACCAGCAATATCCGACCCTTTCGGGTACCGCAGTGCCTCGTGATTATGTAGAATTCCCTTCCCAGATTAATGAACACGCTGCACTGGAACCAAAAGTTTTACAAAACTATGCAATACATTATAAAACAAAAAAAATAATTCCGCAGGAATTAATTGCCAAGATCAAAAAGGCAGAGACCTTTAACAAAGGGTACCAGGTAACGGAACTGTTAGCAGCTTCTACACTTGATATGGCGTGGCATAGTGTAGAAAAAGAATCTGATTTTAAACCTGTTCTGGTTTTTGAAAAAGAAGCGCTTCAAAAATATGGCCTTTTAGTAGATGAAGTGCCTACCAGGTACCATACGCCTTACTTTGCACATATCTGGAGTGGTGGATATGCTTCAGGTTATTACGCCTATACCTGGTCTAAAACTTTAGATTACAATGCTTTCGACTGGATGGAGGCTAATGGCGGTATGACAAGGGAAAATTGCGAACGTTTTAGAAAATACATTTTATCGGTAGGTAATAGTGTTGACCTTAATAAAGCATTTAAAGATTTTATAGGGCATGATATGGAAGTAGGCCCTTATATAAAAAATGCAGGATTAGATAAAGAATAAGAATTTAAAGATACGATTACAGTGAGAAAGCAAATAGTAATACATTTAAGTATTTCCGGCAGATGAAAAAACCATTGTTTGCTTTACTGCTTGTTGTAGCAGTTGTTGTATGTTTCAGGTTTGCAAAAGTTATCGGCGCGCACGATGATAAAGGATTAGAAGCAACAAATCATAATACTGAAGAAAGGCTTAAGAAGCAGGTGACCCTGGTAAAAGCTGTAATTAACGATAATTCACATTATAATAGCAAAGTGGCATTTTTTATTGATATGAAAATAGCTTCCGGCAAGAACCGCTTCTTTATCTATGATTTAAAAAATAATAGTATTATCGATAAAGGGCTTGTAGCTCATGGTTCAGGTTCAGAAACCGGAACTAAGGGGCATCTTAGTTTTAGTAATGTTAATAATTCTTTCGCTACTTCATTAGGCAATTACAGTATTGGATATTCTTATAACGGTAAGTTCGAAAAAGCCTATAAACTATACGGGCTGGACAAGACCAACAATAACGCTTTCGATAGAAATATAGTTTTACATCATTATTATGATGTGCCTTATAAAGAACAGGAAGACGACATTTGCAATAGCTTAGGTTGTCCGATGGTCAATAAGAAATTCTTTAGTAAAATAGAAAAGATAATAGATGATTCTAAAACCAATGTTATCCTGAATATATATTACTAATGAGGCTATTGGATCAAACAAAGGTTGCGAATGAATTCACATGATAAATAAACTGCACTTGATATTTAATTTAATTATAGCCACAGTTGGAATTTACTTAACCTTTTAAAATATTTTTAATTTATCACAACTTTAGTATAAGTATTTAAATGTTTAATAGACCTGAACTGCCTCTATAATTATGGCTTTAAGTAATTGATGGAACGATGCTGCTTAAGAAATTCGGAAGGAGAAAGACCGGTAAGTTCTTTAAAAGTTTTATTAAATGTAGATTTTGTACTAAAGCCGGCCTCAAAAGCAATTCCCATTATATTATAATGTTCAAAAGCCGGATCAAGTAGCAGCCGTTTACTCTCTTCTATTCGATAGCGGTTAACTAAGCGGTAGAAGTTTTCTCTGAACCCTTCATTAAGTATCTGAGATAATTGATTGGGACTAAAAGCCAGTTGTTCCGCAAGACTTGTTAAGTTCATATCTCCGTTTAGATAAGGCTTCTCGTTAGTCATGTACTGTTCAATCCTGTCCATGGCTTCTTTAAGGTATTCATCTGAAAGCGATGAGTTACGATAACGGCCGGCCGGTTCCTCGTTAATAATAGGCAAGACAGATTGAGTAGCTATATTAGCAAAGCTTGATTCCTGTTGCAAGGCCTGGTAGGCAATCCAGTAGCTGAAGGCCAGCAACGTTATTCCCAGTGCAGGCTGTGTCCAGATAAATTCATTACTTATTACCCATAATCCCAATAATACCCCGGTGGCCAGCAACAAATGTTTTAACCATTGCAGGTGACGGTTTTCCAGGTTAGACAGTAACTCATAGGTAACTCGTTTGTGACGGGCCAGGAACCGGTAACACACCAGGCCATAGAGCAATAGCTGAGCTTTCTTTAGGTACTGGACGAGAAAGAAATTAGGAATAGCAAGGTTATGGATCATTTTCAGTTTGTCTGAAGCATTACTAAATAAAAAATCTTGCAGAAGCCATATATAAAGCACCAAGGGCAACAGATGTAAGAGGTCCGACGGTTGCAAGCGGGTTTGTGGATTAATCTGGTAACGAATATATAAATAAACCAAAGGGCCTATACAAAGTCCCATAGGAGTATCATAATCAAACAGGTGCGGGTAGTAATCAAAAAAATGTTTTGTCCACAGCACATCACTCAAAAAGCTAACCCCTAATAGTAGCAACACAATACTTAGTACCCGATTCGCCTTTATGTTACCGGCTTTCTTTAGGAGAAACAAAAGCACAGCGGTTAATAAAAAGTTACTTGCTGCAACAGCTATACAAATTAAGTAAAAATACATATAGAAGTTCATCAGCATTGATTTTGCGTAAAAATACTTTATTTCCAGAAAAGATTCAAATGAACTGAACTTGGATTATAAAAAGGGTTCAACTAAGCCTAATCGGACGTCTATTTAATTATTCAGACGATCACTATTGCTCGAGAGGCTAGTTTTGTGTAAAAATTAGATGTATGTACACAAAGTTTAAAAATCAGTCTAAAAAAGCTTTTCCAATTATTTACTCATTAAGTTTTATAAGTATTTGCTGTTATGTAAAGAAAGCAGCTATCTATGGTAAAATTGATAAAGAAAGAACATATACAGCTATACAGGTGCTGCTGTTTATAAGTATATCATTTCTGTATCCAGTACAAGCCCAGGAGGTCCGGCAGGAATCAGGGCACTCGGCAATAACAATAGGTTATTTTGGTGAGACTATTACGCATCCTGGTCTTTTTGCCGGCTATGAGCATAATTTAATGCCACAAAAACGCTATCAACTTCTTTTGGCCTTGAACCTTGGAGGTTACATCCACCAGAACAATCACACGGGATTATTCTCTGAGGTTGGGATAGGGCAACGCTTCAACTTTCGTTCGGGTTTTTTATTGGAACAATATGTTGGTATGGGGTATTTGCATACTTTTTTGAATGGTGGGCCAATATATGAAGTAAATGACAATGGTGTAGTAAGCGAAACCAGTAATAAAGGACGGTCACATGTTATGCCTTCTGTTAGTTTAGGCTTGGGATGGAACCTGGCGCGTTCAAAAAAATTGCCCTTGCTGGTTTTTGTCCGGCCTAGGGTTTTTTGGCAGTATCCCTTTAATAGTTATGCTTTACCGCACGTGGCCCTACAAGTGGGTATAACCAAAGTAATTCGCTAAGGCTTCATCTTTACCTATTTATCAAATGAAAACAAACTTTTTAATTATACAACTATAAATTTTTAATTATATGAAAACGAAACTATTATTTCTTCTAATGATTACAGGATTACTGGCTTCCTGTGAAAATGAATCATTAACTGAAGGAGACCATTTTTTTCTTCGAAGTGAAGGAGCTGACATGCCGGTGTGGGTAAGGGGCAATAAAGACGCCAAAGTATTTATCTTGGTTCTTCATGGAGGGCCTGGGTCTTATGTTTCAGAATATATTGGTATGCCTTCCTTCAATAGTATCGAAAAAGAGTATGCGGTAGTGTACTGGGACCAACGGGGATCAGGCGACTCTCAGGGTAATGCCAAACCTGAATCTATCACACGTGAACAGTTTACCCAGGATTTAGACAAGTTAGTAGAGCTGATCCGGTACAAATACAACCAACCTACACTTTTCCTGTTGGGACACAGTTGGGGAGGAGCTTTAGGTACATTATACCTGGTAAATTCCCAGCGGCAAAACAAAATTAAAGGATGGATTAAAGTAGATGGAATATATGAAACTACCCTTAGCTATCAATTATCGAAGGATTTTGTAATTAACTACGCTCAAAATCAAATCAATGCAGGAAATAAAGTCAGAAAGTGGCAAAAGGTGATACAGTGGTATCAGGAACATCCTACTTCGGAACCAGAAGAAACACTTAAGCATAGCGGATATGTAAAAGAAGCACATGGTTATTATTACAAAGAAAATCCTAGTCAGGGAAGTTGGGGCCTTTTTAACTCTCCCAGATCAGGCCTTGCAGAGTTGAACAATAGTCGCTATATTCAGCGCCATTTCAAAAGTCTCCTCGGAGGTTTGGATCTTTCTGGTCAACTACAGTCAATCACATTGCCTACCCTGGTTCTTTGGGGGAAGCACGACGGCATTCTGCCCGTACCCTTAGCGCAGGATTATTACTCCAGACTTGGTACACCTACAGCACAAAAGTCAGTTGTAATTTTTGAAGAGTCAGCCCATTCTCCAATGGCCGAAGAGCCTGCTAAGTTTGCCGATGAAATAATCCGTTTTGTAAATAACTATAGGTAAAGATAAAGCTCAATCATCCGGCAGAACTTCATGATTTGAAATGTGTTGCGACTAATTAATGGTGTATTAATAATACTAACGACAATAACTGAATTATTATTTATCCATAGCCTCTGGCACACTTCAATAAACAACAAAAAAGAGGGTGTTGCATAATTTATAAAACACCCTCTTTTATATTGAAGTTTTAATATTACTTAATAAAATCAAATTTATCAATAAACAGATTACCTACTAAAGGAACAGGTTTCTCTTGGTCGTTAGCAGCATTAATGATACCTACTATCCATAAAATAATGATAACGATATTAAGTATATAAAAAACAATGGCAATAGCAGGCACAATAGGAATTATTATCCAACCTGCAATTCCTAAAAGGATATTTAGTACAGCTAATCCCAATGCCTGTTTTAAATGAAATCGTACCAGAGGGGATTTTATAGGTTCATTATTATAAAGTATAAATGAAACAATCCATCCGATAATAGTAATGTAACTAATAATTGAAAGCACTTTTTTGTCCATATTTGAAAGATTTATTGGTTTATATCTACAAAGATATATTTTTTAATTATATAGCAAATACTTTAAAAATATAATTCAACTTTTTGTATTACAATAAAAGATATCAATTAATAATTGTATTTTTGCCACGTTTTTGACCTAACTACTCAACAAACACAGCAACAAACAACAATAAATGAATCAGACAAAATATATTTTTGTTACCGGCGGCGTGACTTCTTCTCTGGGAAAAGGGATAATTGCAGCATCGTTAGCAAAACTATTACAAGCAAGGGGTTACAGGGTTACAATACAAAAATTTGATCCCTATATTAATGTAGATCCAGGCACATTAAATCCTTATGAACACGGGGAATGTTATGTTACAGATGACGGTGCTGAAACAGACCTCGATCTGGGTCATTACGAAAGGTTCTTAGACGCCCCTACCTCTCAGGCCAATAATGTTACAACAGGAAGGATATATCTTTCTGTGATTGAAAAAGAACGAAGAGGGGAATTTTTAGGAAAAACAGTTCAGGTTGTCCCTCATATTACGAATGAAATTAAAGAAAGAATGCAATTGCTGGGGAATTCCGGTGATTTTGATATTATAATTACAGAAATTGGAGGAACAGTTGGGGATATTGAATCGTTACCTTATATTGAATCCGTTCGCCAGTTAGTATGGGAATTAGGCGAAAATAATGGTATTGTAATCCACTTAACATTAGTGCCCTATCTTGCCGCTGCAGGGGAATTAAAAACCAAACCCACACAGCATTCCGTTAAAACTTTGATGGAAAGTGGAATAAAAGCCGATATTTTAGTATGCAGGACCGAGCATGAACTCTCGGATGAATTACGACAAAAGTTAGCTTTATTTTGTAATGTAAAACGAGAGGCCGTAATCCAGTCTATTGATGCTTCTACCATTTATGAAGTCCCTAATTTAATGCTCGAAGAGGGCCTTGATGTTGTCGCGTTAAATAAATTGGATTTACCTAAAAAAGCAGCTCCTGATCTAAAAAACTGGAACGTATTTTTACATCGTTTAAAAAATCCCAAGCATACGGTCAACATTGGATTGATAGGGAAATATGTAGAACTACAAGATTCTTATAAATCCATATTAGAAGCATTTATTCATGCCGGAGCAGCAAACGAAACAAAGATAAATGTGGTTTCTGTGCATTCCGGATCATTAGAAGTTCATAATATAGCTGAGAAATTAAGTGGCCTGGACGGAATTCTCGTTGCTCCCGGATTCGGAGAACGTGGTATAGAAGGCAAAATTGAAGCAGTTCGGTTTGCAAGAGAAAATAATATCCCGTTTTTTGGAATTTGTTTAGGGATGCAGATGGCAGTAATAGAGTATTCCAGAAATGTCCTGGATTTACAGGATGCCAATTCAACAGAAATGAATACAGGCACCTCGCATCCGGTGATAGACCTGATGGAAGAACAAAAGACAGTTACGGATAAAGGCGGTACGATGCGTTTGGGATCCTGGAAATGTGATATAAAGCCCAATACACTGGCTTCAGAAATTTATCAGGAGGATACTATCTATGAAAGGCACCGCCACCGTTATGAATTTAACGGAGAATACCTGGAAAAACTAGAAGCTGCAGGGCTAAAAGCGTCCGGTGTAAATCCCGATACCGGTCTTGTTGAAATCATAGAAATAGCCGGCCATCCTTTTTTTATAGGTGTACAATACCATCCCGAATATAAAAGTACAGTAGCCAGCCCACATCCTTTATTTGTACATTTTGTGGCCGCTACAGTCAAAGCAAAACAAAAATAATTTTAATTAATAAATTGAACAGAAGCGTAAGCTGTTTTAAAGTAAGAAAATGGAAGAAAAAAAATTAGACCTTAATTCAATTATAGGTTTTGTATTGATTTTTGGGATCTTATTGTGGATTATGTACCAGAATCAGCCTTCTCCGGAAGAACTGGCAGAGAAGGAAAAAAAAGAAAAAGTAGTAGACAAACCAGCAGTCAGCCAGGAAAATACGCAACAGCCTGTAACAGCTATAAATGATACTGTTGCCAAAGACACTGTTCAAATGGCTAAACTTAAGGGGGCATTAGGCGCTTTTGCTTTTTCTGCAACACTTCCTTCCGCTTCAGCACAATTTACCACTTTAGAAAACAAATTGGTTGTACTTACCATTGCCAACAAAGGCGGATATATTGTTAATGCGAAGCTTAAGAATTATAAAAGCATTAATAAAAAATCAGGTAATCTGGTAGAATTAGTTAAAAATAATAATGCTAGTTTAAATATTACACTTCAAACGCAGGACAATCGTACCTTAGATACAAAAAATTTATTTTTCGAACCTACACTTACTAAATCAGGAGAAGATCAGATATTGACCATGCGTTTAAAAGCAGGTCAGAATGAGTTTTTAGAATACCGTTATGTCCTTAAGCCAAATGATTACATGCTGGATTTTGATATTCGGACCCAAGGGCTGAACAAAGTACTTAATACTGCTAAACCGCTTCATTTAGAATGGGGTTTAAAAGCGTATCGAAATGAAAAAAGTGCTTCTTATGAAAATAGGTATGTAGACCTAAGATACAGTTACGATAATGGCAAAGATGATTATTTAGGACAAAGTACTGATGAAAAAGAAACCATCAATAAGGTGGCATTTATCG
>DASVUQ010000268.1:0-10126 GCA_036386975.1 Flavobacterium sp. | reverse complement strand
TTACGGCGGCGGGGCTCACCTCTTCCCATCCCGAACAGAGAAGTTAAGCCCGCCTGCGCAGATGGTACTGCAATTTGTGGGAGAGTATGTCGTCGCCTTTCTTTAAGAAAAAGCCTGTCATAAGACAGGCTTTTTGCTTTTTATAGGATCTGTACATAAAGTTCTTTCTTGATGGGAGGATTTTCTTTGTTGTAGCCTGCACTCTTAAGTGAGGATATAGTGTAAAGCCCACAATGGCAAGCGAAAGTGCGTGAGAACTTGCCATCTATAGCCGGAGCCAGGTCTTTTTCATCAATGAACACGTCCAAAATGTTTAAAATAAACAGCCAAAGTCTATCGTAGATACACTTAATAATTGGTAATTTTAAGCTCTAAAATAATACTTTGAGACAATCGACTTTAGTCAAAATTAAAAATACTACAACCTTTAAACAGCAATTGCTACAATGGGCACAGCAATTTCGAGAGGTGGTATATTTAAACAGTAACAATTTCATACAAGACTACTCTAGTTATGACTGTATTGTGGCTGTTGACGCTTTTACTTCTTTGAAAACAGATTACTATAATGTTTTTGAAGATTTGCAAGCGTACCAACAAATTACAAAGGACTGGCTTTTTGGTTACCTGTCTTATGACTTAAAAAATGATACTGAGAATCTACAATCAAATAATTTGGACAGCCTACAATTTCCAGATTTATTTTTCTTTCAGCCCAAAAAAGTATTTTTATTAAAAGAAGATACTTTAGAAATGTGTTATTTAAATTGCTGCCAAGATGAATTTGCAGATGATTTGAATGAAATTAATGCATCATCTTTTAATAAAGTTGAAGAGAGTCCTGCTTATACTGTAGAGCAACGCATTTCTAAAGAAAATTATATTTTAAAGATCAACGAAATGTTACGCCATATTGCCAATGGGACTATTTATGAGGCTAATTTTTGTATGGAGTTTTATGCAAAAAATGCTACTATTGATCCTATTAGTATTTATGATAAACTAAATATATTATCCGAACCTCCTTTTGCTGTATATTTTAAAAACTACAAGCACTTTTTATTGTCTGCTTCTCCGGAAAGGTATCTTAAAAAAATAAAGAATAAGGTTTTGTCCCAACCTATTAAAGGGACCGCTCGCAGGCATCATAACCCGCAAGAAGATGCAAAAATTAAATTGGAACTGGCAGCTAATGAAAAAGAACGGTCAGAAAATATAATGATTGTTGATTTGGTCAGAAATGATCTTTCAAAAACAGCGATAAAGGATTCGGTTAGAGTAATTGAACTTTGTGGTGTATATACTTTTAAGCAGGTACATCATTTAATTTCAACAATAGAATCAAAAGTAGATGATACTATTTCGCCTGTAAATATTATCAAATCTACTTTTCCTATGGGAAGTATGACTGGAGCACCAAAACTTTCTGCGATGCAAATAATAGAACAACTGGAAGTCACAAAACGGGGTTTATATAGTGGCGCAGTTGGTTATTTTACCCCAGATGGTGATTTTGATTTTAATGTTGTTATTAGAAGTATTCTTTACAATGAAACAAATAAGTATGTGTCTTTTTCTGTTGGAAGTGCTATTACTGCGGCTTCTACTCCCGAAAATGAATATGAAGAATGTATGTTAAAAGCCCAAGCCATGCTTCATGTGTTACGCTAATCAAATCTCTTACTTTTTTCAATTATTTATAATCAGTATATTTGATAATGATTTTGAAACTACAACAACATCTTGAAGAGCATTTTACATTTTTAAAAACTAAAAGGATTTTTATAGCTGTTAGTGGTGGAATAGACAGTATGGTCCTGCTTCATTTGTTTCAGCAACTGGATTTTGAAATAGCAGTACTGCATTGCAATTTTAATTTACGGGCAACAGAAAGTAATGAGGATGAATTTTTTATACAACAGTATTGTCTGGAGAATAAAATTCCTTTTATCAGTGTTACCTTTGATACTGTAAAATATGCTGAAGACAATAAAATGTCTATCCAAGTTGCTGCCAGAGCGTTGCGTTACCAATGGTTTTATGAGCAATTAGAACAAAAAAAATTTGATTTTATACTGACCGCTCATCATCTTGACGATGCACTGGAAACTTTTATCATTAATTTATCCCGAGGTACCGGTATTGAAGGTTTATCTGGAATCCCTATGATTAATGATAAAGTAATACGGCCATTACTAAATTTCGACAGAAACGAAATTAAAGCGTATGCCATAGAAAATAAAATCCAGTGGAGGGAAGACAGTAGTAATAGTTCTGATAAATACCTGAGGAATAAAATCCGACATCAAATCGTTCCGGTGCTAAAAGAGGTGAATCCGAATTTTATGAATAGTTTCCAAAATACGCTGCAGCACCTTCAGCAATCTGTATCCATGATTTCGGATGCGAGTATTTTAGTATACCAGCAGGTAGTTGAAGAACATCCGGATTCAAAAAATATTAATATTGAAAAGTTACAAAAGCTTCCGAATCATAAAGCGTATTTGTATGAGTGGCTTTCTCCTTTTGGTTTTACCGCGTGGACAGATATTTATAACTTAATTAGTGCACAATCCGGAAAACAGATTTTCTCAGATCAATATTCTCTATTAAAAGACAGAAACCACATGATTTTGACTCCGAGAGAAGATCATAATACTACTGAATATTTAATTCATAAAGGTCAGGAATACATTAATTCTCCGGTAAAATTATCAGTTTGTAAAGTAACTGACATTTCAATAACCCGAAATACAGCTATCTTTGTTGACGCTAATCAACTAGTATATCCTCTGGTACTTAGAAAGTGGAAAGAGGGTGATATTTTCCAACCTCTTGGTATGAATAAGAAATCTAAAAAAGTAAGTAAGCTTTTTAAAGATGAAAAAGTATCAGTGATTGCGAAAGAAAAAACATGGATTTTAACATCTAACGGTATGATAGTTTGGGTGGTCGGCATTCGTCAGGACGAAAGGTTTAGAATAAATACTGCTACCAAAAATATATTAAAAATAGAAATAACTGAATGAAAAAAATAGTATTAATAATCGTTTTGATTTTAGGTTTTATTACCAACGCGCAAATCCTTAAACCGGTAAAATGGACTTCAAGGACAGAGAAAATTTCTGATACTGAATTTACTCTTGTTTTTGAAGGGAGTATTGAAAATAAATGGCATGTTTATTCTCAATTTACACCGGATGGTGGCCCGCTTCCTTTAGAATTAAATTTTAAAAATAAAGAGAACAATTATGAATTGATAGGCAAAACTGCTGAAAGTAAGACCCGCCGTGCTTTTAATCCCATTTTTGGTGTGGATGAGATCTTCTTCGAAAATAAAATCATTTTAAAACAAAAAGTAAAAATTTTAAATCCTGCTATTACAAAAATAGCAGTACATATTTCGTATCAGGTATGTAAAGAGGTATGTATTAATGATGAACAGGATTTTTCGTTTGATTTATTAAAATCAAATTCTGCTTTCAAAGAAGTGCAGGCAGCAACACCAACAACAGATACTTTCAAAAAACAAGTAGGTGTTGTTCAGCCAGAAGTAACACCATTAGTAAAAGCAGATACAAAAGCAACGGCTCCTGTTAAAGAAGAACAAAAGGATTTATTTACCATATTCTTTCTAGCATTTTTATCAGGATTCGCTGCTTTACTTACTCCTTGTGTTTTTCCAATGATTCCAATGACAGTGAGCTTTTTTACAAAACAGAGTAAAACTAAAGCTGCAGGGATTAGAAATGCTATTGTGTATGGAATTTCTATTATTTTAATTTATGTGATTTTAGGGCTTGCCGTTACTGCTATTTTTGGTGCCGATGCATTAAATGCTTTAGCTACAAATGTATGGTTTAACATTATTTTCTTCCTGTTACTGATTGTTTTTGCTATTTCATTCTTAGGAGCTTTTGAAATTATGTTGCCAAATTCATGGGCAAATAAGGTAGATAAACAAGCCGATAGGGGAGGCATTGTTGGTATTTTATTTATGGCCTTGGCATTAGCCATAGTATCATTTTCCTGTACGGGCCCAATAGTTGGAACATTATTGGTTCAGGCGGCTTCTTTAGGTGGAATAGCTCCGGTTATAGGGATGTTGGGTTTCTCTATGGCTATTGCATTACCTTTTATGTTATTCGCGATGTTTCCGGGATGGTTAAATTCATTACCAAAGTCTGGTGGATGGTTAAATACGGTTAAAGTAGTTTTAGGGTTTCTAGAATTGGCATTAGCTTTTAAATTTTTATCTAATGCGGATTTAGTATTACAATTACACTTATTAGAACGAGAAGTCTTTATAGCGATATGGATCGCTATATTCGGTACTTTAGCTTTCTATTTATTGGGAAAAATCACTTTGCCACATGATAGCCCTTTAAGCTTTATATCGGTAGGAAGGCTTTTATTGGGATTGCTTGTATTGACTTTTACTATTTATCTAGTTCCAGGGTTATGGGGCGCACCTTTAAAATTAATTAGTGCTTTCCCGCCACCAATGCAATATAGCGAGAGCCCTTTTGGAGTAGGCAATTCATCAGGGGGAACTGCTTTAGGGGCAGCATTACCAGAAGGCGCAAAATATGGGCCACACAAAATTATAACTTTTGATGATTATGAAAATGGTTTAGCCTATGCTAAAAAGGTCAATAAACCAATTATGCTGGATTTTACAGGGCATGCTTGTGTGAATTGCAGAAAAATGGAGAATAACGTTTGGTCGGATGCTACTGTCTTACCCATTTTAAACAATGATGTGGTTTTAATTTCTTTATATGTTGATGATAAAAGAGAATTGCCTAAAGCAGAACAAACAGTGACAGCTTCAGGAGATGAAATTATTACAATCGGGGATAAGTGGACTGAATTTATGATTTCTAAATATAAAACAAATACTCAACCTTTATACGTCTTGACGGATTTAGAAGGAAACAACCTAAATCCTGAGAAACCTACCATAAGTTATGTTGGTGTAAAAGAATACTACGACTGGCTAAAAGCCGGGATTGCTAATTTCAAAAAATAAATCTTTATCATACAAAACAGGCTGTTTCACCAATTCGTGCAAACAGCCTGTTTTTGTTTTATCTGCTACCGTTGAGCCTATACTCAATTAATTTCTAAACAACTCTTGAAATTGCAAAGGCTTCTTCTATTACATAATTTTAATACTCTGAAAACTGAAGGTTACTCAGATTTTTATAAATCCCGTTTTCAATTTCCAGTAATTCTTTATGGGTACCCTGTTCAGAAATAACTCCCTGGTTCAGCACTAAAATAGTATCAGCACTTCTTATCGTTGATAATCGATGGGCGATTATAATACTCGTCCTGCCTTCCATTAAGGTTTCTAACGCTTGCTGTACCAATTTTTCACTTTCGCTGTCCAGTGATGATGTAGCTTCATCCAATATTAAAATGCTTGGGTTTTTTAGTAAGGCCCTGGCAATGGCAATCCGTTGCCGTTGGCCACCGGAAAGTTTAATACCGCGTTCACCCACTAAAGTTTCAAATTTTTCAGGAAACCCGTTAATAAAATCCAATGCATTGGCTTGTTTGGCAGCAAGAAATAGTTCTTCTTCTGATGCATCCGGCTTGCCATACGCTATGTTTTCGCGGATGCTTCCGCCAAATAAAATAACATCCTGCGGCACAATACTCATATTCCCACGGATATTCTCCAGGTCATAATCATAAATACTTTTTCCGTCAATTAAAATAGAACCACTATCAATATCATAAAAACGAAGTAGGAGCGAAGAAATAGTTGATTTTCCGGCACCACTTGGCCCTACAATGGCTATTTTTTGACCAAAACTGGCCGTGAAATTCACATTATGAAGTACCTGGATTTCTTTTCTGGACGGATAACTGAATGCCACATTCTGAAAAGTAACATTGCCTTTAATTTTTTCAGTTACCGTATTATTAACTGTGTTGATCTTTTCCGGAACTTCATCCAGCAATTCAAATACACGTTCTGTAGCACCCACGGCTTTTTGGATTTGCGCATACAATTCGGCAATCCCTCCAAAAGAAGCACCGATAAAAGTAGAATACAATACAAAAGAAATTAATTCACCCACACCTCCAATTTCACCATTGATACTCAAAATTACACCATACCACACCACAGCCACAATAGCACCGAATAAACTAAAAATGATAAAAGAGGCAAAATAGCCACGGTATTTTCCGCCTTTGATTGCAATCTTAACAATCTCTGCAATTTTTCCGCTATAGCGGGCAATCTCATACCATTCGTTGGCAAATGCTTTTACATTGCTGATACCCTGTAATGTTTCTTCTACGATAACCTGGCTTTCGGCCACCTGATCCTGTACTTTCTTAGAATACTTTCTTATGAACCTCCCGAAGATAACTGCGGCAACAGCAACGACAGGCACTATAGACAGCATCATTAATGTTAATTTCGGGCTTATAGAAGCCAGAAAAATTACACCTCCGACAATCAGGATAAACTGGCGTAAAAATTCGGCAATAGTTGTAGTAAGTGTATCCTGAATCTGGGTAATATCAGAACTTATCCTGCTGTTAAGTTCCCCCACACGCTTCTGAGAAAAGAAAGTCATCGGCAGTTTTATCAGGTTACTATACAAAGCCAAACGTATATTGGCCAATGTATTTTCGGTAAAATTGATAAAAAGCGATAACCTGAAAAAGGAAAAAATGGATTGTAAAAACAATATACCAATAAGGCTTAGTGCTATAGTATTAGCCATTGTAATATCTTTATTTTTTACAGAATCGACTAACATTCCCAATAGTTTAGGAAATGCCAATGCCGTTCCACCGGTAAGCAATAAAAAAAATAAACCAACATAAAACTTCCATTTGTGATTGTTGGCATATTTAAAAATTAGGATTGCTTTGCTTAGGGAATTCGCATTCAGCTTTGCTTTAGGTAAATCATTGTCTTTTTTGATCCGGGCCATTTTTTTTATGGTAAAAATAATGAATAAATAATTGTAGCACTTGTTCTAGAAACAGAATTTGCATCATTTGGGGTTATCTTCAACCAACCTACAGTAAGAAATAAAAAAACTTTAGGTCTCCCTAAAGTCTATTATTTATAAAACGGTTGTTTTTATTCCTCCATGGTATGATAAACATTCATCACGTCATCATCTTCCTCAATTTTTTCAATTAGTTTTTCCACGTCGGCAATTTGTTCTTCGGTAAGTTTCTTAGTCACCTGAGGAATCCTTTCAAAACCGGAAGACAGGATTTCAATACCGCGGTTTTCCAGTTCTTTCTGAATAGCACCAAAGCTTTCAAAAGGGGCATAAATATGAATACCGTCTTCATCGGCAAAAATTTCCTCGGCACCAAAATCAATAAATTCCAATTCCATTTCTTCAACATCAATTCCAGTATTCGGGATACGGAAATTGCACGTATGGTCAAACATAAATTCCACTGAGCCTTGTGTGCCCAGTGTACCATTACATTTATTAAAATAACTACGAATATTGGCCACTGTCCTGTTATTGTTATCCGAAGCCGTTTCGATCAGAATAGCAATCCCATGAGGCGCATACCCTTCAAAAAGGATTTCTTTATAATTGGCCGTATCTTTATTACTGGCATTTTTTATGGCACGCTCTACATTTTCCTTAGGCATATTGGCTGCTTTTGCATTCTGCATTACAGCACGAAGCCTGGAATTGGCATCAGGATTTGGACCCCCTTCTTTGACCGCCATTACAATGTCCTTTCCAATTCTGGTAAAAGTTTTGGCCATAGCTGACCAACGTTTCATTTTTCTTCCTTTTCTGAACTCGAACGCTCTTCCCATTTCTTTATCTGTTTACTATCCGAACTGAATATTCAAAAATTATTATTTCGGCAAAAATACTTCTTTGCCGTTTATTTTAAAACCAATTTTATTTTTTGTAAAAAGGCAATTTTACCACTTTGGCCGCTACATCATTTTTCCGGATCCGGATAAAAATTTCAGTACCTATGGCACTGTGTTCCGTAGTAACATAACCCAATCCGATACCTTTATTCATAGAAGGGGACATTGTTCCCGAAGTGACAATCCCGATAATAGTACCGGTAGCATCTACAATTTCATAATCCTGACGCGGCACGCCTCTTTCTGTAAGTTCAAAAGCCACTAATTTTCTGGTAACACCGGCTTCTTTTTGTTTTTTCAGGTTTTCAGAATTCGTAAACTCTTTTGTAAATTTCGTAATCCATCCCAGGCCTGCTTCAAGTGGCGAAGTCGTATCGTTAATATCATTTCCGTAAAGGCAAAAGCCCATTTCCAAACGCAGTGTATCACGCGCAGCAAGGCCAATAGGTTTGATCCCAAAAGCAGCACCGGCCTCAAAAACCTTATTCCAAATGGTTTCCACCTGGTCATTTTTGCAGTATATTTCAAATCCGCCCGAACCGGTATAGCCCGTTGCCGAAATAATTACATAGTCAAACCCTGCAAAATCAGCCACTTCAAAATGATAATACGCAATAGCCGATAAATCAATAGAAGTCAAAGACTGCATCGCTTCAACCGCTTTCGGCCCCTGAATGGCCAACAGCGAATACTCATCCGAAAGGTTTTTCATTTCCACTCCCAGATCATTATGCGACGAGATCCACTCCCAGTCCTTATCAATATTCGAAGCATTGACCACCAGTAAATACTGCTCTTCCTTTATTTTATATACAATTAAATCATCTACAATTCCACCATCGTTATTGGGCAAACACGAATATTGTGCTTTGCCAACGGTTAAAACAGAAGCATCATTCGATGTTATTTTCTGGATCAAAGCGAGCGCATTAGACCCCGATAGCAAAAACTCCCCCATATGCGAAACATCAAAAACACCAACACCATTGCGTACCGTTTCATGTTCTGCATTTACGCCTTCATATAAAATGGGCATATTGAATCCGGCAAAAGGCAGCATCTTGGCTCCCAAACTCTCGTGTATGTGCGTTAGCGCAGTATTTTTCATCATGAAATTTTAATAGATTTTAATCCTGCTAATTTATTGCTTTTTTTAATTTTTCAAAGCTTTTTTTTGAGGAGCAATTTACTTTGTCATCCGATTGGCCCGTGTCCTGCTTTCCGTTCTATCCACGCGAAAAGCGTGGGATGCCACTGCAATCAGGGCTAGAATAACAGCTTTTTGGTAATCATTGGCATTAGAGGCCAAAAGAGGTGTCGTAAGTGAATCCTAAAAAATATTTTTATGCTTACGGTATAGGTGATCATTTTTTTATGGCCCCGCTTCTTCCAAATGCCATTTTTATAAATATCACAATTTTAATTTTTTTATGTATTTAAACGATTAAAATTGCATATCGTAAGATATTTGTATATATTTATCATTTAAAACAATCATACACAGATTTTTAAAAAATAATAATAGGGCGTAATAGCATCGATGCCGGTATATAATTCGGGACTTATACTTATATATTTTAAAATAAACCATTAATAACAACTATATTTTTTTAATATTAAAGCCATCAATTATGAGTTTAGAACAACAAGTACATATCGACATTGACAGCTTCGACAAGACGGTTATTTATTATGATCTAAAGGTCGAACTGGGACTCGCCAGCCACCTTATTTTCTCTTTCCTCTGGCGCCATACCGATATGGTCATTACCTCCCAGGGCCAGGAGCAAGCCATGGTGAACCGCTACCAGGCACGCGATGTGATCTTTACCTTTAGGAGTACCACCGGCACAGAGGTCAAGGCCAAAGGGTTTATAACAGGGATGGTCATGACAGATAATCAGGGCGGCTCGGTAGGGCTACAGGTAACGGGTATGGGTCATACCTATTATATCGATGATATGAAGAAGTCCCGTACGTTTTTGGACAGGGACCTGCAGTACATTGTACAGGAGATCCTGCCGGCTGAGACACCGGGGGATTTTTACCAGCGGGCCGATATGGTGCCTACCTATAAAAAGCGCATTCCTTACAGCGCACAGTCAATGTCATTAAGTTAAGCAAATTTACAATGTATCTTTCATGTTTTTAGGCACTTTTGGTTTTTGCCTGTTACGATACTTATCCTTATGTCGTTCAAATTTTCTATCAGGTCTTATGGGGATTAGGTGCTTATTA
>DASVUQ010000267.1:0-3955 GCA_036386975.1 Flavobacterium sp. | reverse complement strand
CGGTTATGCAGGTCGATTACTGCTTTTTTCCATGCTGCGACTTTCATGGTTTTGATGTATTCTGTAGGTAAAGTAAGGTCTGCAGCGATACAAAGAGCGGTTTCCGGATGCAGTGCCTGCAGGATATCTTCTAACATTTTGTTATTCCTATACGGCGTTTCTATAAATAGTTGTGACTGGTTCTTGTCTGCCGATAGTTTTTCTAATGCTTTTAGAGTGGCCTTTTTTTCTGATTTGTCGATGGGGATATACCCGTTAAAAGCAAAATTTTGTCCGTTCATGCCTGATGCCATAATAGCAAGCAGTATAGATGACGGACCCACCATTGGAATCACCTGAATGCCTTTTTCGTGTGCGAGTTTTACAATTACGGCCCCGGGATCGGCAACGCCCGGACATCCTGCTTCTGACATTAGCCCTACATTGTTACCGTCAAGGCATGCCTGTATCATAGTGGCATATTCCGACTTTTCGGTGTGTTTGTTGAGGCTGGATATCTGAAGTGTGGCCTGTACTTTTTCCGGATGAATACTTTTTATAAACTTACGTGCCGTTTTTTCGTTTTCTACAATATAATAATTGATAAAATCAATAACTCTTTTTATAGAAAGTGGCAAAACATCATTAGTATCTGATTCGCCTAGTGTGGTTGGTATAAGATAAAGTTTGCCTAAAAAAGTCATTGGTTTCATGGTTAAATTATTATGCTAAAGCTACTATAACTTTTCTGTTATTTTAAATAAAACTATAAAAAATATGTTTTTTCTGGTATATATTTTTTTTTAAGAAAAATACTTCTTAAATTGCAAAATATTCCACATGGCAGACTTGATGTTTCGTTTAAAGATAGAGATCGTTCTTTAAGTATTAAAATTAAAACAACATATTAGTATGATACTATGAATTTTATAAAACAGATTGAAAAGTTTAAAAAAGCGCACCAACTAATTCAATTAGAAAACACAGGAAATCCTGAAAATTTTTCTAAAATCCTAAAAATGTCCCGTAGCCAGATGTACAATGTTATTGATGTGCTTAAGGATTTAGGTGCACCAATAAAGTATAGCCGTAAAAGCCAAAGTTTTTATTATGAAGCATCTTTTGATTTAGATTTACGTTTTTCACTAAGAACGATAACGGACCAGGAGACAAAAGAAATTTTTGGAGGTTTTTTCTTCCGTCCAATTTTATTAGACGGAACTTTTTTTAATTTGTCATAACAAAATTCGCTGCAGAGGTTTTGTTTAAAAAATGTTTAATTTTATAAAACTTAAAAAAAATGAATTTAGAAAATTTAAATTTAGTGGAGCTTGATGCTCAGGAAGTAAAAACACTTGAAGGAGGTGGACTTATAGAACTTTGCATTGCAGGAAGCGTAATATGTATGTGGGCTTTTGATAAAGGAGTAGAGTACGGCAGAAGCTTAGCCCGTAACTAATAATTTTTAATAATAATCTTTAACAAATATAAAATGGAAAATTTAAAATTAGTTGAATTAACTCATAATGAGAAATTACAGACTACAGGTGGATTTGGGCCACTTTATTATGCCATAGTTGCTGCATGGGGAGCAGGAGTTGCTTATGGATATATTTCAGAGAGATATAGAATATAAATGAACATTTAGAATAAAATAAATTATGAAAAAAGTTGACTATAAGTTTTTATTTGCTTTATTGTTCATTTTATTTTTATTAAAATATTTTTTTGAATTAGGCGAAGCTTATGGAAGAACCTTATGATTAATTAAGGAGGTTATCTCAAATTGAGATAGCCTCTTTTTTTATTATAATTCATAATAATAAAGAAATATATTTAGAGTAATACCATTTTCTAGGAGCAATAATATTACTTATTTTTTCGATATATTTTGTTATATATAATAAAATATACACTTTTATTTATAAATACTATGCCATTTGTTATGAAACACTCAACTATTTTTCTGATAAAAGTCAATTTGATATTTAGCGACATTGTTAGCTACAATTTTAGTTTCTTTGGTCAATTGAAAAATTAATCAAAAGAATCAGAGTCTTGTTGATAAGCTATTAAAATAAAATAAGTGAAAAATAAACTTCAGTTCAGATCCAATAAACACTCTTAAGAATCTTACTGTCAAGTAAGTTTGGCTTTGTATACGAATTGTTAATTTATATCATTTAAAAATATTATATTACTATTAATAGAATTTTATTTCCCAATTTAAATAGTGTTAAATAATTAATTTAAATTATCATAATACAATTATTTTTTTATGATTGCTTTTTACAAAATGAAACTATGAACTTCAGTTCAGACCCAATCAACACTCTTGAAAATCTTATAGCCAAAAATAAAACCAAGAGTATTTCTATTTACCTAGTGTTTATTTTGGCTATACTTATTTTTCTGGCATTACTGCCTGTGATTAAAATAGATATAAGCAGCCAGAGCCGGGGCATAATCCGCAGTACCACAGATAATGTTCCTGTAACCAGCTTGGTCAATGGAAAAGTGACGTTTGTTAATCTTAAAAATAATCGCCAAGTGCTAAAAGGGGATACACTCGTACAAATTACACAAGAAAACCTTAATGCAGATAAAACTACCAATCAGAAGGTTTTATCGACTGTCCAGGATCAGGTCCATGACTTATCGCTTGTAATCATGGGCAAAAGCAAGATGTTAAAAACCCCCGTAATACAACAAGAATGGTATAGCTATACAAGCCGGCAAAGTGAATTGCAAAGCAAAATTGCCCAGGCCCAAATAAGCTATAACCGTAATAAACAGTTATATGATAAAGGCATTATTGCAAAAGCCGAATTTGAAAAGTACGGTTTTGATTATACTTTTGCCCAACAAGCCCTTTCGGGATTAGAGAAAAGCCAACTTAGTGTATGGCAAAACAAAAAAAGGGAACTTGAGGAGCAACTCGAAAACTTAAATGGCACAATCCAAAAAATAGTGGTTGAATCCAATAATTATATTATAACTGCACCTCTAGCGGGTACTATAGAAAACTTCTCGGGCATTCAAACCGGTTCTTTTCTGAATGCGTCGCAACCCATTGCCACTATTTCTCCTTTAGATAATCTCATTGTAGAGAGCACCGTTTCTACAAATGATATAGGACTCATATATAAAAATCAAAAAGTAAAATTCCAATTGGATGCTTTCAATTATAACCAATGGGGATTATTGAAAGGAAAAGTGATTGATATCGACCGCAATATTACAATTCAGGGGGAACAAGCTTTTTTCAAAGTGCGCTGTAAGCTGAATACTACCACGATGCAATTAAGATCCGGTTACAAAACCCAAATTACCAAAGGAATGACGCTTACTACACGGTACATCATTACGAGAAGAAGCTTATTTGATTTATTGTTTGATAAAGTAGATGATTGGCTAAACCCTAAACAAATTGTACAATAAATGGCCTCAATAAAAATTAAGCAACATGATATTAAGGATTGTGGTGCTGCTTGTCTCGCTTCTATTGGCAATCATTACAAAGTTAATCTTCCTATAGCAAGGATACGTCAGTTTGCTAACACCGACAAAAGGGGTACCAATGTGTTAGGCATTATTGAAGCGGCAGAAAAAATGAGGTTTACAGCCAAAGGTGTAAAAGGAGGCATGGATGCTATTGATAAGATTCCGCTTCCTGCTATCGCACATGTTATTGTAAAGGACCAGTTGCACCATTATGTAGTTATCTATACCGTTACTAAAAATAAAATTGAAGCAATGGACCCTGCTTATGGAAAAGTAGAAAGTTATACTTATGAAGAATTTCAAAAAATATGGACTGGTGTATTGATTCTTTTTGCGCCAAATGACGACTTCAAAGAATATAACGAGAAAGTTACTCCATTAAAACGTTTCTGGCATTTAATACAGCCACACAAATCTATTTTAATCCAGGCTTTGGTTGGTGCCATACTTTTTACTATTTTAGGATTGGCCA
>DASVUQ010000266.1:0-31352 GCA_036386975.1 Flavobacterium sp. | reverse complement strand
CAAAGTACAAATTCTTTAAGGAAATATTTATCTTCAGGTGCCGTATCCGGCTGGTATTTCTGGATTAGGTTTTCTAATCCCTGTACATTATCTAATTCTTGTTGGTATTCTTCATCTGTAGCATCATCCAGTAATTCGAAGCCGATTTCTGCAAAAAACCATTCGAGTATTTTGGCATACGGGCTGGTACTTGCATCGCGTTCCAGTTTTTCGATCTTTGGAAAATAGGCCGGGAAAAAAGTGTGGATGGCATTACCTATTAAATTTTGTGCTACAATAGCTGCGCCTTCCTGCTCTCCTTCATATACCAGTTCTACTTTACCGGTAATAGACGGGATAATTCCCATAAAATCAGCCAGGCGTACTGTGGTTTTATCAGCTCCGCTTTTTAGGGCGCGCCGTTCTGCCGTACTTATTAGGTTTTCAAAAGCGGTAATGGTCATCCTGGCACTTACGCCGCTTTTATGATCGATGTATTCGCTTTCGCGGGCTTCAAAAGAAATTTGTTCCAGTAAATCCCTTGCCAATGAAGGCACATATACCATATCACTTTGTGTCTTATCGAGTTTGGATTCCTGCTCAGTAATTGTCCTGGAAATTTGAATAGTTTCCGGATAATGGGTCAGTATCTGAGACCCGATCCTGTCCTTTAGAGGTGTTACAATACTGCCTCTGTTGGTATAATCTTCCGGGTTTGCTGTAAAAACAAACTGCATGTCGAGCGGCATTCTTACTTTAAAACCCCTGATCTGGATATCGCCTTCCTGCAAAATATTAAATAATGCTACCTGGATCCTGGCCTGCAAATCCGGTAATTCATTAATGACGAAAATACACCGGTTGGCGCGCGGGATCATTCCGAAATGAATCACCCTGTCATCCGCATAAGACAGTTTTAAATTGGCTGCTTTTATAGGGTCAACATCTCCAATTAGATCGGCTACAGTTACGTCCGGTGTGGCCAGTTTTTCGAAAAAACGTTCATTCCTGTGCAACCATTCTATAGGAGTGGCATCACCATGCTGGGCGATAAGATCTTTGGCAAAACGGGAAATGGGTTGTAGCGGGTCATCATTAATTTCTGAACCTGAAACAACCGGAATATATTCGTCAAGCAATTCGACCATTTTCCTGGCCAGCCTGGTTTTGGCCTGGCCGCGCAACCCTAATAAATTAATGTTATGACGTGATAAAATGGCTCTCTCGAGTTCCGGGATTACCGTGTTTTCAAAACCATGTACGCCCTCAAAAACCGGTTTTCCCGTTTTTATTTTCTCCCGAAGGTTATTGCGCAATTCGTCTTTGATGCTTTTGGTCTGATAACCTGCTTTTTTTAAATCGCCTAATGTATTGCTATTTTCTATTTTCATTTTGTTTATTGAATTAAAATTTTTAATCCTATTTTATTTTTTTCTTCCTGTTGGTTTCATAATCTTCAAAAATCATTTCGCCCAGGCCTTTTAACCCGGTGTAAAATGCTTTGCCCTGATTGGCTTCTGTAAAACGGTTAACAAATTTTTGCAGGTACGGATCATTTGCGATCATGAATGTAGTAATGGGAATGTGCAGTTTGCGTGCCTGCTGTGCCTGGCTGTAACATTTATCTACAATATATTCATCCAGTCCATTGCTGTTCATATAATAGGAGCCGTCGCGTTCACGGACACAACTTGGTTTCCCATCAGTAATCATAAAAATCTGCTTATTGGTATTTCTTTTTCTACGCAATAAATCCATTGCCAGCTGCAACCCTGCAACGGTATTCGTGTGGTATGGCCCTACTTGTAAATAGGGCAAATCTTTAATAGGAATAGTCCAGGCATCATTACCAAAAACCAATATATCAAGAGTATCTTTTGGATAACGTGTCGTAATTAATTCAGCCAGTGCCATGGCTACTTTTTTGGCAGGGGTAATGCGGTCTTCACCATATAAAATCATACTGTGGCTGATATCGATCATTAGTACCGTACTCATCTGGGCCTTGAACTGCGATTCTTCGACAATTAGATCATTTTCTGTAAAATGAAATTCGTCGACACCGTTATTGATTTGGGCATTTCGTAAACTTTCCGTAAGGGAAATCTTTTCTAAACTGTCGCCAAAATGAAACTCCCGGAATTCTCCCGTATGTTCATCGCCGTTTCCGGTATGCCTGGTTTTGTGATTGCCATTACCACTCCTTTTAAGGTTACCAAAAATCTGTTCTAATGCCTGTTGGCGAATAGCACGTTCTGTTTTTGCAGTAATCCCTATACCGGACGAACCATCTTCTTTAACTTCCTCTTTTATATAGCCTTTCTTTTTTAAGTCTTCAATAAAATCGTCAATAGTATAATGCTCATCCGTCAGGTTATACTCTTTATCTAATTCCCTTAACCAACCTATAGCCTCATCAAAATCTCCTGAAGTATGGGTTATCAATTCTTTAAAAATATCAAACAATTTGTCAAATGGAGAAAGATTAGGGGCCTGATACTGTTTAAAATAAAATCCTTTTCTATTTTCTTTTTTCATAAATTAAAAATACGATTATTTAAAGTGATGGTTTATAAAACGAATACTAATTTTAAGTTAAACCGCTGTATAACACATTTTCGAAAATTTATATAAAAAATCCCTCATAACAATTATTTTGAAATCTAAATAAAACATAAAATTTAATCAAAATTGTATACATAACTTATAAATTTAAATACTTTTGCAACACAAAACATTAAACATAAAACTAGAATGAAAAAAGTTCTTTTATTACTTATGGCTGCAATAACGGTTGTATCCTGTAACAAAGTTGGAGAAAATGAATTTATCATCACAGGAAAAGCTGCTGGTATTGAAAATGGTGTTTCAGTATTTTTACAGAAAGAGGATTCTACAGGACTTGTTCAGGTAGATACAGTCAAGGTAAAGGATGGGAAATTTGAATTTGAAGGGAAAGTAACCGAGCCTAGCATTCATTTGATTGAAGTAGAAAAAATACCTGGAAAAGCTTTTTTTGTACTTGAGAATGGCGAAATTACTATAGATGTCCGTAAAGATACTATAGGTAAAAGTAAAGTTGGAGGTACATATAGCAATGATCAACTGACTACTTACATGAAAGAAAATGAAAAAATCAATAAACCTATAATGGCTTTTACAAAAGCAAATACGGCAAAATTTAATGAAGCCCAGGCGAAACAGGATACTGTAACAATAAATTCTTTGTTAAAAGAACGAGACAGGCTCATGAAAGATGCTCAGAAAGGTTTTGAAAAATTAGGTATGGATCAGATGGAAAAACATCCAAAATCATATCTAACCGTTATTTTTCTTCAGCAGTTTTTAACCCAGCCTAATGCTGATGTTGCCAAACTTAAGAAAATTTACGATAACCTTGATCCAAAGCTAAAAGCTACTAAAGAAGGTAAAAAGATTAAAAAGAGTCTTAATACTTTAAACAATACAAAAGTAGGGAGCTTAGTTCCTGATAATAATACAAAAATCGGGAGCTTAGCTCCCGATTTTTCTGGCCCAAATCTAGAAGGAAAAACAGTATCTTTAAAAGAATCAATGGGTAAGTTGACTATTGTTGATTTCTGGGCTTCCTGGTGTGCCCCTTGCAGGCAGGAAAATCCTAACATTGTCGCTTTATATAAAGAATTTCATGACAAAGGATTAAATATTGTTGGTGTATCTTTAGACAGAGAAGGCGAAGCGGCAAAATGGAAAGAGGCTATTGCAAAAGATGGTTTGACATGGACACATATTTCTAACCTGAAATTCTGGGACGACCCTATTGCCCAAAAATATAATGTAAAAAGCATCCCGGCCACTTTTTTGATTGATGCCAGCGGAAAAATCATAGCAAAAGATTTACGTGGTGATGCGCTTCGGGCAAAAGTAGCTGCTGTATTAGGTTCATAAATTATTTATCTATGAAAAAAGCCCTGATTATTTTTCTTTTATCTGTTTTTCTATTTGCCTTCAATCTGATTGGGAAATTTACCATATCCGGAAATAGTAAGGGTTTTGAAAATGGCACAAAAATATATCTCGAAAAACCAGATGATAAAAAGGGGTTCATTATCGTTGACAGTACACAAATAAATGCCGGAAAATTTAGTTTTAAAGGAGCGGCACCAGAACCATCTGTACATTTTATTACTATTCGGGGAATAAAAGAAAAACTGGCTTTTATTCTGGAAGAAGGCAAAATTACTGTATCTGTTGACAAAGACAGCATTGTCAAGGGTAAGGTAACAGGTACAAAAAACAATGAAGATTTACATAATTTTAAAACAAAAGCACTTCTCATTCAGGATAAACTGCTGAGTTTTCAGGAACTGAATACTAAAAAAATGACTGATGCAAAAGCGGCAAATGATACCATCGTTATCAATCAGCTTATAAAAGAATTTACTGCCCTTCAGTCAAAACTAACAAGTTTACCAGTTGATTTCCTTAGTTTCAATCCCAAATCTTTTGTTTCGGTTTTATTAGTAGATGCGATGTTCAATGATCCTTCCAACTCTGTTGAACAAATAAAAACAGCTTATAATAGCTTAGATATTTCTTTAAAAAATACTACTTTAGGAAAGTCTATTTATAATAAAACACAAAAAGTAAGCGCCTTTGAAATAGGAGGTAAAGTACCTGATTTTTCAGCCCCTAATCCTGAAGGAAAAATAATCTCACTAAAGCAATCATTAGGTAAAGTTACTATTATTGATTTCTGGGCTTCCTGGTGTGGTCCCTGCAGGCAGGAAAATCCAAATGTGGTAGCGGTGTATAAAGAATTTAAAGATAAAGGCCTTACTATTATAGGTGTTTCTTTAGATAAAGACGGCGATAAATGGAAAGAAGCTATTGCAAAAGATAACCTGACATGGATACACGTATCTAACTTACAATTTTGGCAGGACCCTATTGCAACGTTGTACAATATAAAAAGCATCCCTGCCACATTCATTGTTGATGCTAACGGTGTTATAGTGGCAAAAAATGTACGCGGAAGCGATCTTAGAAGAAAAATTAGTACGCTTTTAAAGTAAAAACCTGATTTCATCTTTTCTTTTTATTATTGATTTCTCCCTTTTATTCTTATTTAATTCATCGTGAGTGGATTAAAAATCATTGTTAAATTTAATCTGATTTTAATTTGGAAACATAAAAACTGTTTCTATATTTGCACCCGGTTAAACCTATAATTAAAAGGGGAGATACTCAAGCGGCCAACGAGGGCAGACTGTAAATCTGCTGTGAAAACTTCGCAGGTTCGAATCCTGCTCTCCCCACAAATCAGGATTTAATTTTCAAAACCTTCAATTATCGTTGAAGGTTTTTTCGTTTAATACTCCCAAAAATTAACAGATAGAATTACATTGTTGACAGATTTTTTTTCCAAAGCTTATTTTCATACATGACATTTGTCGAAAATAAATATAGAAAAAATGAGAAAAGTTCTTTTATTACTTATGGCTGTAATAACAACTGTATCCTGTAACAAAATTATAGAAAATGAATTTATCATTACAGGAAAAATTAATGGTATTGGAAATGGTGTTTCACTATTTTTACAAAAAAGCGGTTCTACAGAACTTGATCCAAAGGTAAAAGCTGCTGATGAAGGTAAAAAGATTAAAAAGAGTCTTGATACTATAAAAAATCTAAGTATTGGGAGTCTCGCCCCCGACTTTTCCGGTCCAAATCCAGAAGGAAAAATAGTATCTCTGAAAGAATCAATGGGAAAATTAACCATTATAGATTTCTGGGCTTCATGGTGTGCCTCCTGCAGGCAGGAGAATTCTAATGTTGTAGCTTTATATAAAGAATTTCATGATAAAGGAATAAACATTATCGGCATTTCTTTAGATAAGGATGTCCATAAGTGGAAAGAAGCTATCGCAAAAGATAAATTGGCATGGACACAAATTTCTAACTTGAAAGGGTGGGGGAACGATCCTATTGCCTTACAATATAATATAAAAGGTCTTCCGGCAATTTTTTTAATTGATGCTAATGGAAAAATAATTGCAAAAGATTTACATGGTGCTGAACTTAGGGCAAGAGTAGCTGCTGCATTAGGTTCTTAATTATTGATTGAGTTATATTGAAGAGAGTTGGCTTAATTAATAATTCAAAATTCTTAAATCGGGACAGCATTAATGCTGTCCCGATTTATTTTTCCCTCTTCTTATAGTTGTAGTTTTTTGTTGATCAGTTCATCAGGTGTTAACATGTTTAATTAGATATGAACTTTTAAATTATTATGAATTGATGAATAGAATTAACAGATAAAATCACAGTGTTTACAGATTTTTTTTTCTCAGCCTATTCTCATACATGACATTTGTCGAAAATAAAATAAAAGAGGAAATGAAGAATATAATTTTACTAATACTTTTTTGCCTATGCTATCAAGTTGGAAATGCACAAACCTTTTCAGGCAATATTTTTGATGGAGAAACTAAAGCTAAAATTCCATTCGCGAGTATTGTAGTCAAGGATGCTGACGGCAAAGTTAAATTAGCTGCATCAAGCGATGATTCAGGAAACTATAAAATAGAATTGATAAGAGGGCAATATTCTGTCCAGGTGTCTTGTCAGGGCTATAAAACTTTTACTGAAAAAATTGCCATCCAAGCCGATACCAATCGTAATTTCAGTTTAGTGCCAGATCAGAAACTCCTGGACGAAGTGGTAATCGTAAACGAAAAAACAACAATCGAGCAAAAAATTGATATGAAAGTAATTAATGTTGGGAAAGATTTGCTCTCTGCTGGAGGTGATGCCACGACTGTTCTGGAACAATTAGCAGAAATTAAAGTAGATCCCAACGGAAGCATCGCTTTGCGTGGAAGCCAAAATGTGACTGTATTACTGAATGGAAAAAGATCTTCCTTAGCTGTGTCCGAACTTATAAAACAAATTCCCGCGAGTCAAATCTATAAAATCGAAGTTATTACTACTCCTTCAGCCAAATATCAGGCAGATGGAATGACAGGTATCATTAATATCATTACCCAAAAGAAAATAAAGGCGGGGTTAAGTTCTTCAATTGAGGGGAATGCAAATACATTAAGTGGATACGGAATAACGTCCAACACTAGCTATGGCAATGAAAAATTTGGATACAGAATTGGCTTAAATATGAATGAACCATTTTTTGAATCTAAATCTATTTTAGACCGTCAGGGTTTACAACCTTATTATCAAACTACAGATTTTGAGTTTGATGGAAAAATAAGAGAAATTAATGGTGGCATAGATTACTACAAATCGGCAAAAGATGTATTTACATTTAATTTTAGTTATACTGATAACCAGCATAATTTATTTAGGGATAGTAAAATTTTAGTTAATGGTATTAATTCAACACAAATAAATAATAATCCTCATAAGCATTACACATTTGACAATAACTTAACATACCGTCATGATTTTAAAGAAGATAGCTTTCTTCAGTTGGATCTAAGGATGTCAAAAAACACTAACTTATTAACTAGTGACTTTCAAGACAATACAACTGTTGCAGATAGTGATACAGACAACAAAGTTTCTATTTATGATTTTGCAGCAGATTATGAAGGAAAGATTTCTGATAAAATTAATTTTGAAACAGGCTATCTGTATAACAGAATTGAAAGTGACAATCAACTGTCTATAACTAACAATCTAAGTCTGAACAGTAACCAGGAAATTGAAAATATTGAAAACACGCATGCACTATATGTGACAACGCAGTTTGATTTCGGCAAATGGAAATTGCAAGCAGGAATCCGGACAGAGCTTTATGATAGAAAAGCTCAAATTATTACATCTGATGAAAATGTAAAACTAGATTATAAAAATGTTTTTCCCTCTATTCATTTTGTCTATAATGCCAATGAAAACATATCGTGGAACTTTGGTTTCAACAGAAGAACATCAAGACCCGATTTATATCAGGTACTTACTGTACAATACCAAAATAACCCGTTTATAGTTAATATAGGTAATCCTAAACTGCAACCCGAGTTTTCAAATAACTTTGAGATTTCAAATCAGTTTAACAGAGAAAAATTTGATATAAATACTACTATATCATATAGAAAAACAGAGAATTCAATTGTAGGTTATAGTTTTTTTGGTACGAATCAGGAAACAATAGATTCTTACAAAAATATTGATGGTGGTAATAGTTTATCATTGGACTTTAGCATTAACTTAAAATTATTTAAATGGATGACAAATACCATCAACACAAATCATACATCCCAAACTTTTAAAACAGGTATTGCATTTGCCAATTCGAGCGGAAATAGTGCTTCTTTGCAACTTTCCAATCAATTTTTTATAAACAAAAACCTTTCAGCAACATTACGATTTTCTTATATTTCAGAAGAAAAATCAATCTTTTCAGAAGAAAAATCATATTCACAGTTTCAAATAGGAGTGAGACAAAAGCTGAAAATCTTTAATAATGATGCTCAGATTGGCCTGAGATTAAGTGATGTTTTTAATACGTTAAGCTATAAAAGCAATACTTTTGGTGAAGGCTTTATCCAAGGATCTTACATGAAACCAGTATCAAGAGTATTGTATTTTACGTTTTCAATGAATTTAGGAAATGGAAAATCCATTAAGAAGGTAGAGAAAAAAGACAGGGATTTTAAAAGCGGTAATGTAGGATAAGGTGGGATGCAGAATAATAAAAAGACTTGATATATATATAACTGCTGCTTGCTTGATGGCATATAGCAATACTTAAAAGAACAACTTTTTAAACAATATTAAAATAATTAGACATGAGAAAAAAATTAATCTTAGTAGCACCCCTCTTTACTATTTTTTCTTTTTTAACCCAAGCTCAAAATAAATTTGAATGGAAACAAGCTTCCAGTAATGGCTACACCTATAAATATGTTACTGGAGATCCCATGCAAGCTAGATTCTATATACTTAAAAACGGCTTGACAGTGATCTTGAGTCCTAGTAGCAAAGAGCCTAGGTTCAAAGCTTATATTACCGTAAAGGCAGGAAGCAAGACAGATCCAAAGACACATACTGGCCTGGCCCATTATCTGGAGCACATGCTGTTCAAGGGGACTGATAAATACGGATCGCTCGACTGGGCTAAAGAAAAGCCCGAATTGGATAAGATAGAGGCATTATATGAACAATATAACAAATCAAAAGATCTCGCCCAGAGAAAAGAAATCTATAAAAAAATAGATTCTGTTTCGGGAGTGGCCAGCAAGTATGCTATTGCCAATGAGTACGATAAAATGATGAGCAACTTGGGAGTAAAAGGGAGCGATGCTTTTACTTCATTCGAACAGACAGTTTATCATGAAGACGTACCAGTTAGTTCTTTTGACAAATACCTGGCGGTACAGGCAGAGCGGTTTAGAAATCCTGTATTTAGGATTTTCCATACAGAATTAGAAACTGTATATGAAGAAAAAAACAGAGCACTTGATAACGACGGTAATAAAGTATTTGAAGAATTATATGGTACTTTATTCCAAAAGCACAATTATGGCCTACAGACTACTCTTGGTACTATCGAGCATTTAAAAAACCCCTCACTGGTAGAAATTAAAAATTACTTCAACAAATATTATGTGCCTAACAATATGGGGATTATCCTCTCAGGCAATTTTGATCCTGACGAAGTGATTGCCAAAATAGATAAGGCGTTTGGTTACATGAAGGCCAAGCCTGTTGAAAAATATATTTTTGAGCCAGAAGCCCCGATCACAGCACCCATAATAAAAGAAGTCACAGGCCCAAGCGCAGAAGGCGTTACTATAGGATACCGGCTTCCGGGCAATAAAAACAAAGACGTACTTATTGCTGATTTAGTTGGGCAGATGCTTGCTAACGGCACGGCAGGGCTTTTAGATTTGAACCTCGTAAAAAAGCAAAAACTGCTTAAGGCCAACGCATCTGCGTCTCAACTGATAGATTATGGAGTCTTGTGGCTTTCTGCTTCGCCAACTGCCGGACAGAAATTAGAAGCAGCACAATCCCTGGTCTTGAATGAAATTCAGAACCTTAAAAAAGGAAATTTTGATGATGGACTGGTTGATGCAATCATCAACAATATTAAAAAAAGTAGAATTTACGGCACTGAAAGATATACCGATAGGGCAAGAACGTTAATGGACGCTTTTATTGCGGAATTGGACTGGAAGGACGAAGTTGCCTATGTAAATGATTTATCTAAAATTAAAAAAGCGGATATCGTAGCCTTTGCCAATAAATATCTGGGCAATAATTACGTGTCCATTTTAAAAAGAAAAGGAGAAAGGCCCAAAACCGACAAAATTACAAAACCACAGATTACCCCCGTAACTATGAATGCTGACAGACAGTCTGATTTTGCAGCCAAAATTAATGCTCTTCCTGACCATGCTGTTGCTCCTGTTTTTCTGGATTTTAACAAACACATCCAAACATCTAAATTAGGCAGGGCAGATGTATTATATGTAGACAACAAAGACAATGAAATCTTCCGCTTGCGGTACAGGTATAAAATTGGTTCTTTGAATGATCTAAAATTATCACTGGCTTCACAATATATTCAGTTTTTAGGAACTGACAAGATAACTGCTGAAGAAATATCCAAAACATTCTATAAAATTGCGTGCAGTTTTAATATTAATACTGACGAAGAGTATACAACAGTTTATATTGAAGGCTTGCAGGAAAATTTTGAGAATGCCGTAAAGTTGTATGAAGAATTCATCAACAATGTACAACCTGATGAAAGCGCGCTTAAAGACCTGAAAGCAAGAATTGCCAAAGCTAGGAAGGACATCAAATCCAACAAAAGCCTAATTCTAGATGCGCTATTAAATTATGCGTTATATGGTGCCAAAAACAAATTCAACAATATTCTTACTGATGAAAAATTAGAAGCGGTAACAGCAGATGAGCTGGCCACCAGGCTTAAGACCCTGAACAGCTACGAACAGACTATCATTTATTATGGACCAAAACCGCTACCGGCTTTAGTAGACCAATTAAATCTGCTGCATAAAGTCCCTGCGAATTATAGTATAGCAACAGCGGCGACAGCGTTTAAGCAAATTCCCCATACAAAAAATCAGGTATTATTTGCAAACTATGATATGGTGCAGGCAGAAACAAGATGGATCAGAAATACTGATATTTATGATGCCGATAAAAGCACGCTTGTGAACGTTTTCAACAATTATTTTGGTAGTGGCATGCAGTCTATAGTGTTTCAAACTATACGGGAGAGCAAAGCCTTAGCCTACAGAACTTACGGCGTTTATACAAGTCCGCAAAAAAAAGACCAGCATTATTATATCGAAGCCTATGTAGGCAGCCAGGCTGATAAATTTCAGGAAGCAGTTGCCGCCATGAATGAATTGTTAACTGCCATGCCTGAACTTCCTTTAAACTTGGAATCGGCTAAAAGCAAAGTCAAAAAGAATATTCAAACAGAAAGAATTACTCAGGATGCTATTATTAATACTTATCTGGCAGCCAAGGAATTAGGATTAGATGAAGATATCCGAAAAAAAATCTATACTGCCGTAGACTCAATAACAATGGAAGATCTAAAAAATTTCCATAAAACCTATTTTGCAGGAAAGCCGTATACGTACGCTATTGTAGCTTCTGAAAAGAACGTGCCTACAGAAGAAATGAAAAAGCTGGGCGAGTTCAAAAAAATTTCATTAGAAGAACTTTTCGGACATTAAAGGCATAAGCTGTACCTTAGGCAGGGATTTAAAAGCAAGAACGCAAGATAAAAACTAACATTTATATAAGTAAAATATTTTTACTAGAATGAAGCACATCATAAAAAACAACAACAAAACGCTTGAAATAACACTCCATGTACTTTTTTGGCTCTTGTACTACTTTTATCCATTATTAAAGTTTGCCGGCCATAAAGGTTTTAAGTTTGATTATGAAGCCAGTTTAATCGAGATTGTTTTTGTCATTGCATCAGTATATGCTTTCACTTACTTGTATTTTAAAAAAGCAAAATTAATCAGTGCTGTTTCATCCGTAATAATAATATTAGTCTGTGCAATCTTAATAAGCTGTATATTTTATAACAAATGTAATTGTGATCCCCATTTTTGTTATTTTAATAAAATAACTGTATTCTTATTTATAAATATGTTTTTCATAGGAATCAATGCCTTGAAAAAAAACCTTGTTGCTAATGAAAAGCTAAGTCTGATACAGCAGGAAAAAATTGAATATGAAATAGAAGTTTTAAAGTCCCAGATAAACCCGCATTTCTTGTTTAATTCATTAAATATGATTTATTCCAGTTCATTAAATAAGGTAGAAGATGTCTCAGATAAGATTCTAATGCTTTCCAATAATCTCCACTATGTACTATATGAAGCAAATAAAAAAGAAGTAACTCTGGCTCAGGAATTTGATTTTATTAAAGATTATATTTCATTATTTGAGATGAGGTTTAAAAACAAAATTGACTTAAAATTAGATTATCAAGCCGACAACGACAGCCAAAAAATAGCACCGCTGCTCCTCATTCCATTTATTGAAAATGCTTTAAAGTATACTTCTTTAATAAGCGAAAAAGAATTGGACCTGCCCATACATATCCATTTGAAAAAAGGGATATTGTACTTTACGATTCAAAATCCATTTTTACCACAAAACAATACAATTCAAACAAGCAAAAAAAGCGGGATTGGAATTACCAATGTTAAGAAAAGACTCGATATTCTTTATCCAAACAAGCATGAATTGCATATAAGATCTGAAAACAATATTTTCTATGTCACACTTAAAATTCAACTAGAATGAAGTGCATTATAATCGAAGATGAGTTTCCTGCACAAAAGGTGCTGGAAAATTATATTGAAAAGACAAATTCGCTTACTTGCATAGGTGTTTTTGATACACCCAATAAAGTCCCTTTTGATATACTCAATCAGTGTGATTTAATTTTCTTAGATATTCAAATGCCAGAAATAAATGGGCTGGAATTTTTAAAATCCTATCGTTTTAAAGCAAAAGTCATTGTTACAACCGCATATAGAGAATATGCAATTGATGCATTTGAAGAAAACGTTGCTGATTATTTTTTAAAACCTTTTTCATATGCCCGATTTTTAAAAGGAGTTACCAGAGTGGAGGAAAGCTTTACAACGACACAAAATACTGATGAAATTTTTGTCTACACCGATAAGACATTCCACAAGCTAAACATTAATGAAATTTCAATTATACAGGCACAGGTCGATTATATAAACATATTTTTTAATAATCAAAAACTGTTAGTGCAAGATAGCCTAAACCGATGGGAAGATGCCTATAAAAATTCTTCATTACTTAGGGTACACAGATCGTACATCATTAATTTAAAGAAGATTGAGAAAATTCAGGGTAATCAAATTTTTATTGACAATCTGCAAATACCAATCGGTAAAACATATAAAGATATCTTATTTAAGATAATAAAATTATAGAAAATTTTAGAATTAAATATTGACTTATAGTCTGCAAAGCCTAACAAAACATAAAAAAGAGACTATTTCACAACTCGTGAAACTGTCTCTTTTTTAGAATTGAATTATTGATTATACTCTAATATATAACTATTAGCTCTTATTCTTACCAATATTCTTGCTTGGGTCTTTACTCCCCATTCCGGCGTTTTTGTCCCCCATATGCTGCCCATCAAAATGAGAATTATTATCTGATGATTTTCCGGAAGGGTTATACTTTCCTTCGGAAGATTCCTTTCCCTGACCCGATCCTGGTTCACCCGGTTCAAATTGTTCTTCCTCTTCCTGATGTGATACTTTATCATGTATTGCAGCTTCTTCTGCTTTTCTGTTGCGGTTATCATTCTGGCTGCCTTGCCCTGTAGTTCCGCTATCTGTTGTTGTCTCCATAGTGTTATAATTATTAGTTTACAAATTTAAATGCTCATTCTCTTTATCACTCAGCTCATTTTGCTTTTTCATCATATCGGCCACAGTTTCATCGGTAAGGAAACTATCCATTGCCAGTTGCAGTTTATTTTTCCAGCCGGATACTATTTTAGTTTCCCCATTTTGCATTGCTCTGTAACCATCACGCGCCACTACAGCCGGATCGGCAAGGTCCGTTTCTTTTACCATTACCGTATTCTCAGCGCCAGCTTTATTAAAGAAATCAGTTGCTGTAGGGCCAGGGAGCAACGCTGTAATAGTGACATTGCTGTCTTTTAATTCACTGTTAAGTGCCTGTGTAAAATTGTAAATAAAAGCTTTAGTAGCACCATAAACTGCCATATAGGGATTAGAAGTTTTGGCGGCTATAGATGATACCTGAAGTATCTTACCCGAATCGCGGGCTACCATTTCCTTCAAAAATAATTTGGTGAGTACCACCACTGAATTAATGTTGAGCTGTATGATATCTAATTCCTGTTCCAGGTCAGTTCCTGTAAAAGCACCCCAGACACCTTGTGCCGCATCATTAATCAATACATCTATCTGTATGCCTTCTTCTGTCATTTCCTGATATAACTGGTACGCAGCATCCGGTTCCATAAGATCAGCCGCGATCCCATATGCTTTTACACCATACCGTACAGTAAGTTCCTGTGCTGTTGCTTCCAGGTCTTGCTGGCTACGTGCTACTAAAATAACATTATAACCGTCTTCTGCACAACAGCGTGCCAGCTCCAGCCCTATTCCATAAGTACCGCCTGTAATCAGCGCAGTTTCTCCTCTATGCGTTTTTGTCTCCATAAGATGCGTTTTAAATTGTAATAAAATTAAAACATGCTTTAGAGAGGTGTTTTATAACAAATGTAGAAATGATTATATGATTTGATGTTTTTTGTTGTCGGACATCAATACCAGAAGACAATAAACAGGAATATAGAGGCGGTGTGATTAAATAGTTATTCCTTAAAAAGCCACTATTTTAAATTTAGATTAAAATAGTGGTTTTGTTTTTAGTCAAAGGCTTAATAATAATTGAAGCCAAAAATAATTTGCTTTTGATCTGATTAAACCTGATTTTTAAGATTGTATCAAATGCCCCAAAATTGCATTATAAACATCTTCTCACGCCTTTGAGAAAGTCTAATCCTGAGGTGTGGTTTATTTTAAATGTGCTATTGCCGGATCCTGTACAGCAATTTCTGCTATTATTTAATTATAAAGTATTAACAAACAGTATTGTTGCGATTGTAAGGGCTGACTAAGTAGTTCAATCTACATAATTAATTATCAGTAACCAGATACGCTATAGGTTTAAAACTGCCTCCATTACTGTCTTCTGCTGAGCATGCCGTTAGCCCTACTATAAGATCCATCATTGCTCTAAATTGAACGCGGTCCCCCGCTTTTGACATAGGGGCTAGTACGCTAAGTTTTCCCTTATCATCAAATTGAACATTCATAAAGATGTTGAATGCCGTAGGTATTTCATCTAGTTCTATATTATAGTTTTTAAGATTTTGATGTAAATTGTTCAGGCAACTGGGGTGGTCTTCGTGATTATTGTACATAATTTTAAAGGTTTCCGGAGAACATGGTGCTAATAAAAAATCATTACGACCGTTAGTATCTTCAATAATTTCCATCATTTTATTAGACCGGTTACTCCATAAAAAATTGCCTTTTGATATTAATATACTTTCTTCGAAATCTAATGTCTTACCTGATGATATTTTCTCTCTTTTATCACTACTGTTTATTAAAACCATATCACTGACCTGTTCTCCTAACGGATCCACTACTATAAGGATTTGTCCCTTTTTTATCGTAAAAGCTACTCCGGATTGCGGTTGTATAACTGAATAGTTACTCATTCTTATTTATTTAGTATTTATTTATGCTGGAATGGACATTTCCAACTGCTATCGACTTTTCTACCACTATATTGTTTTGTTTCACTTTCTGATCCATGATCACGCAATACCGGATTAATGGAGCCCTGAAGCATTTCATCTCGTTGACGTATCCTTTTTTTAACCCTTTGGTATATTCCCATTTCTCTCAGTTTTTCAAATTGCCAATGTAAATTAAAAACTAAAGTACAATAAGGTGCTTGTCTTGCTAATCTTGAACTGTTTGGATGCATCCCTACGATGTAAAATGCCTTACCTTTAATACTGAAACTGAAGTTAGGGTCATCTGGGTCCTGGCTTACCGTTGGATCCCAAGGTACGTTGTCGCTATTATGGAGTTTCTGCAAGAAATCCCACAATCCTTTTTCGAACTCTGTTTCGGTTTTGAAGTCATTATCTTTAAAGCATATTATTAAGGATTCGAATGTATTAGATTCAAAATCATAATTAGCTAAATAATTTTCTATATCGGAGAGCACTGCTTTTGCCGTATTATCAGATTGTATAGTATCATAAACTCTCAAATGGTAATTCTGCATTTGAAATACAGTGTTTGCCATCAGGCAAGGATGTTTTTGAGCTATTATAAAATCCTTAAATTCCTCTTCCACTTTGTGAAAATGGAAGGCATCTGTATCGGCTAATGCTCCGGAAGGATTATAATTGCACACCGAAGATTCCTTTCCCTGACCTGATCCCGGTTTTTCTGTTTTAAATTGCTCTTCCTCTTGCTGATGTGTTATTTTATCATGTATTGCTGCCTCTTCTTCCTTTCTGTTACCATTGTCGTCTTCGCTGTCTTGTTCTGTAGTTTCTTGATAGGCTGTTCTTTCCATTATCGCTTTTTTTTATCGTTTACAAAATGCATCTGGCTATTCTTTATCACTCAGCTCATTTTGCTTTTTCATCATATCGGCCACGGCTTCATCCGTAAGGAAATATCTATTACCAGTTGCAATTTATTTTCCAGTCCGACACTATTTTAGTTTCCCTGTTTTGCATTGCATTATAACCGTCATGCGCTACTACAGCCAGATCGGCCAGGTCTGTTTCTTTTACCATTATTGTATTTTCAGCACCTGCTTTATTAAAAAAATCGGTTGCTGTAGGGCCGGGAAGTAATGTGGTAATAGTCACCTTATTGTCTTTCAGTTTACTGTTAAGTGCCTGTGTGAAATTGTAAATAAAAGCTTTAGTAGCACCGTAAACTGCCATATAGGGATTAGAAGTTTTGGCGGCTATAGATGATACCTGAAGTATCTTTCCCGAATCCCGGGCCACCATTTGCTTCAAAAATAACTTAGTAAGTACAACAACTGAATTGATGTTGAGTTGTATAATATCTAATTTCTGTTCCAGGTCAGTTGCTGTAAAAGCACCCCAGACACCTTGTGCCGCATCATTGATCCATATATCTATCTGTATGCCTTCTTCTGTAATTTCCTGATACAACTGGTATGCAGCATCCGGTTCCATAAGATCAGCCGCAATCCCATACGCTTTTACACCATATCGTGTAATAAATTCCTGTGCTGTTGCTTCCAGGTCTTGCTGGCTACCTGCTACTAAAATAATAGTATAACCGTCTTCTGCACAACAGCGTGCCAACTCGAGCCCTATTCCGTAAGTACCGCCTGTAATCAGCGTAGTTTTTCCGCTGTGTGTTTTTGTCTCCAAGGATGCGTTTTAAATCCTAGTAAAATTACAATATGCTTTAGAGAGGTGCCTTATAAGAAATGTAGAAATGATTGTATGATTTAATGTTTTTTATTGAGGAACATCGATGACCAGAAGACAATAAACAGGAATATATAGGTTGTGGGACTAAATAATTTAATAGATTTACATCATTCCGGAATATGTTGCTGCACCTTCCACTTTATTTGTACACTAAACCCGTTGTTAATGATCCAATATACACCTGATGCAGAATACCACGCTGTTATTTATGATCAGGATGCCTTAATTATAAAGAATTTGAAAGATGTACTTTTACGGATTGCAATTTTTCAGCATGCACTTTTAAAGCTGTAACTTTTATAGATTGCATTTTTAACCACTGTGATTTCAATAGCACAAGAATAAACCATGTAGCTTTCAGAACGGTGTATTTTAACGACTGCAGCATCAAAGACGTTAATTTTGCTATGTGTGACCCGTTTATTTTTGAAATCCATTTTAAGAACTGCACCTTGGATTTTTCAAAATTTTATACTTTAAAAATCAAAGGGGCTACATTTACGCATTGTAGCCTGGTTGCTGTAGATTTTATGAGTGCCGATCTGACTGCGGTACATTTTGACAATTGTGATCTATACAGGACAGAATTTAATAAAGCCGTTGCCAACAGCGCAAATTTTAAAACCAGTTTAATTATACGATTGACCCCGGGAAAACTAAACTTAAAGGAGCAGTGTTTTCCTTAAAGAATGTGAAGGGTTTACTTCTGCACCATCATATTATAGTAGAACAATAATTAGATTTGCTTTTCCATTATATAATCATCCATAACATAACCATGGTTTAATGGTACTAACTCTTCTGCAACGATTGTAAATCCTAGTTTTTCATAAAAAAATCTAGCTTTGTTATGACGGTTCACATTCAGGCAAAGCCTTTCTATACCTGCTTCTTTTGCTAAATCAGCCACTTTGTGGATAAGCATCTTTCCAACTCCTTTCCCTTGTGCTTCAGGAAGGATATAAATTTTATGGATTTTTGTAACAGGTCCTGCATTATAATTATGTTCATACGAAGCAAAACCTAAATAATTATCCTCTTCTTTTACAAGTAAAAAGTAATGGCCTTTTTCAGTAACATTAGCCGATAAAGTTTCAATCGAATACAAAGATTCCAGCATATAATCGATTTGCGCTGCCGATACAATTTTACCATAAGTATCCGGCCAGGTTTTATAAGCGATTTTCCGAACCACATTCAGGTCTGCAATAGCTGCTGTTTCAATAGTAATCATAATACTTTAATTCAGAAGATAATAGCCATCAATTAACCGTGGATGGTTTCGCTTTTACCATATTTTTCAATTATAGAAGCTTCAAATGCAAGCCATTCCCTCCAGCGTTGCTCAACATCTATTCCATGCCCGTATTTCCTGGCGTAAGTAATAAAGGTAGTATAATGACCGGCCTCGCTTTCCATTAGTTTACGATAAAAAACAGCCAGTTCTTCGTCCTGGATATTTTCTGAAAGAACTTTAAACCGCTCGCAACTTCTTGCCTCGATCATAGCAGAAAATAATAACCGCTCCACGAAACCGGAGACGCGGCTTCCGTTATTGCTTCTTTTCATGTATTGTGCCAGCTCGCCAACATACTCGTCTTTACGTTCACGGGCTAGTTTTAAACCTCGCTTTTTAATAATCTCATGCACCATCTCAAAATGTTCAATTTCTTCTTTGGCCAGTGCCAGCATATCGGTAACTAAATCCGGATATTCCGAATTAATAGTGATAATAGTTATCGCGTTGGAAGCTGCTTTTTGCTCACACCAGGCATGGTCAGAAAGGATTTCTTCGATATTTTTTTCTACGATATTCACCCATCGGGGATCTGTAGGTAATTCTAATCTTAAAACGGACATAATTTTTAGTTTTCTGGTTTAAAGTTTAAGGTTTGAAAGTTTAATGTTTAAAGTTTAAGGGATCTCTAGTTACGCAACTTTGAACTTTAAACCTTAAACTTTAAACTTTTTTTTCTTTTTAAAAAACAAACAATGCCCTGTCGCTCATCATTTCGTTGACTTCGTCTGCAACTTGTTCAATAACGGCTTCATCGGTAGGATTGCTTAACACACGGTCAATTTTATCTACAATAGTTTCCATATCTGATTCTACCAAACCTCGTGTTGTAATTGCCGGTGTACCGATACGGATCCCTGAAGTTACAAAAGGTGATTTATCATCAAAGGGCACCATATTTTTATTTACGGTAATTTCTGCTTTTACCAATGCATTTTCTGCTTCTTTTCCGGTAATATTTTTATTCCTTAAATCAATCAGCATCATATGGTTATCGGTTCCTCCCGAAATAAGGTCGTATCCTCTTTTCACAAATGCTTCTGCCATGGCTTTTGCATTTTTTTGCACCTGCATAGAATAATGAAAAAATTCATCTGAAAGCGCTTCGCTAAAAGCTACTGCTTTCGCAGCAATAATATGCATCAACGGCCCGCCCTGGTTTCCCGGAAACACGGCTAAGTCCAGTAAAGAAGACATCATTCTGATTTCACCTTTCGGGGTGGTTAGGCCAAACGGGTTCTGAAAATCTTTGCCCATTAAAATTAACCCGCCCCTTGGGCCACGCAATGTTTTATGTGTTGTGGTGGTAACGATATGGCAATGCGGGATAGGATCGTTCATTAAACCTTTGGCAATAAGGCCTGCCGGATGGGAAATATCTGCCAATAAAATGGCATTTACCGAATCGGCTATTTCACGGAAACGGGCAAAATCCATATCACGGCAATACGCAGAAGCCCCGGCAATGATCATTTTTGGCTGTTCCCTGGTAGCAATTTCCTGAATTTTATTATAATCAAAACGGCCGGTTTCTTTTTCTACCCCGTAAAAAACAGGCTGGTATAATTTACCGGAGAAATTTACCGGCGAACCATGAGTTAAATGTCCGCCATGCGATAGATCAAAACCTAGTATTTTATCACCCGGCTTAAGACATGCCGCATAAACGGCTGTATTGGCTTGTGAACCGGAATGAGGTTGTACGTTTGCATATTCGGCCCCAAAAAGGGCTTTTGCCCTGTCAATGGCTATTTGTTCTACAACATCTACCACTTCGCATCCGCCATAGTACCTTTTGCCCGGATATCCCTCGGCATATTTATTCGTCAGGCAGGAACCGGCAGCTTCCATCACCTGGTCGCTTACAAAGTTTTCGGATGCAATAAGCTCAATCCCGTGGGTTTGCCTGTCCTGTTCTTCCTGAATAAGGTCAAAAATTTGTTCGTCGTGCAGCATTTTTATTTTTTTACGTTAAAAACTTTCCAAAATTACAAAAATCGTTTGTAAAACTGACATATTATGATATATTTGACAACTGAATTTTACTTAAAATAAAACATATTATGCCAGTTACAGCAAATAATCCCGATAGAAAATCATGGCTTGAAGTTCCTGAAACTAGTGATTTCCCAATTCAGAATATTCCCTTTGGTGTTTTCCTTACTAAGGATGATGTTATTACAATTGGAACAAGGATTGGCGATTTTGCCATAGACTTAGGTGCTTTGCAACAACTCAATTATTTTGAAGGGATTGAACTTACCGATGATATGTTTATGCAGGATACCCTAAATGATTTTATATCGGACGGCCAGAAAACATGGCGGTTGGTAAGAAACCGGATTGCAGATTTGTTTGATGCAACAAACCCTGAACTAAGGGACAACACCGAACACCGTGATATTATTATTTTTAATATTGAAGATGTAGAAATGCAGCTGCCGGTACTTATTGGTGATTATACTGATTTCTATTCCAGTAAAGAGCATGCTACCAATGTGGGGAAAATGTTCCGTGACCCGGAAAATGCGTTGCTCCCTAATTGGGTACACATTCCTGTGGGATACCACGGAAGAAGTTCCTCTATTGTGCCTTCGGGGATCCCGGTACACCGTCCTATGGGGCAAACATTGCCTAATGGCGAAGCCACACCTGTTTTTGGGCCTTCGCGATCTATCGATTTTGAATTAGAAACGGCATTTATTACAACAGATGCGAATATCATGGGCGAGAATATCCCTGTTCATGAAGCCGAGGAGTATATTTTTGGAATGGTACTGCTCAATGACTGGACTGCACGTGATATCCAGCGATGGGAATATGTGCCGCTAGGCCCATTTCTGTCTAAAAACTTCGCTTCCTCTATTTCTCCGTGGATCGTTACCCTCGATGCCCTGGAACCTTTCAGGACAAGAGGCCCAATGCAGGACCCTACACCGTTACCCTATTTACAGCAAAAAGGAAAACATGCTTTTGATATTAACCTGGAAGTGGCTATTGCACCCGAAGACGGAGAACCAACTGTGGTATGTAATTCTAACTTTAAGTACATGTACTGGTCTATGGGCCAGCAACTGGCGCACCATACCTCGAACGGATGCCGTGTCAACTCCGGTGACATGATGGGTTCTGGGACCATATCCGGACCCACACCCGATAGTTTCGGCTCTATGCTGGAACTTACCTGGGGCGGTAAAAACCCTATCGTATTAAGTGACGGTACGGAACGTAAATTTATTAATGATAATGATACGGTTATTCTAAAAGGCTATTGCAAAAACCATGACGTACGTATTGGTTTCGGGGAAGTATCGAGCAAACTATTGCCTCCTTTTGTACGAAAATAAAAGTAATGATCTTAAAAATCCCGATATCTACGCTATACCGGGATTTTTTTTATGGCATTATAATTGATTTAGCCCAGATAGAGCGTAAAAGCTTTTTGCCGTGAAAGGTTATTTTTGTTAGCAAAAAGAGCGACCAGCGGAAGCTCCTTTTTGCTTAGAAAAATTCCTGGAACAAGAAAACTTTTAGCGAAAGCTGGAAACGGCTCCAGAAAAACCATTTAATAATTTATGATATGAAAAGAATTACCCTCCTGCTTCTGTTTGTTATTGTTTGTTCCTGCGGTGTAAAGCAAACCAAAAGTATGGTTAGTTCGGGAGATTATGATGGCGCGATTCGTAATGCCGTTTCTGATTTACGAACGGGCAAGGAAAAAAAAGGAAAACAGGATTATGTTTACCTGCTGGAAGAGGCTTTTGCCAAGGCGAAAGAGCGCGATGTAAGGGTGGCCAAAGACTTAGCCAAAGAAGGTAATCCGCGTGACCTGGAGCGTATTTATACTACTTACTTACAACTAAGGGACCGTCAGGAACTCATTCGGCCTTTGCTTCCGTTACGGCTTATTAAGGAAGGCAGGGCTGCTATTTTTCCGTTTGACGATTACTCCGACCAGATTATAAGCAGCAAAAATGCATTAGCTGCTTATTTATATACCAATGCCAGAGGGCTTTTAGGGACAAGCGACAAAATGAATTTCCGCCGGGCTTACGACGATTTAGCGTATCTGGATGGTATTAGCCCTAATTACAAAGATGTTCGTAAATTAATGGAAAATGCCAAATCAAAAGGGTTGGATTATGTGAGCGTGTATGCAAAAAATGAAACTGATATTGCTATCCCTTACCGATTGGAGAATGATTTACTGGATTTTAATACTTACGGGCTCAATGACAAATGGACGGTGTACCATAGTAACAAACAGAAAGGAATTAATTATAATTACGGGCTTATTGTTAACTTTCGCGAGATCAACATTTCACCGGAACAGGTTAAAGAAAAAGAATTCGACAGGGAAAGGCAGGTAAAGGTAGGTACTAAAAAACTGCTCGATGCCCAAAACCGGGAGGTAAAAGACGATAAAGGAAATGTGATCATGGTCGATGATATGATTACCGCCAGGGCTTCTGTATATGAAGTCCGTCAGTTCAAATCGGTACAGGTTACCGCTAAGGTAGATTATATCGACTTTAAGACCAACCAGTTATTACAATCTTTCCCACTCTCCAGCGAATTTGTTTTTGAAAATATATACTCCAAATGCAGGGGCGATAAACGGGCACTGGACCAGGATTATTACGTGTTTCTTAACCAAAGGATTATGCCGTTCCCAAGCAATGAACAAATGGTATACGATTCCGGCGAAAACCTAAAGGCGAAAATCAAAGATATTCTCTCGAAGAACAGGATACGGAACTAAAATAATTTTACTTTTACAATTAGCTCCCTTACTTCAGGGAGTTTTTTGTACCTGTTTATCAGGAGCTATTCCCGCTATCCGCTGTATCCACGCAAAAAAGCGTGGGATGCCGCTACTATCCGGGCTAAAACCATAAGCAGTCATTACAAATTGATACTATCTATAGAACTGTGGACAAAATTACAAAAACCTGATTTATATTTTTACTAGGAGAAATAATAAAAAGAGAGACTGTTTCATGAAAAACAGTCTCTCTTTTTATATCTAAAATCATATTTTCTTCTTTAGTTCCTCTGCATCAATATCAGAATGAGAAACTGTATACACACATTGCCCGTTTTTGATCAGTAACAATTGTGGCGACTGGTGGGTTACACCAAATTTTGCCGCAATGGCATTAGAAACATCCCTGTGTTCCAGCAAATCCAGAAAATAAGGCGCCGCTTCATGCTCCTCCAGGTTATACGCTTTTTCAAACTGCTTTAAGGCCATCCTGCTGATACTACAACGGGTACTGTGCTTAAAAATAATTACAGGCTTCTCTTTAGAAACCGTAATAATACCCTCTAACTGGCCTACGCTTTCCAATACGTTCCAGTTAATCTTTCCGTGAGAGGGCTGCTCATCAGAACTTCCAAAAATTGTTTTAAAAATGCTCATTTGACTGGTTTTACGACGTTTTGACTTGTTCTGATACATAATATTCTTGCTAAATAAGTCATTTTGTCCTGATTTATGAATTGGAATATTAATTGTCCCATACTTTGCAAAGTTAAGAAACAACAAACTAAAAAGATATAAAATGAACTTTAATAATTTCACAATAAAATCGCAGGAAGCCATACAGAAAGCGCAACAGATTGCACAGGGCTTCGGGCATCAGCAAATTGAAAACGAACACATTTTCAGAGGTATTTTTGACGTTGATGAAAACGTGGCCCCCTTTATTCTGAAGAAACTTAATGTGAATGTGCCGCTATTACAAAAAATACTGGACAGCACCTTACAAAGTTTCCCAAAAGTAACGGGAGGTGAAATACAATTGTCCCGTGAAGCATCAAAAGCATTAAACGACGCATCGATTACGGCACAGAAAATGAACGATGAATTTGTTTCTATCGAACATCTTCTGCTGGCTATTTTTAATTCCAGAAGCAAAATTGCACAGATCCTGAAAGACCAGGGCGTAACAGAAAAAGGGTTACAGGCAGCTATTGACGAATTACGAAAAGGTGAAAGAGTAACCTCAGCTTCCGCTGAAGAAACGTATAATGCGCTAAACAAATATGCAAAAAACCTAAACGAACTGGCGGGCAAGGGAAAACTGGACCCCGTAATTGGGCGCGATGAAGAAATCCGCAGGGTATTACAAATATTAACCCGAAGGACAAAGAACAACCCGATGCTGGTTGGCGAACCGGGAGTAGGTAAAACCGCTATTGCCGAAGGCCTGGCACATCGTATTGTGGATGGTGACGTACCGGAAAACTTAAAAAACAAAAAAGTGTTTTCTCTCGACATGGGCGCATTGATCGCCGGTGCCAAATACAAGGGGGAATTTGAAGAACGGCTCAAATCAGTAGTAAAAGAAGTTACTGCTGCCGAAGGGGATATTGTCCTTTTTATCGACGAGATCCACACCCTGGTAGGTGCCGGTGGTGGCGAAGGTGCTATGGATGCAGCTAATATTTTAAAACCTGCACTGGCCCGTGGAGAATTAAGGGCAATAGGGGCTACAACTTTAGATGAATACCAAAAATATTTTGAAAAAGATAAAGCACTCGAAAGGCGTTTCCAGAAAATCATGATCGATGAACCGGATACAGAAAGTGCCATCTCTATATTGAGGGGAATAAAAGAAAAATATGAAACGCATCATAAAGTCCAGATCAAAGACGAGGCGATCATTGCGGCAGTAGCGTTGTCACAGCGTTACATTACCAACCGTTTCTTGCCGGATAAAGCCATTGATTTAATGGATGAAGCAGCGTCTAAATTGCGTATGGAAATCAATTCCAAACCGGAAGAACTCGATGTGCTGGACAGAAAAATCATGCAGCTGGAAATCGAAATTGAAGCTATTAAACGCGAAAATGATGAAAGCAAGTTAAAAATACTGGGACTGGAACTGGCCAACCTGAAAGAAGACCGCAACGAAATTTATGCAAAGTGGAAATCTGAAAAAGATGTTGTCGATAGTATCCAGACTATAAAAAGGGAAATTGAAGATTTTAAATACGAAGCCGAACGTGCCGAACGTGATGGCGATTACGGAAAAGTAGCAGAAATCCGTTATGGCAAAATTAAAGAAGCGCAGGCAAGGCTGGAACAGTTACAGCAACAATTACAGGAAAACCAGGAAGGCCATTCGCTGATTAAAGAAGAAGTAAACCGTGAGGACATTGCAGAAGTAGTGGCCAAATGGACCGGAATCCCGGTAACTAAAATGTTGCAGGGAGAAAGAGAAAAACTATTACGTTTGGAAGATGAACTGCACCACCGCGTTGTAGGCCAGGAAGAAGCGATACAGGCCGTAAGTGATGCCGTACGCAGAAGCCGTGCCGGGTTACAGGACATGAAGAAACCGGTAGGTACATTCTTATTTTTGGGAACGACCGGAGTAGGTAAAACAGAACTGGCAAAAGCATTGGCCGAATATTTGTTTGATGATGAAAATGCCATGACCCGGATCGATATGAGTGAATATCAGGAACGTCACAGCGTAAGCCGATTGGTAGGTGCGCCCCCTGGATATGTAGGTTATGATGAAGGCGGGCAGCTTACAGAAGCGGTAAGGAGAAAACCCTATTCTGTCATCCTGTTGGATGAAATTGAGAAAGCACATCCGGATACTTTCAATATTTTGTTACAGGTATTGGATGAAGGAAGGCTTACGGATAATAAAGGGCGTTTAGCTGATTTTAAAAACACGATCATCATTATGACTTCCAATATGGGAAGCAGCATTATTCAGGATAAATTCGACAACCTGAAAGGAGGCATAGAAGCCGCTACCGAAGCTGCAAAAACCGAAGTACTCGGATTATTAAAACAGTCGGTACGCCCGGAGTTTATAAACCGGATTGATGAGATTGTGATGTTTACGCCCTTAACCAATGCCAATATCAGGGAAATTGTTGGTATTCAATTAAAAGGAGTGATCAAAATGCTGGCGCAACAAGGCATAACTATGGATGCCACACCGGAAGCTATTGATTATCTGGCAAGAAAAGGATACGATGTGCAATTTGGTGCGCGTCCGGTAAAAAGGGTAATCCAGAGAGAAGTCCTCAATGCATTATCTAAAGAAATTTTAGCAGGCAAAATAAAAACAGAAAGTATTATCCTTATTGATGCTTTCGATGGGGAGCTGGTTTTTAGGAACCAGACAGAATTAGTATAACAAGTAATAGTTAATATGAGCCCTGATAAGTTGTTTCACTTATCAGGGCTTTTTTTATCTTATAGCTGAATTAAAATAAAATATCATAATCCTGGTTATGAGTTATTCTTTAGATTTTTGTGTGTCTTTAAAATCCGGCAAAAGAAGGCCTCACTTTCAGGCACTTTATCCGTTAGTGGAAAAAATGATACCATTATCACTATTACTAAAGCATATTTTATAATAATTCATTCATTGTGTATTTTTAATGCCTCGCAAAGGCGCGAAGACGCAGAGCTATAGGGCAATGTATTTAATGCCTGCCTATTTTTTTTTGAAGTTATACCGGCACACCACTGTTCCCGTGTTCCTAAAAAAATGGAAATTTCTTTACTAGCCCCGATTGTAGTGGCATCCTGCGCTTTTTTTGCGCAGATAGAGCGGAAAGCGGGACAAAAGGCAATAGAAATAGTAAATTTTGTGCTCCTGACAATTCATTGGATTTAAAAAAAACGGTACATTTTTTGAGATCCTTATCCACTTTTTAAAATTATAAAACAGGATCTATTATTTTAATTTAGCTATACATTATTATAGACAAATATACAGGCATTCCTAGTGTAATGTTAAATGGAAAAGTAACGGCTAAAGCCATGGGCAAAAATAAACCCGGATTGGCTTTAGGCACGGCAATTTTCATTGCAGCCGGAACGGCAATGTATGAGGCACTGGCAGCAAGGACAGCAAAGATAAAACGGTTGCCCGGGTCCTGAGTGACCCACTGGCTGAGCAATGCCACAATACAACCGTTTAATAATGGGACAACAATAGCAAATACTAAGGCAAACCAACCGCTTTTTATAAAATCATTTAATTTCCTGCCGCTGACGATACCCATATCCAAAAGGAAAATAGCTAAAAAGCCTTTAAACAAATCTGTTGTAAAGGGTTTTATACCCATAGCCTGCTGGTCGCTGGCCAGATATCCTATAATCAAACTTCCTAATATTAATAAAACGCTTCCGTTGGTAAAAGAGTGCTTTATTAATGAAGGTATACTCGTTTTATGGATTTCATTTTTATCAAACAAACGGATTAAAATTACACCTACAATAATTGCCGGTGCTTCCATCAATGCCATAACGGCAACCATGTGTCCGCTGAAATGCATTCTTTGAATTTCTAAAAATGCAGCCGCAGTTACAAAAGTTACCGCACTAACAGAACCGTAAGCCGCAGCAATAGCCCCTGCATCATAAATATTGAACTTTTTTCTCAGAATAAAAAAGGTGTAGAAAGGAATGATCAGTGCTATAAAAACCCCAAAAATAACAGACCATACAATTTCTGTAGTAAAATGGCTGTGGGCCAACTCCTGCCCCCCTTTAAAACCGATGGAAAATAACAGGTACAAAGAAATAAACTTTGAAGAATTTTCCGGGATTTCCAAATCGCTTTTTAGTCGTACTGCGATGATTCCGAGAAGAAAAAACAGTAAAGCCGGATTTGTAAGATTATCAAATAGTAGATTTAAATTCATTGTTATCGTTTGGTAGCCCGTTCTAAACGGTCATTGATTGATTTTCCCAATGCTATATCAGGAAAGCGTTCTGCTACAATCAGGTCTAGACCTAACCCGTCCAGCCTGTGCATAGCTGCATATAGATTATGGGCTGCCTCATTGAAATCACCTGTTTCTGATAGAACTTCCTGATGCCGGATAGCATCTGTTTCGGGTTTATTTTGAAATACCAATACTCCAATCCGTTTTTCCTTATGCTCCTGTATAAAAGAAGCTACATCATCCGTAAGATACGATGGTGTTTTGGGTGCATAATGCTTCGATAACATACCCGGGGCTTCCGGAGCTTCTTCTTTTGTATTTTTGATCAAAATGGTTCCGACCACTTCTTCAACAGAAGATAGAGCTACGGCACCCAACCGGTACAATACGGGTACCTCTTCTTCAAATCCTATTATAGTGGATTCTATTCCGTTCTGGCAATCACCTCCGTCAAGTACCATTTTAAGATTTGTTGCGAAATAATGTTCCACATGCAGTGCCGTAGTCGGGCTTATGGCACCAAAAGGATTGGCACTGGGAGCTGCAAGCGGGAAATTTAATTGTTTTAGCAAGGTAAGTGTTGTGGGATGGTTGGGCATCCGTATCGCTACGGAGTCTTTACCTCCTGTAACTAAATCGGGGATATGGGATTGTTTTTTTAATACCAGTGTTAATGGCCCCGGCCAAAAAGCCTTGGCAAGCTGATACGCTTTTTCAGGAATGGCTACAGCCAGTTCAGCCAGTTGGTCTAAGGAATGAATATGAACAATTAACGGATTAAAATAAGGCCTTTGTTTCATTTCGAAAATCGCCTTTATGGCTTTATCGCTGAAAATATTACCGGCCAAACCATACACTGTTTCTGTCGGAATAGCGACTAGTTCCTCCTGGTTAAGCAGATGAACAGCTTGTGCTACATCTTTAGAAATAATGGTCATAAGACGATTTTAAGGGTTACAGTAATCACAATACATGGGATCTTCTGTATATTTTTGATGCGGAAATTTTTCTTCTGACTCATACAGGCACTTTTTACATTTATAAATAAAACTTAACGTGCTTTTAGTGGGGAAATTACAAATCTCACACGGTAAACCACTTTTTACACTGTTTACACTAAAGCCCGGTGTATGGCAATTGGGGCAACAGTTTTTAATTGTTGTCACCAATTTTTCGGCTGCTGTTGCTATGACAGCCATACGGGTTGGATTGTACATCGCCCTCATATCGGTTTCAACATATGCCTTACCAAATTCGGAAACAAACTTATGAAAATGTTGGATGAGTTCCTCTATGGAAGTAATCCCTTTTACTATTTTGGAAAAATTATTTTCCGATGGCTTTAAAATAAGTGCATGAGAAGGGAATTTTGCCTGTTCTGCAAATGCTGTCAAACGGGATTCTGATGTTACTTGTGAACCATTAAAATTAGTATCCAGGCTGATTTCCCTGGCTATGATTTCCAGATCATTTTTAGTGTCTATAATCATGAGCAGTTCTTCATCGGCGTGGGCAAAAAATACACTGGGATGTGGCCCAAATGATCCTTCGCTTGCCACTACAAGATCAACATTATGGTGCTGTATCCCCAGCATGCACTTTTTACGAAGTGTATTTAAGGCATCTTCGCTTCTATCAATTTCTCCGGAAAATGTGCCTAATGTATCTGTATCAATAGTATCGGACACAAAGCAGGTAACCCCTAACTCTTTTTCGAGTATAGGAGCTATCACCTGTTCTTTATGATGCTTTGTAACAATAAGCAATTTACGTCTCTGAAACATTTATTTCTCTGTTAACTCTACTACAATATCGCTATTAATTTTTAATTGTAACCCATGTTCTTTAGCATATTCAATCAGTTTTTTTACAGCTATGCTGGATTCTGTAAGTTGGGCTATACGTTTCTGAGACCATTCTTTATTGCCGTTATTTCTGATTTCGTTGCTAAAAGACTCTAAAGTATGATAGCTTATTTTGCTGTTAATTACTGATAATAATACTTTTTCAGCTTCAAAAGGACTAAAAACCCCTTCTATTAATTTATAATCATGTACTTCTTCCATAGTAATTTATATTTATTTTGTATTGATTTTCATCAGGTTATAACCATTAAATAAGACGCCTAGTCCGAGAATGCCCTGGAATAGTATAGCATTGGATGTATATACTGTTGCTGCAAGTCCGGCAACCAGCCATAAAAGGCCAAAAAAGAGTTTAAAACGTATCATGCTTTTAGATTTATTTTTTAAATTAAGTATTATTCTGTTTGTTATTGTCCCTGCCCTAGTGAAAATCCAGGTTTTCCGTCAAATTCATACAGGTTTTCTGTTTTAATCGTATCGATATCATGAGTCATTGCAGCAGAGAGTATTTCGATAATATGCTCCTTAGTTACTTCATTTCCATTTACCGGTTTAAACCTGCAACGCCAATGGTCTGTACAAAAAGTTTCACTAAAACCTTCGGGCCACACTTTAATCCCCCGGTTTGTGATCATTGAAAGTTGCAGGTTACCGGTAGTAAGAAGTTGGATTTTTTCCGCAAGTGTATCAGGATCAGTTCCGCTCCAGTGTACAAAAACATCTACACCAACCAGCACTTTGTTAGCAGAAGGTTTTTTTACATATTTTGGCAGGTTCAGTGTTACGTCTTTGGCATAAGAAACTTCTTTTAAGAGAGCAGGTTTATTGCCTAAATTGGCAATAACAGCCGCTGCAAATTCTTGTGTGCCTACTTTTTCTTTACTGATACCTTCTTTAAAAATATCAT
>DASVUQ010000265.1:0-8277 GCA_036386975.1 Flavobacterium sp. | reverse complement strand
CAGGGCTTCAATGGCAACCCTTGCCTTGAAGGACGAATCGAATTTTCTTCTGCTTTTTTTCATGTCTTTCACTTGTTTAAATTTAAAACTTTTTTTCAATTAATCAAGTGGTCCGATTTTGTGGGGGTATTATAGTATACTCCGTTTTATCATTTATTTTATTAGTATAATATGTCACTTGTTCTCTCCTATATTTTATTCTCTCTTGTATATAAATATTAGAATGTTCTAAACAAGATATTAAAGTCATTTTTTTAATATAATATTTAGTAAAAGGAGTAAATTTTTTAAATTGATCTTTCAGAGGTTTGAGTGCTTTATTCTTTACATTAATTTGATTCTTTTTATTTTCTTCCTCTAAGTCTTTTTTACAAGATGTTATATTTTTTTCTATATAGTTATTAATTTCATCTTTTTTATCTCTATATTCCTTGGTGTTGTCTGTGTTTGTAGAAGGGTTTATGGTTATAAAAGTATGTGTCAACCCTAACATATGTCCAATTTCGTGAGCATAGATTTGTCCATCATTTTGTTCATTACTATTTGAAGAATATACAAACAACATATCATGCTCTAAAGGAAATGATTGACTAAATGCTCCCACATGACCTGGTTTTGCCTCATAATCTGCAAGAATAATTAATCCGCCTTGGTAAGATTTGTTGTATTTAGATATAAGTTTCTTTTTGTATTCTTCTGCTGTAACACCATCAATATCTCCTTCATAAGCAATTACATCTACTGTTTCATTATTAGTTATTTCTGTCTTTATTGGATTCCCATTTGGATCCCAACTAATTACTGTTCTTGTTTTTTGTTTAGTATGATTGGCAGTAAATAAATTTTTTGTAGTCCAATATGTTTTATCAAAAGCGTAGAAATAATCATCCAAATCTCCTGTTCCTAAACTATCAAACATTGCTTGATTTTCTATCTCTACTTCGTAGCCGGCTTGGTTCAGGGAATTTTCGTTGAGGTATTTCTTTACATTATTATCCTTAAATTTCTGAAACAGTGCCTGTGCTTTAGTTGCAGGCGTACCATCAGAAGAAACTAGTGCGATAACCCTAAACTTAAGTCTTAAGGTTTTGTTTTCCATCAGTACAATGCCTCCCACAGGTAAAGCGGGATTAGTGGCACTACTATGAAAAAATTATATTCTTTTTCTTCTGGTGCTTCTTCTAAGCATGTAATTTTAAAATCTATTTTACCTGCTTTAGCAATTTTTATTTTGGCGGTTTTCCCTTCTTTTTCGCCACCAATAATTTCAAATTCAAAAAATTTATCGCCTGTAATTGTAATCTCATCCTGGTTAAATGTACCATCACAAGCGATAATTTCTGCGCTTAATATAATTTCCTGCCCTGGTTTTATAAGTACATACGGCAAATCGATATGTTTGCACATATTATTGAAGGTATAATTTTTTCAATGGCGGTTTTAGCACCGGTTTCGTTGCCATTTTTTTCAATAATATTGCCTAAATCGGCTTTTGTGGTACCTTCTTTATAAAAATATTCTACTTTATCAAAATCGACACCTTGGATTTTTTCTATATCTTTTGTATCCGGGTGTACATCGACCCAATCAAAACCAAATTCGCCGTTATAGGGCTCTTTTAGCCTTACCTTTACATAAATATTGTTTATTTCAAAAGGGGGCGCGCTTTTTGGCTCGCCAAAAGTAACCCCGTTTTCTTCCCCTGTGTGTGTAATAACCCCATTGGCATTAAATGCAATTATTTTATTGGAGAACACATTATAGTCTCCGCCTGTGGTTTCTGTTATTTTTCCTTCTACAAATAATGTATATGACATGATTAAAAGAATTTAGTTCTTTCGGTACTATTGTTTTGCAACTCCGTTTTTGCATGATAATTAATAGTTTTATCACTATTTCCTGCTACTCCTTCCAGGCCGGTAACATTCCTGTCTTTATCGGTATGCGATTGGTAATTGCCTTTTACAAAACATTCATTTTACCTAAAACATTCGTTACATAATCTAACCCGACCCAAAGGGTTTTCCCTAGTCCGACACGTGTAGTTTTGTTGCCTCCCGCAATCTCCTCTATATCCATTCCGGCATTTGTGGTAATGTTTTGTGTAGCGGTAAGGTTAATATTGGGTGCTTTTAAGTTGATAGTTTTCAATGTTTCAATGTTTATCGTGTCGGCAGTGCTGTCAATATGAAAATATTCCCCTTTTTGTCTGCTAGTTTTATTCCCTTTAGCTCTTCAAATTCCAAATAATGGCCCGTTTGTGTTTTTATCACTTTAAAACTATTGTCTGCTGTTGCATACCCACTGCTTTGCTTCCCGTTATACTGCGTCCCGATGATATACGGCTTCTCGGCATTGCCGCCTTCAAAGCCCACCAGCACCTCTTCGCCTATCTCCGGTATAAAGTAAAACCCTTTGCCCACGTCCGAGTGCGGCTGTAACATCCGGACCCAGTCCGTCTGTTGGTTGCCCCCGGTACCCCAGTAAAAATGCACTTTGATACGCCCAAGTCCCTGCGGGTCATTGTTGTCCACTACTGTGGCCGGCTGCGATTCTGCATGTGCAAGACAATGCGGGTCAGTATAGGGTGGTGCGGCCACATCGGCCGGTATAGCGGTAAAGGTACAGCGGTAGTTGCCGTGGTTGTCCGAGAGGTGCTGTACCGATACGGCCCACCAGTTGGTGCTCGATCTGCCCGTTCAGGATTACAATATTTTTTATTGAGACCATACTAATATTTGATTTGTACGATCCAAATTCTATAAAGTACCAGATTGTTATTAATGTAGCAAATACAAAAATAAAGTGGTGGTGTATAAAATTACTTTTTTCACGAGCGAGGTGCTCATGAGAGCAGGGGGAGACTTGGACCTGTGTTATGAATTTCGATTATTAAAAGAGAAATTCTTTTCCGTCACCATTATATGCTTCTTTATATCTTAACATTATATCCGAATTTATCTCTTTTATTTCTCCTGTTTCTGAGTTTACCCATATTCCTCCTGTCGATGCTGCGGGTAATTTAGGTTCAAAAATTGATGTAAAAACATAGTTGCCATCAATAATAAAAAAAAGCCAGTTTTTAGGATTTTCATTTTTTTCTAATGCATATTTCTTTTGGATATTCCAAGCTTCTTTAAGCTTTATTGTTGAGTGTTTTTCAAATTTTTTGAAATCATCAGTATTGTATTCAATTACATTATGGTCTTTCATAAATATATTATTTGAGTTGTTACATGCAATATTTAAAATAAATATTAAAAAAATATTAATTATTTTGATTTTTTTCATAATTAAGGTTTCTTAGGATAATCTCTTGCTTCTAATTTTATAATTTTATCAACAGCGGATTGGTTAAAATGTTGCTTAGACGAACTAATAAACTTACTAAGTTTAGATAATAATCCCGATGGTCTTTGAGTATCATTGGAGATTTTATCAATATCCTTACCTAATATAAAAGGAAAGGCTTCTTGTATTGCTTTTTTTACAGTAGTAGTACACTGTTCATCAGTTTATGGAAATACGCTATATATTTTTAACTATATTACTTTATTTAGGAAGAAATAATATTAGTATGAAAATAATAAACTGAAAGATTAAAATAATAACTTACAAGTATAATCTGCGAAGTTGTTAGACAGTTTTTATTTTGCCCATCCTTATATTTATTCTATTAAAATTCTCTTTCTTAATACTTAGACTAAAATTTTGATTTATTCACACTTTTAATGGCCTGCATATCAGTCATTTTTATTTGTTGAAATATTAAGAAAATTCGTTTGTTTTATACTTTGCCAACAACAAATGACAATTGTAAAATACTTAACAATAAAATATGGTTTTTCTCAATAATTTTATTTTACAATTGATATTTCTCCTGTATTGCTATTGATTTTTGCCTTATAATGCATCGTTCCGTTTTGTGATCCTTTTTTATCTAATTTGTGAATATAACTAATATAGTAATTGCCTTTACATATATATATAACTCTCCAAAAATTTGATTCTATTTGAATTAAATCTTCCTTAGAAAAAATTTTAGTTAAATATTCACTATATATTTTATTTGCATCCTCTTTCTTAAAAGACATTTTTTTTTCAATTACAATAAATTCTGGAGTATTAGAATAAATTCGTTCATTGTTGTTATTACATTCATCAAATGATAGTAATGATGAGAATATTGACATATAAATTATTTTTTTCATAATTATTAAATTTATGGATAATCAGTACTTTCAGGTTTTATTATATTTACTGAAGCAGGTTCATTGAAATGTTGTTTTGATGAACTTACAAATTTTCTTAATTCTTGTAATAATCCTACAGGTCTTTGTGTAACATCTGATAATCTATTAATTACTTTACCATAAATAAGAGGATAACCTTCTTGAATTGCGGTTTTTACAGTTGTAGTACATTGTTCTCCTGTCTCCGGGTAGACACTATAGATTTTTAGATGTTTATATCTTTCTTCCCACCACTTTATCATTCTATTAGCTTCGCTCTTTTTAGCATAAAACTCTATTTTATTTACCTCACCATAAACATTATTGTAATGCCAATGTTTAAGTATAAAACTTAATACTTGAGAGAGTTTAACATCATTAACATTTATCCTTAAATCCTGAGCAACTATTTCTCCCCACCAAGGTCTTCCAGGTGCATTTTTTTCATTTAAATTGTTTTCATTTAAATAGACAATATCATTTTTATCACCATCACCATTAAAATCTATATCATAATCTTTTTCACTAGTTGGTATAATTTCTACTGGTAAACGATTGCCTCGAGAGTCCCAACCCGGAGTTCCATTGTTATTCAAATCATAATCTGGTCCATAATCAAAATACCTATCTCCAATTGCCATTGCAGAATGTCCAGCAAGACCCAAAGCACTAAAAAACTCTCCTTTTTTAAACATAGAATATGAAGAATGCGGCAATTCAATTAAAACAGTAATTAATACCTCTTTTTCATAAACAATAAGATAATTAAACTCTTCTGCAGGAAGATCCAACGCTTCAGTTTCTTTATCGCTCACATCATAATAGCTGCATTCGAAGTACAATTCTATCTCATTGCCTCCATCATCTTGGATTAATTGTATTAATCGTTCCGTTAAAGTTACATAAAGACTTGTTTTTCCGTTAGCATCTGTTATAAATTCATTTATTTTAGGATAAGTATTTGTTTTGGGATCTTTTGTAGCCGAATATAGTCTTATACTGTCATCTTCATCCCATATCCCATCCCAATCTTTTAAAGTAAAATTTATTTTACTTCCTGCAGGAACTTTAGCCCTATCCATCTCAATATGAAACTTTACTGTTTTTCCTATCAATGCGTTTTTGATAGGTTTATCGTTTTTATCACTCCACCATCCGCGCTTAAAATATTTGCCTACAGGAGGTGGGGATTTTGGGATATTTATATTTGTCTGTTTTGCCTGAAATCGATTTTGCCCACCTGCATTCAGATTAGTTTGATCATAATACCCTGTAAACCCTCCTTCTAAATCTGTAGAATGAGTTCCTAAAGTTGTTCTTGTTATTATACCTCCTGCCATAATTAATAGAAATTAGATTTTTCACCACTATTATTGTTAAATGTCTTCTGGGTATGAATATCTGTGTTTTCTTGAGAAGAAATAGTTCGATTTTGAGCATTTTCGTTTATATCCTTAGCTCTGGATTTTCTTTCCCCTTTTGCAACTTCCAATATATTGACTGCCACAAGGTTATAATCGCCAACAGCATTTTGAGACATTAATGCCCCGGCAGAACTGCTGTGATCGACCCCTGCGGTTTCAGAAATATTTACACCCGCGTTTGTGGTAATGTTTTGTGTAGCTATAAGGTTAATATTGGGTGCTATTAATTAAGATTTATTTTTGATAAAATGTTACGATTTTAAAATTAAAAAATGATATGTGAAGTCTCCAAAACTAAAACGACTCTAAAAATTAAATAGTGATACCTATGCTAAAAATAGGAAAATTAAAACATTTAAAAAGTTTTTTCGTGGGGTTATGAGACAATCTCCATTATTTTCTAAGATGTTTAAAATTACTCTTATAAAAATCAATTGATATAATCAGAATACTTAATTAATCTAAAAAATTTATTCTCTTTATTTGGTTCCAAAATCAGTTCAAGATATTCTTCAGTATCAACTTCTTTAATATCGCCTGTCATACCATTTACCCAGTATCCCGATAAGTTGTATCTGGCTATTTTAAGATTATAAGGTTTTGATGCAAATACATAATAATCACCATAAACAATACTCAGTCTGCTATAATACTCTTTTTTTTCTGGAAATTTTTCAAAATAGTATTTAGCAAATATTTGGCTTGCTTGTTCTATATTTATCTTAAATTCTTTTATTTTTTTATTGTATCCCTCACTATTGTATACATAATAAGGGGTTTCAGATTCTTCATTACATCCAATTATTGCTGATAATAACATAATTAATATTATTTTAAATTTATTCACCATTTTATAATTCTTTATACTCATTAGTAATAGTTAGAACTTTGCCTTTATCTTTTCCGTACGTATGCTGTCCGGAAGAAGTTAAAAGTTCTAAAAATCCTTTTGGCGTTTGTGTAGATTGAGTGTATTTTGCAACATCAACTACTTTACTTGAAATCAAATGAAAAACACTGCTATTTTCTTCAATAGACATTCTTACAGCTGTTGTACATTGTTCGCCCATAAATGGAAATATACTATAAGTACCCGTATTTTTATATCTATTTATCCACCAGTCCTTTATTTTTTTCGCTTCGCTTCCCTTAACAACGATATCTATTAAACACACCCTACCTATAATATTCCAATCGTTACGCTTTATATCGTCATTTAAAATTGATGTTATTTCAGATTTAGTTAAGTTGCCATCTGTATCCATTAAATCCCACCATGGTCGACCAGTTGAGTTAAATGGCTGTCCTGGCTGCGGACCAAAATCATAATATTCTTCTTCAATTATTATTCCGGTATGTCCAGCTAACCCTTTTCGGCTCAAATAATCAGTTTCTGTTGAAGGAGGTAATTCGATAAGTACTGTAATGATCGCCTCTTTCTCAAATAAAAGTAAATAGTTATCTGAAAAGTCAGGCAAGTCTACTGTCTCTGTTTTATATGTGCATCTTACATAAAGCTCAATCTCATCATCGCGTTCTTCCTCAATCATAGCCTGGGAGCCTACTCCGGTTGTCCACTCAATAAAACCCTTGTTCCCTGTAATTTTAACTTTATTATATTCTGTACCAGTTCCAATAATTACTAAATTAACTTTATCATCAGCATTTAGCATACCATCCCAGTCGTACACGATAAAAGTAACTTCTTTTCCATCAGGTATATCTTTCGTTTCAATATGAAACCTTATTATATTTCCAACATACGCTTTAGTAATTGGCTTGTTATTTTTATCACTCCACCAACCTTTAACAAAATACCTCCCAGCTGGTGGCGGTGGCGGTGGCGACCCAAAAATAATTTCTTGATCGGAGGTAAAACTAATTTTACCTCCACTGTTTATAGTATAATTATTAGTCCAGATAGTATAATCGCCTTCTATCTCTTTAGTATATTTACCACCAACAATTCTTGTAATTTTTCCTCCTGCCATAATTAATGGAAATTAGTTTTTTCACCACTGTTTTTATGAATATTTTTCTGAGCATGAACATTGATTTTCCCTTCACTATTTGCGGTATGCTCAGAAGAATTTTCATTTATTTCCTTCGCTTTAGATTTTTTCTCTCCCTGAGCGACTTCACTAATATTTGCCGCCGTCAGAGAATAATCTGCGACAGCCTCCTGTATCATCATGGCCCCGGCAGAAGTGCTATGGTCCATACCGGCACTTTCCGTAATATTTAGTCCTGCTGAAGAAGTAATGTTTTGTGTAGCGATAAGGTTAATATTGGGTGCTTTTAAATTAATGGTTTGCAACGCTTCAATGTTTAGAGTATCGGCAGTACTGTCAATATGAAAAATATTCCCCTTTTTGTCTGCTAGTTTTATTCCCTTTAGCTCTTCAAATTCCAAATAATGGCCCGTTTGTGTTTTTATCACTTTAAAACTATTGTCTGCTGTTGCATACCCACTGCTTTGCTTCCCGTTATAATGCGCCCCGATGATATACGGCTTCTCGGCATTGCCGCCTTCAAAGCCCACCAGCACCTCTTCGCCTATCTCCGGGATAAAGTAAAACCCTTTGCCCACGCCCGAGTGCGGCTGTACCATCCGGACCCAG
>DASVUQ010000264.1:0-5053 GCA_036386975.1 Flavobacterium sp. | reverse complement strand
TATTGTAGAGAAAAATTATAAGAGATTGGCCATACAGGTATCTATGTCTGGTTTTTCGTACTGTATTTTTGATACTTTTTATAACCGGATTGACTTGGTTAAGGAGGTTGATTTTTCTGCTCTTCCTAAAACAAGCAAAGTGGAAGACTATTACTGGAAAGCATTTCTGGACAACAGAGAATTGACTAAAATGTACGATGATGTGGTGGTGCTACACGATAACAACTTTAATAGTTTCGTGCCGTTACCACTGTTTGACGAAAATTTTTTAGGGAGTTACCTGCAATACAATACGAAAGTTTTTGAGACTGATTCTTTTGCTTTTGATGTGATTCCGAACTACGACATCAACAATGTTTATGTTCCCTATGCAAATATCAATAACTATTTGCTGGACCAGTTTGACGGTTTTGATTATAAACATGTAAGCAGCATTTTGGTTACGAAACTTCTTGATGTGTCTAAAAATGTAGAGGAGAAGCAGGTTTTTGTCCATTTTGGCCACCAAAGGCTGGACATTGTTGTGGTGAAAAACCAGCAACTTCTTTTCTTTAACACGTTTGAGTACCGGACGAAGGAAGATTTTATTTATTACCTGCTCTTTACGGCGGAACAGCTGGGTTTGAACCCGGAGCACTTTAGCTTACAGTTACTGGGCAATATTAGCAGGGAGAGCCCGTTTTTTGAAATGGCTTATTTGTATGTACGGAACGTGTCTATTGCTGACCTTTCTGTTTTTCAAAAAGCCAATTCTTTTTCTGAAGCACAAAATTTAAAACATTTTATACTTTTTCAATCGTGAGAATTATTTCGGGCAAATATAAAGGCAGGCGCATTTTTCCGCCAAAAAACTTACCGGTCCGCCCTACGACCGATATGAGTAAGGAGGCATTGTTTAATGTGCTGAACAACTACTTTAGTTTTGAAGGGCTTAAAGTACTGGACCTGTTCTCCGGGACCGGGAATATTAGTTTTGAGTTCGCGTCGCGCGGCAGTGACAATATTACCTGTGTAGATGCTGATTTTGGTTGTGTGAAATTTATCAAACAGGTGGCCGATGAATATGATTTTAATATTGCCGCGGTAAGAAGCGATATTTTTAAATTTATCGAAAAAAGCAATAACTCCTACGACATTATTTTTGCTGACCCTCCGTATGCGCTCGACCAGGCGACATTTGATACAATTGTGCTGAAAGTTTTTGAAAAAGAACTACTGCGTGAAGACGGGATGATGGTTATTGAACATTCTAAATATACGAAGTTGGACCATTTGATCCATTTTTCGTTTAAAAAAAGTTACGGAGGTTCGATCTTTTCTTTTTTTGAAATCAATACCGAAGAAAATGAAGAAATAAGCGATACTGCTACAGAAACTGAAACCGAATAAAATGAAATTACCATGCCGTATTTATGTACCACAACTTTTTTTAGCCAATACTTTATTTTTAAAAAACGTCTTCTTGTGGTATGCCTTACTTTGGTTGGTTCTTCCCGCCCATGCCCAGACTTATGGCAAAATAAATGCACTTACCACACTTGTTTATATTCCTAGTGTGGGTATAGAAACGAGTATAGGAAAAAATTTAACTTTTCAGGCCGATGTTACCGTTTCGCTCTGGCAATCTGTAAATGGTGGCCCTTTTCAGTTTGTGATGCTGTTCCCTGAAGTGCGGTACCATTTTAAGGAAAAATTTAACGGGCTTTATTTTGGCCCGCATGTTGGTGGAAGTGTTTATAAATTACAAAAGTGGAACTATTCTGATACTAAATTATACCAGGAAGGGATGAGTGTATTTTATGGCGCCACCCTGGGCTATGAATGGAAAGTAAATGAAAAGTTCATGATTGATGTATTCCTTGGCGGAGGCAACCAACAGGGGTATTACAAAGGATATAATGGTGAAACAGGCGAAAGGTATGAAAAGGCAAAAAACCGGAACAAAAGCGGCGAATGGTTGCCATACCGTGGTGGTGTCATGTTGTGTTATAAGTTGTAGCAGAAGAGGCAAGAGTAATTTTTAACATTACTGATTAAAAAAAAGCAGACCTGTAAGCCGGATTCTGTTCTCGTTACGAATAACGATACCTTATCATTTATCTAGGCCTGCAATTACTCACAGGCTCTATCTTTCTACCCTTCAGCAACGGACGAGCCATCCTTACATGCTGATATACTTGAAATTTCACCGCATAGAGTTTACCTGGTTTCACTACAGCATTACCTGTACATACTTTCTGTTGCACTTGTCCTTGCAAATCCTAAATTGCTTCAGTATCTGCCGACGGATGTTATCCGCTATGCTACTCTGTGGTGTCCGGACTTTCCTCCCCGCCTGTTGGCGCGGCGATAAGGCGGTCTGCGGTGCAAAGCTACAATTATAAAAGCAAACGATATAATATTATAACTTTGTTTATAAATCCTATAATTTATCCCACAAGATTAGATTGTAAATTTAAATTTTTAAATTAAATTTCACTACCATGGGAAAACAGATGTATCATTATGCCACCGTTACAAGATCACTTGAGGAATTAAAACAAAAAGGCTTTACTACAGATTTTAACCTTCAGGAAGACCGGATTATTAATACTCCCGAAGAGTTTACCATTGAGGAAGTATACCGTTATGAAGGTGAAACCGACCCGGGCGATGAAGCTACTATCTATGGTATCCGTTCCAATAAAGGGGAAAAAGGTTTTTTCCTTATAGGTTTTGCTGCCTACGCAGAAAATGATGCCGCAATGGTTTTGAATGAATTATTTATAAAGGGCCGACAAGAAGAACAAGAAGGGAAATAAGCTAATGAACCGTTTACAATCTAAACTGGAAAAAATTGGTAGTGACCCTATCATTACAGCAAAATCGGTAGGGCTTCGCTATGCCGGAGTTTGTGGCAGGGGATATTACCGAAAACAAGTAAATGAAGGGTTTATTTATACGGATGAAAAGGATCAGGAAATAACGGATCCTGAGATTTTAGAACGAATAAAAAAACTGGTCATTCCGCCGGCATGGCAAAGTGTATGGATTTCTCCATACATAAACGGGCATTTGCAGGTAACTGGAATCGATGGCAAAGGCCGGAAGCAATACCGCTATCATAACGACTGGAATAAGATCAGGAACCAGTCTAAATTTTTTAGGCTAAGGAAATTTGCTACTGTACTCCCACTGATTAGGAAACAAGTTGAAATTGACCTTAAACGAAAAGGTTTGCCTTATGAGAAAGTGGTGGCATTAGTAGTAAGGCTTATAGAAATGACCAATATACGGATCGGCAATGATGCGTATAAAAAACTTTACGGTTCCTTTGGGCTTACTACTTTAAGGGACAGGCATGTCCAATTCGACAAAGACAGCATCAATTTTGTATTTGTGGGCAAAAAAGGCGTAAAACACGAGATTAGCCTGGAGAGCCGGGAAATGATGAAACTGGTAAAAAAGTGTAAAGAAATCCCGGGGCAGGAGCTCTTCCAATATTATGACGATGACGGCAAACATCATTCGATAGGTTCTGCCGATGTGAATGGTTATCTAAAGCAAATTACTAATGAAGATTTTACCGCTAAGGACTTTAGGGTCTGGGCCGGTTCATTAAATGCATTAGGTACATTTATCGATATGGAACCACCTTCAAGCCCCACCGATTTCAAACGGAAAGTGGTACGGGTACTCGATACAGTAGCTTCAAAATTAGGGAATACCAGGACCGTTTGTAAAAAATATTATGTACATCCTACTGTTATAGCGGCTTATGAAAAAGGCACTATTTATAAATATAAGCCAGTACGACGTGATTCCAGAAGCATTTTAAAGCCCGAAGAAAAAGCACTGGTGAAGCTATTGGATAACGAAGCAATTGCAGAAGTGATTTGCTGATTATTTTTCCGGCTCCTACAACAACAACTTCTTACTGCATCACTATTGAGATCGTAACAGGAAACTTTATTTATTTGTTTTTTGGAATTTCTAAAGCTATATTTGCTTCTCGAAATTTTCTATGGAACAATTTGTAGTATCGGCCCGTAAATACCGCCCACAGACATTTAAAGATGTTGTGGGGCAGCAAGCCATTACCAACACTTTACTCAATGCGATAGAGACCAATCACCTGGCTTCTGCCCTTTTATTTACAGGCCCGAGAGGTGTTGGTAAAACGACCTGTGCCAGGATCCTTGCCCGTAAAATCAACCAGCCGGGTTATGATGACCCAAATGAAGATTTTGCTTTTAATGTTTTTGAACTCGATGCTGCGTCTAACAATTCTGTTGATGACATCCGGAACCTGATTGACCAGGTACGGATACCACCACAAACAGGGCAGTATAAAGTCTATATTATTGATGAGGTCCATATGCTCTCTTCCGCAGCCTTTAACGCTTTTTTAAAGACACTGGAAGAGCCGCCAAAGCATGCAATTTTTATTTTAGCTACGACTGAGAAGCACAAAATTATTCCTACCATACTTTCCCGTTGCCAGATATTTGATTTTAAAAGGATTACCGTAAAAGATGCCAAAGAACACCTTGCTGAAGTGGCACAAAGCCAGGGCGTGGTTTATGAAGATGATGCATTGCATATCATAGCACAAAAAGCAGATGGCGCCATGCGTGACGCATTGTCTATTTTTGACAGGGTGGTATCTTATTGCGGCAACAATCTTACACGACAGGCAGTAACCGAAAATTTAAATGTTTTAGACTACGAGACGTATATTAACATGACGGAGTTAATTTTAGAAAATAAAATTCCGGATTTGTTACTGGCTTATGATGCTATTTTGTCTAAAGGATTTGATGGGCATCATTTTATATCCGGACTAGCATCGCATTTCAGGGATTTAATGGTTGCTAAAACACCCGCTACTTTATCTTTGCTGGAAGTTGGCGAACAAGCCCAACGGTTGTACGGGATCCAATCTCAAAAGACCAATCAGGAATTCTTATTGCAGGGAATCGACACGGCAAACGATTGTGACCTGAAATACAAAACATCACAAAACCAACGGCTCCTGATCGAATTATGCCTGATGCAACTCGCCTCTATCACT
>DASVUQ010000263.1:0-3851 GCA_036386975.1 Flavobacterium sp. | reverse complement strand
GAAGTATCTTTAAAAGGATCACCAACAGTATCTCCTGTAACGGCCGCTTTATGGGCATCAGATCCTTTATAGGTCATTTCACCATTGATCATCACACCTGCTTCGAATGATTTTTTAGCATTGTCCCATGCGCCACCGGCATTGTTCTGGAACACTGCCCAAAGTACTCCGGAAACGGTAACACCTGCCATATATCCGCCTAACATTTCTGCAATTAACTGGTTGTTCTCTGTATAAATTAACTTACCTAACAATACAATAGCAATTGGAAAACCGATAGTTAATATTCCTGGTAACATCATTTCGCGTAATGCTGCTTTGGTAGAAATTTCGACACATTTTCCGTACTCCGGTTTGCCGGTGCCTTCCATAATTCCAGGAATTTCTTTGAACTGACGGCGTACTTCGTAAACCATATCCATTGCTGCTTTACCCACAGAATTCATGGCCAGTGCAGAAAAAACCACAGGGATCATGCCACCTACAAACAACATCGCTAAAACAGGTGCTTTAAAAATATTGATTCCGTCAATTCCTGTAAAAGTAACATAGGCCGCAAATAAAGCCAGTGACGTTAATGCGGCTGAAGCAATAGCAAAACCTTTTCCTGTTGCGGCAGTTGTGTTTCCTACAGAATCTAAAATATCGGTACGGGTACGTACTTCTTTCGGTAATTCGCTCATTTCGGCAATGCCACCGGCATTATCCGATATGGGCCCAAAAGCATCGATAGCCAATTGCATGGCTGTTGTTGCCATCATGGCAGAAGCGGCAAGTGCTACTCCGTAAAACCCGGCAAAAGCATACGAAGACCAGATAGCCGCTGCAAATAATAAAACGGTTGGAAAGGTAGAGATCATCCCTGTTGCCAAACCTGCAATTACGTTGGTACCTGCTCCTGTTGATGATTTCTGGACAATAGCTAAAACGGGTTTAGTCCCTAATCCGGTATAGTATTCTGTTACTGATGATATAACGCCGCCTACTACTAAACCAACAATGGTGGCATAGAAAACCCGCATGGAAGAAATATCTTTAAGGCCTTCCCCAAAAAATTCCATTTGCATCGTTTTCGGTAGCATATAATCTACAAGAAAAAAACAGGCAACGAGTGTTAAGCCTATAGAGATCCAGTTCCCTAAGTTTAAAGCACCCTGTACTTGTTTTTCTTTCGCATCATTATTTTTAATTTTTACGACCAGTGTACCTATAATTGAAAATAAAATCCCAAAACCGGCAATTGCCATAGGCAGCAAAATAGGGCCAATTCCGCCAAAGCCATCTTCGATGCTGCCGCCCATATCTTTAATCACATAATTACCCAATACCATTGCCGCCAATACTGTTGCTACATAAGAACCGAATAAATCGGCACCCATTCCGGCCACATCGCCTACGTTATCACCCACATTGTCTGCTATAGTTGCAGGATTACGGGGATCGTCTTCCGGGATACCGGCTTCTACCTTCCCTACTAAATCAGCACCAACATCGGCCGCTTTAGTATAAATTCCGCCACCTACCCTGGCAAATAACGCAATAGATTCTGCTCCCAGAGAAAAACCGGCAAGTGTTTCTAAAACAATAGTCATCAACTCTGAAGGAGTCCTGGTAATACCGTCGACTGTAGTAGATTCCCATACGCCATTCATAAAAAAGTGAAAGAACAGGATAAAAAAGGCCGTAAGCCCTAAAACAGCCAGACCGGCAACACCGAGCCCCATTACGGTACCTCCGCCAAACGACACCTTTAATGCTTGTGGCAAACTAGTACGTGCAGCCTGTGTAGTCCTGACATTGGTTTTGGTAGCGATCTTCATCCCTATATTTCCGGCATAGGCAGAAAAAAAGGCCCCGAAGACAAAAGCTACCACTATTAATATATGTGTTGTGGGCACTATAAAAGAAATTCCCGCGAGTACAATACTGGCCCCTATTACAAAAATAGCCAGTAACCGGTATTCTGCTTTGAGGAAAGCTAAGGCCCCTTCGTAAATGTAATCTGAAATTTCTTTCATCTTTCCATCTCCCGGATCCTGTTTTAAGACCCACGATCTTTTGATTGCCATAAAAGCTAATCCGATAGCCGCCATAAGTAGTGGCACATAAATCATTATAGATTCCATAAATAAAATTTGGTTTATTAATATTCGGTAAATATAGCAAAACACAAAAATAAAAAAGCAACAGACCTGGGTAATATTGATTTTTTATAATTAATTGTAGTATTTTTTATTTAATGCTGAACAAACCTTCTACTTTATCTTCAATTTCGTCAAAACGTTGTGTACATTCCTTGATAATCGCATAGGCTTCGTTAACATCGCCCCAGCCTTCTACATCTACTTGTTTATTTTCCAAGTCTTTATAAACCTGGAAAAAATGTTCAATTTCTTTTAATAAATGCGGATTAATATCGGAAAGGTTTTCTAATGAATTCCAGATCGGATCGGATACAGGAACACAAATTATTTTTTCGTCCGGGCCCTTGTCGTCGGCCATGTGGAAAACACCTATAGGTTTTACTTCCATTACACAACCCGGAAAAGTAGGCTCGTTAACTAAAACTAAAACGTCTAAAGGGTCACCGTCTAATGCTAAAGTTTCGGGGATAAACCCGTAATCTGCAGGATACATCATCGAAGAAAATAACATCCTGTCAAAACGCATTCTTTTTATGGTAAAATCGTATTCATATTTGTTCCTGCTTCCCCGTGGTATTTCAATCAATACATCGAAAGTGGTTAGTTTATCTGCTGTCATCTTCTAAATTTTTGTAATTTTTTAAGACTGCAAAAATAAATAAACATTAAGTTTTCACAAGAAAAATTGCATTATTAAGTTACAAGATTTCTATAAATCATCCTAGCTATATCCTGTTACGCTTACTAAGATAATAATGCCAGATCGTATAGGAGGCAAACGTGCGGAAAGGTTTCCACTGCTCTGAAACCGCTACCATCTCCTCATGCGTATGGCAATTGTAAAGTGCTGTTAGTGTATTTTTTATGGCAATATCGCCCAGCGGTACTATATCCGGGGACTGTAGGCAAAACATAAGGTAAACATCTGCAGACCAATTGCCTACTCCTTTTAAAGCTATTAATTCTTTTCTGACCTGCTCTTCTGATTTGGATGCAAAAGAAGTAAAATCAATTTCTTTTGCAATGACTTTTGCGGCAAGATCTTTTATATATAGTATTTTTTGACGCGAGATACCACACTTTTTAAGTGTATCATCGCTGGCATGTGATAGGATTTGTGGTGTTACTGCCCCTAAATAATGCTCCAGCTTTTGATAGCATGCTTTTGCCGAGGCAATGGATACCTGCTGTTCTAAAATAATATGGCATAGGGAGGCAAAACCTTCCTCGCGTTTTAAAATTACCGGGTTACCGAAGGTTTCTAAAATATACTTTAGTGTTTCGTCTTTTTGTATTAAATGATCTATAGCTTCCTGCATAATAAAAAAGGGCATAGCCCGGATAGAAATGAAAAGCAATTTGAAAACACGCTTCCCTTTTCTTGTCTTAAAAAAGCGCCGTAAGAAGCTCTTTTTAAGACTTAGAAAAGGAAGATGTGGTGAAAATTCTTGTAATGGATAGCCGGAAAGGCTTCAAAAAACAGAAATTAAAGTTTGGAACCTGAAACAAGTTCAGGTTAAAGAACGGGGAACAAGTTCAGGTTAAAAATGAAACCCAAAAGATCCTTTTATCGCAAAATTCCGGGCGTCGGGCCTGAAATAGCTGGCCCTCCAGCTGGCTTCAATTCTAAATACCTTAAATATATTACCGACCCCTACGTTATATTCCCAAAAACCCTTTTCTGGTGCCCTGTATTGTAATCCCGAA
>DASVUQ010000262.1:0-2989 GCA_036386975.1 Flavobacterium sp. | reverse complement strand
ATTAAGAGTTTGGGGTTTTTTAATTTGCATTTAGCCTATAACATATAATAAAATGATAGTAGTTATAGGAATGTAAAAATCAGATTCTTTTATGTTAGAACTTCAATGATTGCTTTTTTAAAATTTCAGTAATTGTCGTTTTTGTCCAAAGTGAAAATCCTAACGATTTGCTATACCTCTTAAAGGTGTAGGATCTTTTTTTGAAAGACAGTCAGGCCTCTCTTTAAAATTTGATTCCTTTCACCTGGATAGAGAGCGTTACTATTTCATAACTGCTTAATTCCAGATGATTTGCTTTTGAATCCTTTTGAATTTGCATAAGAGTAGGCATCATGTTCTGTTTTTTTGGGATTAAAACATTAAGATATATAACTTATATTTTTCTTTGTTTCAGTATTTAAATTTTAATTTACACTCTGATAGGTAATATGCTTCTTTTTATCCCTTATATCCTAAAGCAGTTATAATCCGAATAATAAAGTTCTTGGAAAGGCCTCGTGGCACAACTAAATATAGCATCTGATTACGGCTCAGAAGGTTACTGGTTTGAATCCAGTCGAGGTCACAAGAAATAAATAAAAAACCCAGTATTCACTGGTTTTTTTGTACTGTTTATCTACATCCGGGCAGATCAACTAGGTTCGCAATCTTTTTAAGCTGATTATATTGCTCATCATTTAGGGTATGTCAGCTTCATAACTTACTTTTAAAATTTTAGGTTACGCGACAACGCGTTGGAATTTCAATATTATATAGACAATTTTACTTCCATAAAAAATGCCCCAAATAGTGTCTAACTTTTTGGGGCATGTTCAATATGTGCTTTTATAAAACTATAACATATTAATTATTTTAATATTTTTTTAGTTTTACTAGGTGTCTTTATAATGTATAGACCTGACGGTAGTTTACTTATAATATCATTTTCTTGTTCAATAGAATTCACTTTAGACGAATTAATGAGTGTTCCTGAAAAATTATAGATTTCAAAAGCGTAAAATTCTTTGTCATCATTAAAACTTTCATCAGATTTATTTGTGTTAAGAAACTCAATACTTTCTTTAGTTAGGGAATTTCTATTATTACTATTACTGTTAGTGTAACTAATTGGTATTGAAATTAAATTATTATTTTCACCTCCAATAGTTCCTTCGTTAACGCTATTATCTTTATCAATGATTATTAAAATATTATAATTACCAGATACTTTATTGCTGGGTACATCAACAGCAAAAATTCCTTTTGATCTTTGTAAATAGTCATTTGGGTTAATTTGAGGTAATGAAATGTTATAATTGCTGAAATAATAATCATCTAGACTATAGGTCGCATCTACAGATAAATAAAACTTTAAATCTGTACTTGTAGAAGAAGTTGAACCTATATTATCAATTATTATTTGTTGGATACTTATAATACCGCTTTGATCTCTATTTAAAATATGTCTTTTATTTCCTAAATTATCTAAATTAGAACTACAATCAAAACAATTACTAAAAATACTAACTTTGTATTTATATATAGTTAAATCTGCAGGGAAAGGACAGCCATTATTTGAAGTAGGTCCAGCTATTGTTGGACAATTATCTGAACCATTAAGAACATCATCTCCATCTATATCGTTATCACAAACATCTCCAATACCATCTGAATCAATATCAGATTGACTTGAATTTGGATTTGAAGGACAATTATCGCAAACGTTACCTTTACCATCTGAGTCTGAATCTAATTGATTTGCATTAGATGTTAGCTTACAATTATCTACATTGTCTTCGATTCCATCATTATCAAAATCACAAAAAGGAAATTGTATCATGAAACTATTCTGACTATAAATATCTCTATCTGTAGCTATAGACGACAATTTATTTATTACATACAAATAACTGATATTATTGGCTTCATCTGTAAATTTATAAAGTTTGGCAGGTTCTAAAGGATTTGTAGATATTGAAGATGAAATATTTATTAAAAAACTAGTACCGCTAGTTGCAGCGGTGCCTGTACACACCGGAGGGGTAGCAGTAGTTAAATTATTCCCAAGATTTCTTGTATTATAACCATAGGTACAGGTTGGATTTTCTACTATAAAACTACTCTCAAAAAAGGAATCTCTATCTGATACAGGTTCTGACAATATATTTAATACATATAGATATTTGATATTACTATTGTCATCAGTAAATTTATAGAGTTTGTTAACTTCCAAAGGAGATGCAGAAGTTGATAGAACGTTTATTAAAGAACTAGTACCGCTAGTTGAAGCAGCTCCTGAACATACTAGATTGGAAGCAGTAGAATAATTACTTCCAAGATCCCTTGTATTGTAACCTTTTGGAGTTAAACACGACGGACTTTGTAATACAAAGCTACTTATACTGTAAGAGTCTCTATCAGTATCAGCAATAGCATTTTTACTTACCACATATAAATAAATAATATTACTTTCTTCATCAGTAAATTTGTATAGTTTATTAATTTGTAATGGATTGGCTGTTGGGGAAATGATATTAACTCTGTAACTAGTTCCGCTTGTACTAGCATTTGCTGAACAAAATAGATTTGTAGCCTGCAACAAATTGCTGGTAAAATTACGAGTTTCATAGGTTGATAATACTGATTGTGCATTTACTGAAAAAGACAATGTAATAAAGAAAAGTAAAAAGTAGAATTTGTTTTTCACGAAATATGTTTTTAAATGTTAATTAGTAAATGTATCCAGATATTCTCATTCTAAAGTTTTGTTCGTGTTATTAAATAGTTATTAAAAACCATTTTTACTAAAAGAGAGAATACATTTTTTTTTACAGTAAGTCTGTAAGTTATAAAACATAAATCAAGCGGATTAAAATACCTCGACATCACTAGACCACTTTTGATCATTTCTTAGTTGAATCAGGCTGCCATTTTAAACCTATTAACCGGTTTTTCCCTCTCTATACCCTGGTGGGCTTTATAATGGTATTTATCAATCCATTTTTTTATG
>DASVUQ010000261.1:0-14263 GCA_036386975.1 Flavobacterium sp. | reverse complement strand
TACTGAATTGAGTATCCTCCATCAATTATTATATTTTGTCCTGTTATCCAACTTGAATCCTCTGACAGCAAAAAAGCAGTAGTTTTTGCTATATCTATACATTTTCCCAAACCTAAAGGATGATTTTTTTCAATGGCATTTACTGCATCTTCTGAAAGATATTCTTCTTTTTTTTGCGACATCTCTGAATCAGATATATGGCCTGGCGAAACAGCGTTTACTCTTGTATTCTTTGAAGCCAATTCAAGAGCCATTGACTTTACCATTGAAATCACAGCTCCTTTAGTTGCTGAATAAGAAACTAAGCCTTTATTGCCAACTACACCCATTATTGATGAAAGAAGAACAAAGCTTTGCTTTTCGTCTTTGTATTTTTTCTTAGTTATAATCTTAATAAATTCTATTGCTGAAAAAACATTTATATTAAATATTTCATTTAGTCCTTCAATTTTAATTTGTTGCAAAAGAATTGTCTGTTCAATTCCAGCAGAATGAACAAATCCATAAATCGGACCAAATGCTTGAAATGCCTTTTGCACGATTCCTTCATAACTTTCAAAATTTTGCAAGTCTGTGGAAATTGTCAATACAGGCGATATACATTCTGCTTCAACTTTTTTAAGCCGCTCTGCACTCCGGCCTATCAAAATACAATTTGCGCCCAGCTTACTTAAGTAAATTGCAATCTCTTTACCTATACCAGATGAAGCACCAGTTATAATAATTGTTTTATTTTGAACCATTCTAAATTTCTACAATATCAGTTATTTTAATAGAAGCATTTTTTAAAAGACAATTTCCCCAATTTAATCCCACGCCGTAACCGCTAAAAAGCAAGTTTTTTTTATCTGCTATTTCATTTTTAAAACTCGATAGCAATAGTGGTATTGAAACTCCGCTAGTATTTCCAAATTTATCAATATTCAGCAAGACTTTTTCTTTTGGAATATTTAATCTTGAAGCTATTTGGTAAATAATAAATTTATTTGATTGATGTAATAAAAAGAAGTCAACTTGTTCTATTTCATTTTGGGATGATTGAAAAAGATTTTCAATACCTGGGGCCACTTCTCTTAGGGTAAAATCAAAAACACCTGGCCCGTCCATGAAAAGCTGTAAAGAATTTTTAAAATTTCCATTACCATCATCGTTTATCTTAAAACTTTCGATGCTAGCTTCATTCCTAAATCCGCTATCAGGAATTTTAATAGCGTCTGCATAGTCGCCATCTGAAAAAATATTAAAGACCGCTTCAGCAGTGTCGTTGCCTGTTTTTTCAATAATAATAGCTGAAGCACCATCACCAAAAAGCATTGATGTACTGCGATCTTTATTCGAAATAATTTTTGACATTGTTTCTGCAACTATTAGCAGCACCTTTGTTTTATGCCAATTTGAAGCAATTGAAAATGCAACATTCAAGCCTTGTATAAATCCTGCACATCCTGCATTGATATCTAAACAAAGAATATTTTTATTTAGGTTCAGACGTGTCTGTAAAATATTTGATGAAAAAGGAATTTTATAATCTGGAGTCTGGCTTAAAAAAATTAAGCAACCTATATTTTCCTTTAATTCTGGTGAACCTTCAAATAAACGAGTGGCCGCCACAAAACCTAAATCTGAAGCTGTAACATTATCTAGTGTCCATCTTCTTTCATTAATGCCAACTGTTTTTTCGAATGCTCTCATTTCTTTTGGACTTAAGAGTGATTCAAAAAAATCATTTTTGATTGTGTTTTTAGGGACACAACTTGATACTGCTCTAATCTCAATTCCTTTAAATTCTTGATTCATTTGCTATTCAAATTTGTCAGCACCAATTTTTTCTATTAGCGAGCTTACTGTTGTGATATCTTTTAAATCATCTGATGTAATAGTGACCCCAACTTCATTTGACACATATCCAATAAGCAACATTGAAGCCATTGAATCCCATTCATCCAAATTTTTTAAATTGGTGTTCTCAGTTAGTATTTCATTTAATTCTAGTTCTTCTCCCAACCCTAAAATGAATTCATTCCTTTTCATAATGTAATAATTTTATAATTTATTTTTAATTTTAATTAAACCTCCTGACCATGAAAGGCCTACACCAAATCCAACAATAACAACATTTGTGTTATCATCAATATTTTGACTATATTTTTTTAAAGCAATCGGAATAGTACAAGAAACCGTATTACCTCCATCTTCCAAATCAACAAAAAAATATTCACTTGCTATCTTTAACCTCTTACGCATAAAGTTAAGCATAAAAGCATTAGCTTGATGAAATACAAATTGATTTACATCTTCTAAACTTAAATTATTTTTTTGTAAAATTTCTTTTGTAAAACCCGGAATTACCTCACTTGTAAAATTAAAAACCTCGGGACCATCCATATACAAATGATTATCAGTATAAATATTGTTTGTTCCATAAACGATTTCTGGAGCATTTTGTCCAAAAGGAAATCTGCTGCAACCGTTTTTTACAATAAGTTTATTAAAACCAGTGCCATCCGTTCCGAAAAGAAATTCTCCAATACCCGCAGTTTCATCATGCGAAATAAGCGTTGCAGTTGCAGCATCTCCAAATATAGCTCTATTTGAGCGGTCAAGGGGATGAAGATATTTTGAGTAGGTTTCAGCCGTTACCAACAAAATATTTTTAACCTGTCCTGAAGAAATCAAACCTTTTGCTAAACTTACTCCATAGGTAAATCCAGAGCAACCTAGATTAAAATCTAAAGCTCCAATATTTTTCTTGAGTCCAAGTTTGTCTTGCAATATACATGCTGTTGTTGGCAAAAAATATTCAGGACTTTGTGTACAATATAAAATATAGTCAATTTTTTGTCTGTCGTATCGTTCAAAAAGTTTTTCACAAGCCTGAACAGCTAAATCAAGAGCAGTTTCCTCTTCTACCCAATACCTATTTTTAATACCGACCTTCTCTTCAAATTTTGAAAAGTCATAATCCGGGAACGTCTTACTTAAATCTTCGTTACTGATTTTATTTTTTGGATAAACGTATTCTATAGCTTTAATAATCATCCTATAATTAATTTCCTCTAAAAGGTTCTGTAGTTAACATGTTATCAGCATTTATGCCTTCTGAAATAAATACTTTTTTTATAGTCAAAAATACTATTTTTATATCCAACTGCAATGAAATATTTTGGACATACCAAACATCATATTCAAATTTCTTCTCCCAGCTTATCGCATTTCTCCCATTTACTTGGGCCCAGCCAGTGATTCCTGGCCGTACTTCATGCCTTCTTTTTTGAAAATCAGAATATAATTCTAAATATTGGCACAATAACGGCCTTGGGCCAATTAGGCTCATATCGCCTTTGAGTACATTAATTAATTGCGGTATTTCATCTAAAGAAGTCTTTCTTACAAACGAACCTATCTTGGTAAGCCGTTCAGAATCTGGCAGCAGATTTCCTTGGGCGTCTTTTTTGTCGTTCATAGTTTTAAATTTTACAATGCTAAAAATAACTCCGTTTTTACCTGGCCGCTTTTGTATAAAAAAAGGTTTTCCTTGATTTGCAATTGTCAAAAAAAACATCAACAGCAAAAGTACCGGAGAAATAATTAATAATGCTGTTAAGGCAATCGAAAAGTCTATTAGTCTCTTGAAAAAATATTTATACATGCACTTTTTCTTTTATTAAATTATACGAACGTGCCACTAGATAATCCTTCTGAAGCAAATTCCAGGCGTTATCTTTTATTTTACTATAATGCATTTCATCGGAAACTAAGTCATCTATTGCCTTTTGCATTCCTGCAATATCACCAGAAATAATTTTATGCCCACAGTGATTTTCTTCAATAACAGTTCCAATATCCGTATTTGGATCGGTTGCAGCAATAATAGGCATCTTCATTTCCAGATAAGAAAGCAACCGCGAAGGAAAATTTGGAATTGTAAAGTCCTTATGCAAAAATATCATACCTACATCACATGCATTTAAGAGCAAATCATAATCTTGTTTTGGTATTCCTGGCAAGAGCAATGCATTTTCAGGCTGATTTTCCTGAAACCATCTTTCAATACGATTAAATTCTGTTCCAGAACCGACAACAAGAAAAAACACAGCATTATTTTTATTGGTTTTAATTGTCTCTAATAAAAAATTAATTCCCTGTGGCTTGCCCAGGTTTCCTCCATAAACAAAAATCTTCTTATCTGCCGGGAGATTGTATTTCTTTTTGATGGCATTTTTTTCTATCTCACCTTGGTGAAAAGAAACTGGTTCAATTGTATTGGGATTTATTTCTACCTTTTTTGCATCTATCTCCGGGTTGTGTTTTAAAACATACTTCACATTTGCTTCTGACATGCAACCTATGGAATTAGAGAGGGCGTACAATTGTTTTTCTTTCTTTACAAACATTTTATGAAGTGCTCCATTTTCTTTCAGCATCTTCATATCGACTGCATTTTGTGGAAAGATATCCTTTAGCAGTAAATAGGAATAAGCATTGTCTCTCTTTTTAATAAAACTGATAACTTTTGAAAATGTAATTGGAGGCGTAGAGTAAATGACGACATCAAACTTAATGCTGGAAAAGTGTTTTTTTATGGCAGAGAGAAATTGATATTCAATTGCTAATACGCCCAATCCTTTTTCTACAATATTTGTTTTTTGTAGATTGAGGGTCTTTACATTTAAAACAGTACCTTCTTTTTCTTTTCTGACACTTGTTTTCTTTTTTTCCCGGCGTTCAACCGGACATACTGCAAAAACATCATGCCCTTCTTCATAAAACTTACGAAGAAGATCATTATAAATCCCTCTGTCTCCAAAGGAGTTAATTTTAACCATAGTCAAGAAAAGTACTTTCATAAAACGAGTTTTATAATTCTCTCCAAACAGTCCTTTTAATATAATCTGTATAGCTCAAAATAATACGAACCATTTTTTCAGAAACATTGGGCATAGAATAATCAGCAACAGGCCTGAAGTTTCTCTCGCTTCCTGTTTTTTGATACTGCAATTGAATTAGTCCCTGCATTATTCTTTCTGGATTCAATCCTACCATCATGACAGAAGCTTCTTCCATTGCCTCTGGTCTTTCATGAGCATCTCTAATGTTTAATGCCCTAAAATTCAAAGTTGATGATTCTTCAGAAATGGTTCCGGAATCAGAAAGCACGGCGAAAGATTTCATCTGCAGCGCATTATAGTCATTAAAACCGAGCGGCTTCAAGAACTGGACATTTTCATGCATCTTAATATTTTTTTTATCAATCATATTACGCGTTCTCGGGTGTGTACTCACGATAACAGGGTAATCATATTTTTCGGCAATCAAGTTCAAGCTGTCCATTAATCCTTGAAAATTTTTTTCACTATTGATGTTTTCTTCTCTATGGGAAGAGACCACAAAGAATTTTCCTTCTTCCAAACCTAATCTTTCTAAAACATCAGAAGATTCAATAGAAGGAAGATAATGGTTTAGTACCTCAAACATCGGCGAACCCGTTTTAATTATCCTGTCAGCAGGAAGCCCCTCTCTAAGCAAATATTCTCTTGCTATATCACTGTAAGTCAAATTAATATCTGAAACATGGTCTACAATTTTTCTATTCGTCTCTTCGGGAACGCGCTGGTCGAAACAGCGGTTGCCGGCTTCCATATGAAAAATAGGTACGTGCCTTTTTTTTGCTGGAATAGCACAAAGACAGCTGTTTGTATCTCCTAAAACCAGAAATGCATCAGGATTTTCGCTTTCAAGCAAAGGATCAATTTTTATTAGAATGTGGCCTACGGTTTCTGTTGCAGAAGCTCCGGCAGCGTTTAAGAAAAAATCTGGCTTGCGGATTCTCAAATCATCAAAAAAGATCTGGTTCAATTCATAATCATAATTTTGGCCCGTATGGACAATTATATGCTCGATGGCATCTGAATTATCTAAAGCAGCCATGACTCTTGAAAGTCTTATGATCTCAGGTCTTGTCCCTACAACAGTCATTACTTTAAGTCTTGATTTCATTTATATCTGGGCTATTTAATTATTTAAAATTATACATTTTCGAAGTAAGTGTCCGGGTCATTAGGATCATAAAATTCATTAATCCAGAAAATAGTATATAATTCTTTTTCCCCAACATTTTTTATATTGTGCGTATACCAGACAGGCATGTCAATATAGGCAGGTTCTTCACCGTTAAGATAAAAATCAAGAACTTCATCTGTTCCAATTTGTCTTAATTGGATTAGAGCTTTCCCTTTAATTACAGCAAAACGTTCAATTTTTCGGGTATGAAAATGATTTCCTCTGGTGATCGCAGGAACTGTTGTTGAAAAAGAAATCTGGCCGCCAACATTCAATCGAATTACTTCAACAAAAGCGCCTCTTGGGTCAGTATGCTGTGTGAATTTTACCGGAAAATAATTTGGAATGTCCATATAGCAACGGAAGGTATTAAAGAGGTTTACTTCAAATTTGCTGTTTAATTCTGGAATTATTCCTTTATCTTGGTATTCCTCTTTATATTTTTCTAAAAGAAATAGCAGTCGTGAAACTTTTGATTCAGATGTATGTGGTACAAAAACTTCATGCCTGCTTTCACCGCTTCTGATTTTTTTTAGTATTTCATCGACAAGTTCCCCAACGTAAATCAGCTTTAAATCTCCATCCACATCAATTGTCGGGGTTTCGTTTCTGGCAATTTTATGGCTGAAAGTCGCTATCACAGAGTTATAATTCGGATGGCCAAATGGTCCAAAAACATTTGGTATAATCATCCCTGTGAATTTGCCCCCTGATTTTGCTACCCAGTCTGCAAGTAATTCTCTTGCTTCTTTTTTAGATTTTCCATAAAGGTTGTCTCTTTCTTCTTGAGTTGATGAAGAAAAAAGAACATGGGCTTTGCTTTCGGTTTCTTTAAGTGAAGTAGCTAATTTTTTAGCCAATCCCAAGTTTGTATCATATATTACCTGCGGATCGTTATGCCGGTTCATTGCTGCCAGGTGCACAATTACATCACATTTTGAAACAAAATCATTTAGTTTGGAAGAATCGTCAAAAAAATCTTTTTGAAAATCTACTCTTTCAAATTCTTCTTTAAAAAGCCCTAAAGTATTATAGAGATGCTTCCCGACAAATCCGGCCTGCCCGGTAATTCCTATTTTTAGCATTATTTATATTTCTAATTGTTATTATGTCCAATCAAACCAAAGCTCTTTGTTAAACCGAAAATTGTCGCTTGCCGATTCTTCTACAGAAAAATCAGAGAAAACGATTATTCTTGAATTTTTTTCTAACGCTTTAAATCCATTTGCAAAACCTCCAGGAATATATAAAACCTGATTTTCTTCAGCTTTGAGCACAAATGTTGCTACATTAAGGTTTTGAGACGGATTTACCCAATTATCGGGCTTTACGACAGCAACTAAAAAACTTCCTGAAATTACCTGAAACCATTTTTGCTCTTTTTTGTGTCCCTGCCACGCTCGAACGACAGCAATATCTGTATGCTCGATGATATAGCAGCGTCTTACATCTGAAAGATCAAAGCCGTTGGCAAAAACTAACTTGCCTCTTTCATCTTCATGCATGCCTCCCTGAATTAAATTAGGCTGCTGATTCATCATTATCCTGGCATTTGCGCTACATCTTCGCCAAAAACTTCTTTGCGTATCAGTGGCAATTTAATCAATAATTTTTTCATGCCTTTAACCCCCAATTGTTCTGTATTGTGGGAATGGTAATCTTCCACAACCGAAATCTCTTTTTCTCCTTCAGAAAAATACTGGGCATAATTTAAATCCCTGTTATCAGCTGGAATTCTATAAAATTCTCCCATATCTTCAGCTTTTGCCATTTCTTCACGGGTGCATAGGGTTTCATACAGTTTTTCACCGTGGCGCGTTCCTATAATTTTAATTGCATTATCAGCTTGACAAAGTTCTTTCAATGCTTCAGCTAAATCGCCAATTGTCCCTGCGGGAGCTTTATTTACGAATAAATCGCCTTGGTTTCCATTTTCAAAAGCGAAAAGCACAAGTTCTACTGCTTCATCCAGCGACATTAAAAACCGGGTCATTTTTGGATCAGTGATGGTCAGAGTTTTTCCTGTTTTGATTTGATTTAGAAACAAAGGGATTACCGAACCTCTTGAAGCCATTACATTACCATATCTGGTCAGGCAGACTGTTGTTTTGTTTTTACTTATATTTCGCGAAGCAGCAATGGCAACTTTTTCCATCAATGCTTTTGAAATTCCCATTGCATTGATTGGGTAAGCCGCTTTATCAGTACTTAAACAAATTACTTTTTGAACATTATTAGCCACGGCAGCATCAATTACATTTTGTGTTCCAAAAACATTAGTCTTTGTAGCTTCTATAGGAAAAAATTCACAAGAAGGAACTTGCTTTAAAGCTGCTGCATGAAAAACATAATCCACGCTGTGCATGGCTCTTTCAATGCTGTTATAATCTCTCACATCGCCAATATAAAATTTTAGCTTATCATTTTTAAGCTGGTTTCGCATATCGTCCTGTTTTTTTTCATCACGAGAAAAAATTCGAATTTCACTGAAATGATCGGTGTGTAGAAATCGATTTAATACTGCATTTCCGAATGATCCTGTTCCACCCGTTATTAAGAGAGTATTACCTTGTATTTGCATAAATTAAAATTTTAGAATTGTAGCACCATAAGAATATCCCACTCCAAAACCAGCTATTAGTACAGTCATCCCTTTTTTAATTCGCCCGGAATTCATTGCTTCTTGTAATGCAATTGGAATTGTCGATGAAACTGTATTGCCAACATCTTCTAAGTGAATAAAGAAATTTTCATCCGGAATCTTTATTTTCCTTCTAATATAGTCCAGCATAAATTTATTAGCTTGGTGAAAAATAAACAAGTCTATCTGGTTTATTGATAAATTGTTTTTAGCAAGCGTATCTTTTACCAGTTCAGGAACAGCTTTTGTTGTAAATTGAAAAATTTGCTGACCATCCATGAAAAGATTATTGTCATTTTTTACGAATTCCCCATTTTCATATATATTCTTACCATCTCTCACATTATACTTAAGAGCTCCTTTTTTTACAATCAAATTTTCTGCACCACTCCCATCAGTTCCCAACACAAATTGTTTGATTTCACACTTACCTTCTGATGAAAGCAATGTAGCTGTTGCTGCATCCCCAAAAATTGTTTTATTGGATTTGTCTTCGCTATGAATATGTTTTGTATAAGTCTCGGAAGTAATTAATAAAACATTTTTCGCAACCCCTGAACTTATTAACCCTTCAGCCAAAGCCAATCCGTAAATATATCCCGAACATCCCAAGTTAAAATCCAGTGCTCCACAACTAGTTTTTAATCCTAATTTATCCTGTACGATGCAAGCTGTTGTAGGTAAAAAATAGTCTGGGCTTTGTGTACATAATAAGACAAAATCGATATCATTTTTATCAATTCTATGCTCTTTAAAGAGATTTAACGCGCTTTTGATAGCCATATCGCTGACAAACTCATCTTCATCTGCTTCTCTTCTATTAAAAATGCCTATTTTACTCGAAATTTTCTCGGCACTCCATTCTGGAAATTGCTCATTAATAATTTCATTTGTAACAACTTTATGAGGCAGATAAGCAGAAATAGCACTAATTTTTGAAGCCATATTAATTTAATTAGATATTATTTTCTATAAATAAGTATAAATCATTTGGTGTTTCAAAGGAATTTAACTGCTCAGGGGTAATTATAACATTATAATCATCTTCTGCGAATGCAATAATCGAAAATCTTGTAAGTGAATCCCAAGTTTCTAATTGTGTAAATTTTGACTCAAAATTTAACTTATTTGCATCAGAATCTTCAAACTGATTTTTTAGTCCTTCTAAGAAAAGTTCTTTATTAATTTTCATATTTATTATTTTTTTATATTAAAAATTGATGTATTTAGATCATTTGACTTTAGTGCAATATTATATAAAATAAGCTTATCGGAATTATTTTTTCCACTAGGAAATATCATAACGCCGAATTGAAATAATATAAAAGGCCATTTATCCTTTTTATTTTTGTACATAACATTAAAACCTTTTTCTAAATTACCTCCTACAATAACACTATTATTATCTAAAATACCTGGCCCTGGCTTTTTATCTAAAAACATTTTCAGTTTGCCTTTGCTTAAACTATCTCCTTCAACCGAAGTTGAGAAAAAAATATCTTCTTTTATTTTGCATCCATAAATTGCTGGCCCATTAATTTCCTTAATAAATCTTGACACCCACATTTCGTCTTCTTTTTTTAAAATCCTAATTGAATTTTTCTCAAGTTGACTATCTGTAGCATAAACCAGACCATGCTCCGTAGGATATGCTACACATGCCCTATACTTTTGTTTATTTGTGACAATTGGTTCAACTTTTTGAAAATTTTCTGTTACTTTCCAAATACCTGCTGCTTTATCAAAATCCCCTACTAATAACCATAAACAATCATTATAAGGATCAGGAATAATGTTGTGAACATGTTCAATTGTTTTTTCCGGAAAAGTAAAAACAATACTCCATGTCTGATCAAAGTTCCTTTTATATATATGCACAGGTAATCTTTTGAGATTTTCAAAATATTCACCAAAATACAAACCATCATCAAACCCTTTAATATTCTTTACCTCAGTAATATTTAATGGCCTATTGCCTCTAGGCAAAACAAATGTTTCTTTTACCTCTTTTTTTATTATATTTAGTTCAAAAAATCGATTATTAAATACGACTAAAATAATATTTTTTGTAATAGGTATTGAATAACGAACTCCTAGTCTTAAAAGTCTACTTAAGAGTTTAATTTTTGAAATAGCTTTTTTTAAAAAAGTAGACTGCAAATCAATAATATATACTAGTTTATCCTTTTCTATATCATATAAGAATAATTTATTATTTTGGGAGACCAAAAGTTCTGTATCATTTATAAAACAAAGAGGAACAGTAGATTTAATATTTTTAATATGCTCGATTTTCATTTTATATACTTTTTGCTAATGCCAAAATAGGGATATCCTTTGCTGTTCTTCTTATTAAGAAAATCAATAAGCTTTGTGGCATGAAGATATTCAACCTGTACACCGTCGATATTTGTTGTTTTTAAGATTTTTTCTTTAATCAGATCCTTGCATAATGTTCTTTCTGCGAAGTATAAGGCTCCCCATTTAGGCTTTCTTTCCCTGACAGTGACTTCTTTTTTCTGATTATTGTTAATAATTAAAAATTTTCTTGTTCTAAACCAATCTGCAATTGGCCAACTTTCAGGATTGACCTCTTCTGCCACGTGCATTATTGTAAGACTATGGGTTAAATCTATGCCAACTCCAACAACGACCGCATTATTATTAACACAAAACTCCCATGAAGATCCAGTACCACAAGATATTAAATTCCCCTTTAAATTATTCTCCATCATATCTTTAGACAGCTTGCCTATAGCTACCATTGGATTGAGAGGAAATTCACTTATCACTGAATCAGGATGTCTTACCAAAAAAAAAGGCAATACTCCTGTCCATACTTTTGTCTGTTTAACATCATAGGTAGTTGTCGTATGTTTATAATCTTTGGTAAGATACTCTTTAACTCCTGCTTCTTCTTTAAACTTTCTTGCAGAGTTCATAGCTAAGGTTCCTTCTTTTCCAAGAAATTCTAGCAACTTATTAATAACTTGCATTGGTGTTAGCTTTGTTCCTTCTAAAGGTTCAAAAGAAGAGTGTAATATCATTAAATTACCATTCCCAATACCTTCGGTTTCTAAATACTTTAAAATTTTATCAAAATCAGTAAAATTATTAGAAATTCTAATGTTTTTGCTGGTATATTTTGAAATTAGGTTAATATTGTTCCAGTATACTTTCCGAATAAAAATCTCAATATAAGGGGAAAGCCCTAAAATTTTATTTTTTATGCCTGTATTAGCCATATTTATTGAATATGTTTTAGATGTTTCAAATAATAAAAATAAGATTCTCTGGAAAAAGAATATAACTTTTTATTACTAATTTTCCCTATTGATGAGTGGTCGTGATGTCTAACTACTAAATCCGGCATATACAATGTTTTTCCTTCCACACTTAAAACCTGATTAGCTAAAACTCCTTCTTCGCCCATTAAAAAATTGGGAGCATCTAGTTCATTAAACTTTTTAAAAAAGTGAGTTGTTAATATATAACATGCTCCATACCCCATTGTTATAATACACTCCTTATCAAAACCCACCCTGTCAGCAGGATTTACAAATGAACGAATAGCATTATATACATATTGTATAAGAACAGATACATAATAATTAGTGAAATATATTCTTCTGTATACTTTTGTAAATGTACCAAACTTTTTAATAATATGAGGATTCTGATGAATACCATCAAGACGAATAATATTAGGAGCTATAACCAGAATATCATTTTCTACCCTTTTCTTTTCTAATTTTAACAAGAAATCATTTTGAAAGGATAAATCATTATTTCCAATAATAATATAGTCATAATCTTCTTTCTTAAGTGAATTGATACCTAAGTTCAATCCTTTGAAATAGCCTAAATTTATGCTTGATTTCAGTAAAATTACTTCTTCCTTATCTATTTTATTTATATAAGCAGATAGGTTACTTATATCTTCCTCTTTTGATGCGTTATCGACGATTATAATTTTTAAATCATAATTATGTTTTATTTCCAATATGTTTATTATGTATTCCTGAGTTATTTTTGAGTTGTTATAATTAACACAAATAAAGGCTGCTTTCATATATTGTATTCTTGTTATTCCTAGTGTATTTTAACTCTGGAGGATGTTATTTTAAAGCGATACAGAGTTAAGTTTATTAATGAATAATATTTATAGTTTTAATTTATTATTATTTATATAAAAAATACAATCTATTACTGTTCCTTCATTTAATGCTATAAGACTTGCAGAATTGATTGGCTCTCCTATTTGATTTATCAGAGTACACCAACTAATTTTTGAGTTATTATAGTTGACGCAAATAAATAAATGATATTTTTCCCTATACATATATATTTTCTACAATTTTAGATTTATTATTGTAATCTTTGTTTTTAAAGCTTAACATTCCAATAATAAACATAAATAAAATCATAATATTAGGTGCTAACAGCGCATCCCAAAACAAATTAACAATTAAAAATGATATTATAAATGCTATAAATATTGATTTACTATTATAATCTAAATATTTATATTTAAAAACATCTTTTAATATTTTTAAAAAAAATAGTGAGTAAAAAGTAAAAGCAATAATTCCCATCTTCCATAAGGCAGTTAGAAAATAAATATGTGTAGACCATCCTTCTAGAGTTTCATATCCTTTATAACTTTTATAATTTAATAAATATCCTTGAAATCCAGTTCCAAAAAAAGGATTGGTTATTAGTTGTGTAATTGCTAAATATTGTAAATCTAATCTTCCACTACTTAATTCATTAAGATTTGTTGCTTCTTTACCTACGGATATTTTTGTTTCCCAGACTTGCCATATAGAATTAATTAAATTACTAAACCCTAAATATATCAACCCACTTAAAAATGTTAAAATAGTGAAGGATTTAATATAGCCATATTTTTTCACCAATAAAAACCCAAAGAAGATTATCAACCCTAAAACCAGTTCTCGTGATAAAGACATTAAAATTATATATAATAATATTAAGCATGAAATTACTGAAAATATTCTAAATAGAATGTTAGGCTTATTTATAATTAAATTGAAAATTAGAATAAAAATAAATATAAATAACTGAGCGCCTAGAGTATGTACTCCATAAACACCTGCCAATTTTAAACCTAAAAAATTGCCATTTAAGGTACCTTCATCCCGTACAACGCCATTAAACTGTAACAAAATTGAGGCAAAGTAAAAAACGGTAAAAATAATTATATTGATGGATAAAAATTTTAAAAAAGTTAATAAGGAAATTTCATTGCGTATTATTCTTATGCTATAAAAATAGCTTAATATTGGTAAAAAGAAAAAAATAAAAGATAAATAAGGACGTAAAGTATAGCTAGTGAATAAGACTTGTATTATCAAAATCCCCAAAATTGATAAAATTATAGATAATTCTAAATTTATCTTAGATTTATTTTTTGTTAATAAAAAATATTTTAAGGAAGGGATAATTAAAATCATTGAGATTGGTAAATCTATTCCGCCAGTTACTTGCTGATTTAAATCAATAGGAAATACTAACAAAAAACTAATGAAAAAGAGCATA
>DASVUQ010000260.1:0-1663 GCA_036386975.1 Flavobacterium sp. | reverse complement strand
GCTTCGCCCCGCCAGGCGTCCAAATCCCACAACAAGGTTTTCAGCAAAAGCTTTATGAACTTCGAAAAAGGAATCTTCATCAATAACATGGTTGATTATATCACGTATATCATAAGGCTGGTTTGCACTTTCGGGAAGGATGTTATTTAATTCAGCGATTTGTTCATTTTCTCTTTCATAAGTCAAAGCGGGTGCAGTCTCTTCACAATTTTGAGGCATATAACTAAGCAGGCGCTTGATGTTTTCTATGGCTTCAATCTCATTGGCACAGGCAAAATGAGTTACTCCTGACTTTATAGCGTGTGCAGATGCGCCACCTAACTCTTCGGAAGTTACCTCTTCGTGAGTAACCGTTTTTACAACATTGGGTCCGGTTACAAACATATAGGATGTGTTTTCAACCATCAGAATAAAGTCTGTGATTGCCGGGGAGTAAACAGCTCCTCCGGCGCAGGGGCCCATTATTGCCGAGATTTGTGGGACTACTCCCGAAGCTAGTGTGTTTCTGTAAAATATATCCGCATATCCGCCAAGTGAAACCACACCTTCCTGTATTCTTGCTCCTCCTGAATCGTTTAGACCAATAACCGGAGCACCGTTTTTTAGGGCGAGGTCCATTATTTTGCAAATCTTTTCTGCATGAGTTTCCGACAGCGAGCCGCCGAAAACGGTAAAATCCTGCGAAAAGACGTATACCAGCCTTCCGGCTATTGTTCCATAGCCGGTCACCACGCCATCTCCGGGGTAGATTTCCTTTTCCATCCCAAAATCGGTAGAGCGGTGCGTTACCAGCATACCAATCTCTTCGAATGAATTTTCATCCAGCAGAAAATGCAATCGCTCGCGGGCGGTAAGCTTACCTTTATTGTGCTGGCTATCAATGCGATGGCTTCCGCCGCCTTTTAACGCTTGGTCTCGCTTGAGCTGTAATTGTTCAATTTTATCTTTCACGGTTAATTTAAAAAAGCAAAGTACAGAATATTATTAAACGATGGTTTTCGTTTTGTAAACAACATACGGAATGGAACTTGATTTTAAATTTTACGTAAAAAAAATGTGATATCGTAAAACATCTTTTGATTTTAATACTTTTGCATCCGTAGCATCATGAAAAAAGAAGTCGCTAAGAAATTATTCAGTATTCTTTTTTTATTCATCTTTTTTAGCAAGATGGTTATTTCGGTTGCGCCTTTTATTATGTCGCATTTTGATAAGCAGGCGGTTAATGCTGTTATCATGCAGCTGGAAATCGAGAATAATGCGAAGTCAAACGATGTTAAAGAATATAATATTAAAGAGTATTTTACAGTAGGCAGTTTTGGATTTGCCTTAATACACCCCAGTAATCTAATATTACCTATCATGATAAGCGTTGACCATGACAAGCATGTTCAAGCTTTTTATCCACCAGTTCCTACCCCTCCGCCAAACGTTTTTTGATCGTTTTTCCGACCTTATAGCTTTATCAGGGTTTCTTATTTTATCATTTTCAATTAAACGTGTTATTTTATGGCAGAGAATTATGTGTCTGCGGCATCAGGTATTAAAAAATATTTTTTAACAAAAAATTTAAAAAGGGATTTACCAGCCAGTATTGTGGTTTTCCTTGTTGCCCTTCCTTTATGTTTGGGTATAGCGCTAGCGTCTGGAGCCCCATTGTTTG
>DASVUQ010000259.1:0-1586 GCA_036386975.1 Flavobacterium sp. | reverse complement strand
AACCCAGCTACAGTCATTTCCCCTTCTCAAATTTCACATCTAACATGGCATTATTTCTGGAGGACATATCACCGCTTAGGGGGCAATAAATTTAGTTACCACTTAAATTATAGCCACGTTTTACTGTAATTATATTAGGTTAATAAAGAGAGTTAGCAACATCTTTAATTTGCGATTATTGAATGTAAGAATCTAAATTATTGAGATAGTAAGAGCGATTTTTTGTTATTTTTTCCGGACTGCATAGCCTTAACTAAAGTATATTGGAGCTTACCTAGTAAGAAGATGAAAAAATGCCAGACACCAGCCCTATATAATTTCTTTTTTAAATTGCTGCACATTCACCACAAAAAAGACCAAAACAAGCGTTAGATTAAAATAACCACGTTCAATGAAGGAGTAAGCTCGTGAAAAGAAGAGAAACTATTCAATACTTAGCTTTAAGTAGTGCTTCATTTTTCACTTCAATAGATGTGGATAAAAAATTAGTAAACGGTAACTGGCTCGCGGGAAATAAGCCTAAGAAGAACTATGATTATATACTTTTATACTGGATGCCTTATGACAACGATTTATCAAGGTTTGGTCAACCCATTATTGAGATGTTAAGCAAAGGTGTGCAGAGTGACAAAGTTTTGGTGTTAGTACAATCAGATCTGAGTAAGGCAAAGCAGCTATCGAGAAATATTATTACTAAAGGAAACATTAATGTCCAATACTTGGAAACAGCAGACAGTAGTAGTGAAAACGTCCTGAATGACTATTTGAGTTGGGCTTTATCACAATTTCAGGCAAAACGTTGGGTCATTGTATTTTTAGGTCATGGTGGAAGTCTAATGCAAATTAGTCCTGATAACAATCCCAACTCCAGTTCGATCTCAAGCTCAGAACCTAAATGGATGGAGCTTCCAAGAATAAGTGAAGTTCTATCTAAGTTTAATCAAGCTGTTAATGGTAGATTAGAACTACTGTTTTTTCAAAACTGTAACCGGGGAAATATTGAAGTACACTATACATTTCAAAATATCGCTAAATATACCCTGTCATCTCAAATAATACTGGCAGCGCCAAATTACTATTATGAGTCATTGTTAAACCACCTGAGCTATTATCCAAATCTTGACGGAGGTCAAATAGCTAAAAAGATTATGGATTTTGAACCTTCGGATATGTATCATAGTTTGACACTAACTAAAAATCATTACTTTCACCAGCTATCAGAGAAACTTAATCCGGTGATAGATTCAATCCTAAGAGCCAACACTGATGCGGTGAAAATTCAGATTAATTCAGCTTTATTACCGAAAAAATCCAACTCTGAAAAATCTGTTATGGAAATTTATCGTTCTGGTGGAGAAACCTTCGTTGACTTAGCTAACTTTATACTAGAAATCACGATACTTTCTGGTGCAGATGTAACAGCTTGCAATCAATTTTTAAATTATTATAAAAGTTTTTTGATTGAGAGAGTGCAACAAAATGGTAAATTACTTAGCCCCAGAATTCGAGCCAGGTATCAAAAATTTTCAGGTCTGGGTTTATTTTTACCTAGAACTCGGCAAGAACTGGAAACTTATAGTTATCTA
>DASVUQ010000258.1:0-1757 GCA_036386975.1 Flavobacterium sp. | reverse complement strand
ATTGCGGTATACACATTCCGTTCCAGATCCAGCTCGGCTTGTTGTGAGGCAATTCTCGATCGTTCATAATTTATTTTAGACCGCTCTACTGCATTTCTTACTGAAAGCCCATTAAGTATCGGAATAGTTAACTGTACCCCAAAGCTATGCCCTTTATTTTCGCTAAACTGATCAAAGAATGATTCAGGATTTCCTAATACTGGAGCAACATTTGGTCTTATTACATTTTGTCCTGTGGTTTGTACCTGTCCTATTACAGAGAATGGATTATCAGTATCCGGTACAGCTCCAATAACCCTGTCAGAATAGGCAACTCTTGAGCTAAAGCTATAAAAACCCTGTAAACTCGGCTGATATGCCCCTCTTGCTATTTTTATATCTTTTTCAGCTATTTCTAAATTTGTTTTTGCAATTTTAAGTTCCACCCTTTGTTCCCTTGCTTTTTCTAAAATGGATAAAGGTGATTCTAATATCATGACATCTTCAACATCATATTCCTGATCATCAATATCAAAAGTTTCAAAATCTTTTAATTGCAGTAGTTGTGCTAAACTCAATTTTGAAATGAGTAATGTATTTTCTGCTGTAACTACTGCTCGTTTACTACCTGCTACAGTAGCCTGTATATCTAATAGATCCCCTCTTGGTACTGAGCCCGCTTCTACCAGTTGCTGGGTACGTTCCATTTGTTTTTGGTTATTTATTTCCTGCTCTTGTTGTACTTTTAAGTTTTCTTTGTTAAAAAGAATCTGCAAAAAAGCATTCGCTACATTCAGAGAAACATCATCCCTAACTTTTGTAGAACGGTATTGAGCTGCAATCATAGATAACTTTGACCTTTGTAAACGATTGTGGTTCTGAAGCCCATTATAAATGGTAATATTAGCATTTAAACTTCCTGAGGTAAATTGTGATGTCTGGTTTTCAAGCAAACCTGTAGTAATGTTTTGATTTAATCCGATATTCCAGGAATGAGAAGCATTTGCATTTATAGTAGGAAGAAAATTTCCAATAGCTGCCCTTTTATCAATATTAACATCCTGAATATCTAAATCTGCCTGCTTTATGGAGATATTATTAGCAATTGCATAGTCTACACATTCTCTAAGTGTCCATTTTTTAGTTTGGGCCTGTATAGCTGTATAACTAAAAAACAGGAGTAACAACCTTAAAAAATAGATGTTCTTGTTTTTCATATTTAGTATTGGTATAGTACCTATTTTAGGTTGCACAAATTTATTCTTTTTAATTAATATTAATTATAAAAAAGATTTAATACTTTAGACGCATATAAGATATTTCTGTTACAGAAACACTGTAAAAAAGTATAATACTATTATTTTTACGGTGACTAAATCCTCACCTATGCCGAAAAATTGTTTCCTATTGTTTGTACTTCTTATTATATTTTGTGGTTGCTCTACAACAACTAAAATAGCAACTTTACAACCTGAGCCGGATGATGCTGCACCACTGCAATATGAGCCGACAACCTCTTTTATTAACCTGCCGGTGACAATCAAATTAAAAGATATAGAAAACCTTGTTAATAAAAACCTCAATGGTCTTATTTATGAAGATAATAAAATTGAAGATGACAATTATACAGTAAAGGTTTGGAAATTAGCTCCTATCACACTGGCAAACGAGGACAATAAAATACAAACTATACTGCCTTTAAAAGCACAAATTATGTATAGGTATGGTATTGAAAAATTGGGTGTTGCTCTATATGATACCCGTGAGATAAATTTAAA
>DASVUQ010000257.1:0-12931 GCA_036386975.1 Flavobacterium sp. | reverse complement strand
TTCCAAAAACAATTACCGTTTGTAGTCTATAACAAACCTGATAGCAATTCTGTTATCGGTCTTTTTCAAAAAGATGCCACATTACATGTTGTCGAAGATTATCATGAAGAAGGGTTTATATTTGCACCATTTGACGGAGATACCATTATCCTTATTCCGGTTGGTGCATCAGAAACCATTATAGAGCCGATTTCATTTTTTCCGATAGAAGAAAACACCTCTGTTAATTTTATTGATAGTGATTCGCAGGAAGAGCATGAAGCATTAGTACAGAAAGGGATTGATGCTATAAACAAGAATATTTTTAGTAAGGTAGTGCTTTCCAGAAAGGAAATAGTGCCTTTGGTTAATTATGATTTAATTAATTCCTTCCAACGGATTTTAAATTATTATCCTTCTGCATTTTCGTATTGTTTTTTCCATCCTGCAACGGGTCTGTGGATGGGTGCTTTCTCAGAACAATTTTTAAAAATAGAAAATCATACCCTGACTACAGCTGCACTGGCCGGTACGCAACAACTCAATGGCCATAATGATGTTATATGGCAGCATAAAGAAAAAGAAGAACAGGAAATCGTAGCCCGCTTTATTGTAGATCATTTAAGTAAAGTAATTTCAGATCTTCATTATTCATTGCCATACACGATTAAGGCAGGTAACTTAGCCCATATTAAAACGGATATTACAGGCATACTGAACGAACAGCACCGCCTTAAAGAAATTATAAGCATTTTACATCCTACACCGGCGGTATGTGGTTATCCCAAAGAGGCTGCTAAAGAATTTATACTAAAAAACGAGAGTTATAATAGAGAATTTTATGCTGGTTTTTTAGGAGAACTGAATTATCATTTACAGGATCATTCTACAATAAGCGATTTGTTTGTCAACCTGAGATGCATGAAGATTGAGGATGACAAAGCTTTACTTTTTATGGGTGGAGGAATCACAAAAGACAGCATTCCGGAAAAAGAATGGTTTGAAACGGTACATAAATCAATGACTATGAAAAGAATACTATAATTACAGATAATTTAAAATATACTATTTTGGAACATTTAAAATTAGATATACTGGCTTTTGGTGCACATCCTGATGATGTGGAACTTAGTTGTGGCGGCACTATTGCTAAAGAAATTGCTTTAGGAAAAAAAGCAGGCATTATAGACCTTACCAGAGGAGAACTCGGCACACGCGGGTCTGCTGAAATCCGGGATCAGGAAGCTGCCACTGCCGCTGCTTTGCTAGGAGTTACGGTCCGGGAAAACCTAAATATGCGTGACGGATTTTTTGTGAACGACGAAGCGCATCAGCTTAAAATCATTATGATGCTCCGGAAATACCGGCCTGAAATTGTACTTTGCAATGCGATTGACGACAGGCATATCGATCATCAGAAAGGAAGTAACCTGGTTTCTGATGCTTGTTTCTTATCCGGTTTAATAAAAATTGAAACGTCTGTGGATGATCAGCCCCAGCAAGCATGGCGGCCTAAATTGGTATACCATTACATCCAGTGGAAAAATATAATACCGGACTTTGTAGTTGATATTACAGGATATGAAGATAAAAAACGGGATGCTATAGTAGCGTACAAGTCCCAATTTTATAATCCTGATGAAGAAGGTCCCATAACACCAATTGCTACGAAAAACTTTCTTGATAGTATCCATTACAGGGCGCAGGACCTGGGAAGGCTGATAGGTACGGATTATGCTGAAGGTTTTACTGTAGAAAGGTATTTGGCAGTCAATAGCTTAATGGATTTGATATAATTTTTTATAATTTTCTTTGCGAAAGCAAAGATTAGTTTTATATTTGCACTCGAATAAACACGGTGATTGTAGCTCAGCTGGTTAGAGCATCGGTTTGTGGTACCGAGGGTCGCCGGTTCGAACCCGGTCATTCACCCAAAAACATAAAGCTTCGAAATCATTCGGAGCTTTTTTTGTTTATCTATAAATGTAATTTCTGTATTACTACTTATATTTTAGCCACTAATGGTCATAAATACTCCTCTGTTTAATATACATCGAAATTTTATTACTGAACATACTAAGTTATTATAATGTTAAGTTATTGTAATGTTAAGAAAATCAGTAGTATATTATTATAACAGTATATGCTGAACTACTTTTTAAAAATTAAAGAAAATTTTATTTTTTATTGTGAAATTATAAATAATTTTAGTATCATTGTTACTTCAATGTTTGCATTTAATTAACAGTAAATAACCCCTTTATTTATGATTAAAATTAATTTAAAAGTTCAATTTATATTTTTGGCGATCTCTATATTTTTTATCGGAGTAGGAATTACAGAAATAATACAACAAGGAGTAAAGTCAGGAGTTGACTTATTGGAGCAATTATCTACAATTATAACTTTTATTTTTTCGAGCTTTATATTTATAAGAAGCATCTATGGAAATAAAAATAAACACTCATACAATTATTAAGTAAATAATAATGTTAGCTTAGTTAGTAGTCTTATAGGACTAAAAAAAGCCTGTGAAATCCACAGGCTTTTTTTTTGACCAAAAAAAAGAATTTTTATTGGTTATTATTATCTTCTTTATCGTGGCCTTCTAGTTTTACTATCTTGTTATAAAGGCCTAATAGTAAAAATGGGGCTGCCCACTGGCCCACAAATAATGAAGTGTGCCCTTTACCTAAACATTTTAATGTAGCAGATACTGCCATTGAACTTAATGCAGCCCATAAAAATAAATCTGATGGTAATTTTGCAGTTTGATCTTCAATTGCTTTAGCTACTTTTCCTTCTGAATGGTCTTTTTGTTTTGCCATGACTTTAAATTTTTAGAATTAATTACTATGTAAAATGAGTGGTAAATGTAGGTACTACTATTACTGTTTTTTTTACACCATTTTAAATGTTTGTTGTTTCTTTTTATATTATTTTGAAGTGATGTAACTTTTTCCAATTGGGTGCAACATGATCTTTCAGCCCTCAATTTCATCTTTTTTTACTCCGTAGTGCTGCTATGTAGTGCAAAAACTAAAAATTTAAAACCAAAGTCCTCACTAATTAAAAACTTTGAATTACTTCATTACTATTATCTGGTAATTAGGAGTTATATAGTTTGAGTATAAAAACAGATGCTTTGTAGGTGTTACGTCATTCAAATTTTTAATTTTGCGGAACACAACATCATTATAATGTATAAAGTACTCCTTCGCCCTTTGTTCTTTTGGTTTGATCCTGAAAAAGTGCATTATTTTACTTTCTCGCTTATCCGGTTTTTATCATCAGTCCCAGGTTTTCAGTCACTCTTCAGGTTCCTTTATGTAGTTAATGATAAAAGACTGGAAACGGAGGTTTTTGGGCTACGCTTTAAAAACCCTGTAGGGCTTGCAGCGGGTTTTGATAAAGATGCCAAACTATATAATGAACTTTCCAACTTTGGTTTCGGATTTATAGAAATTGGTACATTAACACCGGTAGGACAGGAAGGAAACCCTAAAAAACGTTTGTTTCGTCTACAGGAAGATGCGGCGATTATTAACAGGATGGGCTTTAATAATGGAGGCGTTGCCGAAGCGGTAATTCGGCTAAAGAAAAATAAGGGTGTCCTGATTGGGGGCAACATCGGGAAAAATAAACGAACACCAAATGAAGATGCGGTTAAAGATTATGAAATTTGTTTTGATGCTTTATACGATTATGTTGATTATTTTGTAGTGAATGTTAGTTCGCCAAACACACCCAATCTTAGGGAATTACAAGATAAAGCGCCATTAACCGCTTTATTACAAACGTTACAGTATAAAAATAAAGCTAAACCGGTTGAAAAACCTATTCTTTTAAAAATTGCCCCTGATCTCACTGATTCCCAACTGTTGGATATCATTGCTATTATAGGTGAAACTAAAATTTCTGGTGTTATAGCAACCAATACCACTATTTCCCGTGAAGGGCTTCAGTCTGTAAATAAAATAGAAATGGGTGGATTGTCCGGTAAACCTTTAACAAAAAGAGCTACTGAAGTGATTCGTTTTTTATCTGAAAAAAGCAATAAAGCATTTCCAATAATTGGGGTAGGGGGAATTCATTCTGCTGAAGATGCTATAGAAAAATTAGCCGCAGGAGCAAGCCTGGTTCAGCTCTATACGGGTTTTATTTATGAAGGCCCGGCATTGGTAAAAGCAATTAATAAAAAGCTTCTAAAACAACTGCAATAATACGGACTGCACTAAGAGCCCTGCCAATATAGCAATTCCGAAACTCAACAACGTACCTATCAATACATATTCTGTCAGTTTTCGGTCTTTTGCTTCTTGTAAATCGCCAAATCTGAATATCGATTTTGCGCCCAAAAGAAAACCAATAGCTTCAAAATGTCCGGTAAGGATAAAACAAAATACAAAAATACGTTCCAGCATACCAATATAATTCCCGGCATTCTGTAGCGAATTATCCTGATTCTTATCTTCCGGGGTCCATACTGAAATAATAGTCCGGATAAGAACCGAAGCGGGCTTTGTCACGAGAACCAATCCCGTTATTATAATCCAGACAGCATTACTGAACCTGATAATTTCAAATGTTTTACCTGAATAAAGAATTGCAATCCCTGCTATAGCTAAAAGATGCAGGACCTGATCTATAATAAACCAATTGCGTTTACTGCTTGCTGTTTGGAAATATAGTTTTACAAAATCAATAAGTCCATGTAAAACGGCAAGTATAACACCCCACCAGATAAAGTTTGTAGTCCCTATTATGGCACACGCAAGCATACCGTGTAATACAATATGAATATAAAAATAAATGCTCCTATAGCGTTTGTTTTCTTTATCTGAAACCCATGCCGTTGGCTGTAGTATAAAATCACCGATTAAATGGGCCAACAATAGTTGTATAAAAATAATCATACCAAAACAGTTTTAATCTTTTTTCTGTAATACGCTTCTACATCCATAATGAGGTCAAAATAGGCCCGTTTTCTTCTTCTGCTTACAGCGGCCTGGTTTATACCTAGTTTTATACCTATTTCTTCTTGTGAAAAAGTTGGGTTTTCTATTGTCACTATTGTTATTTCAGCTGATTGCGGCAACCACTTATCCATAATTGATAGCGTTAGCCGGAGCATCAGATTGAGTTCATCATCAGGAATGACAGCCCCTGAATTAATAGCCAGATTGATTTTTTGCTTCTTCAGTGTTTCAAAAAGTTCGCCGGAATGCATAAAAGCAGAACCATTACTTTCTGATATTTTTTTTGATGTATACGTTTTATCACCAATACCCAAACTCATTCTGACATCCATTTTAATCGATTTTAAATACGCTTTAATCTGAATAGCTATGGCCAGAGCCTCTTCAGGATTTTTAATTTCCAGTTGAAATTCATCTCCGCGATAAATTTCCCAGTTACCCGGGCTTTTACCGAATTTAGATAATGTTTTCCGCAACCCGTCCATCCAATTTTTAGGAGGCTGGTGTCTCGATTTTACGATATCTCCCGTAATTACAGCAATCATAATGATATTTATTCAGATGAATGTAAAGATATATAAATAGTTATATATTACCATAATATGTAATACTATTTCTTATTCCTAAAATTGGTAATAATCATTATAAATTGCTTTAATTCTGTCCTAATTATAAAAACGATTTCGTAAAATATAATTCTTTATTATCTTTGGCATCTTATGAAACCAATAAAAATAATTGAATGTCCGCGTGATGCTATGCAAGGGATAAGGCCTTTTATTCCTACAGCCCGAAAAGCTGCATATATACAATCATTATTACGTGTTGGGTTTGACGCTGTAGATTTCGGAAGTTTTGTATCTCCAAAAGCAATTCCACAAATGCAGGATACTGCCGAAGTTTTAGCAAAACTTGACCTGTCGCAAACCACGAGCAAGTTACTCGCTATTATTGCTAATACTCAGGGTGCACAAATGGCTTCAGAACATGAGCCTATCCAATATCTTGGTTTTCCGTTTTCTATTTCAGAAAATTTCCAGATGCGGAATACTCATAAAACCATTGCGGAATCTTTGGTTACACTACAGGAAATCCTTGAAATTGCAGATAAAAATAATAAGGAAGTAGTAGCGTACCTGTCGATGGGTTTTGGGAATCCTTATGGAGACCCTTGGAATGTTGAAATAGTAGGCGAGTGGACGGAAAAATTGTCAATTATGGGTATAAAAATCCTCTCACTTTCAGATACTGTAGGCAGTTCTACACCCGACGTGATCCGTTATTTATTTTCTAACTTAATCCCAAAATACCCTCAAATAGAATTTGGTGCCCACTTACACACCCTACCTGATAAATGGTTCGAAAAAATAGATGCTGCTTACCAGTCCGGTTGCCGCCGTTTTGATGGTGCTATTCAGGGTTTTGGTGGTTGTCCGATGGCAAAAGATGACTTAACGGGCAATATGCCTACTGAAAAACTATTGTCGTATTTTACGGCTCAAAAAGAAAATACAAATACCAGCCCAATGAGTTTTGAAAGTGCCTATAATGAAGCTACAAAATTATTTGGTGAATTTCATTAATTGATTGTGAAGTTATTTAGACATTAGATCAACTTGCTTTCCATGCATAAGTAAGGAAATTTTAAAAGTTTCATTTATAATTTTGTATCATCAAATATAGAATATGAAGCCAGACTTTCTTTTGATTATAGTATAGCTGAATTAAAATAAAATATCATAATCCTGGTTATAAGTTATTCTTTAGATTTTTGTGTGTCTTTGAAATCCGAGAAAAGAAGGGCTCCCTTTCAGGCGAACTTTATCGGTTTTGCAGAAAAAAGAATACCATTAATCACTATTACTACAGCATATTGTATACTAATTCATTGTGTGTTTTTAATTCCTCGCAAAGGCGGTAAGACACAAAGCTATAGGGAAATGTATTAGGTGGCTGCCTATTTTTTAAGTTATACCGGCACACCACTATTCCCGTGTTCCTAAAAAAACGAAAATTTTTTTGATAGCCGCGATTGTAGCGGCATCCTGCGCTTTTTTGCGCAGATAAAGCGAAAAGCGGGACAAAAGGCAATGGAAATAACAAATTTTGTGCTCCTGATAATTCATTGGATTAAAAAAACTGTCAATTTTCGTGATCCTTATCCTCTTTTTAAAAATTATAAAATAGGACAGATATTTAATTTAGCTATAGTATGAGCCTTTAATTTTATATCTTTCACTAGAAATATTTTTATTTTAATGCAATACAAAATGTAATAGGTTACATTATTTCCTACTATATGCAAAAAGCATTATATTTGCACGCAATTTAACTACAACTATAAATTGCAATGGACGCACACAACACTAAGATTATCGGTGAAGGTTTGACTTACGATGATGTACTTTTAGTTCCTAATTATTCTAACGTGCTTCCAAGAGAAGTCAGCATTCAATCCAGGTTTTCCAGGAATATAACCTTAAATGTCCCGGTAGTTTCTGCTGCTATGGATACGGTTACAGAAAGTGCAATGGCAATTGCTATGGCACAGGAAGGCGGTATTGGTGTCTTGCATAAAAACATGACTATTGAACAACAGGCAGCAAAAGTCAGAAAAGTAAAGCGTGCCGAATCCGGAATGATTATCGATCCGGTCACATTGCCCTTAACTTGTACTGTTGCAGATGCAAAAAATGCTATGAAAGAATTTGGCATTGGCGGTATTCCCATTGTTGATGATAATAAAACACTAAAAGGTATTGTGACCAACAGGGACCTTCGTTTTGAAAAAAACAGTGCACGCCCGATACTTGAAGTCATGACTTCACAAAACCTTGTTACGGTATCGGAAGGTACTTCACTCGAAGAAGCCGAAGTAATCCTGCAGGGCCACAAAATAGAAAAGTTACCGGTTGTTAATGCTGATTATAAATTGGTAGGGCTAATCACTTTTAGGGATATTACAAAATTAACGCAAAAACCCATTGCCAATAAAGATGTATTTGGCCGTTTACGGGTTGCTGCTGCCATCGGTGTTACAGGAGATGCAGTTCAGAGAGCAGAAGCACTGGTCAATGCCGGTGTCGATGCCATCATAATTGATACTGCCCACGGACATACCGAAGGGGTTGTAAATGTATTAAAAGAAGTCAAAGCACAATTTCCACAAATAGATGTAATCGTTGGCAATATTGCTACACCCGAAGCAGCAAAATATCTTGTAGCTAACGGGGCCGATGGCGTAAAAGTAGGTATCGGCCCCGGTTCTATTTGTACCACACGCATTGTTGCCGGTGTCGGTTTTCCGCAGTTTTCTGCTGTATTAGAAGTTGCTGCAGCAATCAAAGGTTCCGGTGTCCCTGTAATTGCTGACGGAGGTATCCGTTATACAGGTGATATTCCTAAAGCTATTGCTGCGGGTGCCGATTGTGTAATGTTAGGGTCACTTTTAGCCGGAACAAAAGAGTCTCCGGGAGAAACTATTATTTTTGAAGGCCGGAAATTTAAATCATATCGTGGTATGGGTTCCGTTGAAGCCATGCAGGAAGGTTCAAAAGACCGTTACTTCCAGGATGTGGAAGACGATGTGAAGAAACTGGTTCCCGAAGGTATTGTAGGCCGTGTCCCTTATAAAGGAGAACTGAATGAAAGTATGCAGCAGTTTATAGGAGGGTTACGAGCGGGAATGGGGTATTGTGGCTCAAAAGATATTCCAACACTACAGGAAACAGGCCGTTTCATCCGAATCACAGCAAGCGGAATTACCGAAAGCCATCCTCATAACGTAACCATTACAAAAGAAGCCCCTAATTATTCCAGATAAATTTTTAAAGTTTAAAAAATACATCTTTAGTTCGTTGCTTTGGGTATTGTAGCCGGAGTTGTCTTTCCATTATAATGTGGGCGTTTCCCAAAAGGGCCGGGCTTTCCGTTCCAATCTTTTGCTTCGTTCCTCATCAAAAGGATTTCCACTGCAATCCCTAACGCAGATACAAATAATTATCAGGTATAATTTAGTTTTCAAAGCCAGCCAAAGTTAAGTTATAGGAAAAAATCCTGTGACAACATAACAGCAATAGAGCAAAACCATTATAGTGGCAATGATTATTCTGAAATTCTTAACAATACTTTAGATAGGCTGTTATTTTTTCAGAAAGCCTGTTTCCCAAATATTCATTTCCATCTTTTAGTGAATCATATATTAGAACTGCTTGTTTCTGATATTCTATAATCTTTTTATTCCACCAATGTTCGGGCGGAACTTGTAAGTTTGTTATTCTGTCTGCCAATTTTACTGCCCAAACTTCTTTTGGCAACTTCTTAATACGATTTAGGCTATCAGCCATTCTTTCTTCTTTAGGGATTTTAGAATCCTTTGTCAGTGCTAAAACTGCTTGAGCAATTTCTTTTCCAAATTCCATAGCAATTTCATCATAAGTTGTTTCAGTATCTTCTAAAATATCATGAAGTAAAGCGACCTGAACTGCAAATTCTGAATCAAACTTTTCTGTTTTTTGAGCTGCAATTAAAATTTCCATTGCAACATTGCTCAAATGAACAACATAGGGTAAGTTGGTTCCGGGAATTAATTGGTTTTTATCTGCGTGCCTTTTAGCCGCAAACTTTATTGCTTTTTGATATTTAGCCTGTAGTTCTATCATGCCGTTTATTGCTATATTTGATATATAAAGTTTTTAGTATCGGTTAAGTTGCTTGTTTTCAGTATAGTTTATTATGACTCCAAATGTTCAGCTTGGCACTTTAAGCCCCCACATGCAACCCCTGGTTACGTTTGTTTTATTCAAGCCGTTGTCCATAACAGCCATATTTATAGTTTTTATCCTCAGCTTCCCATTTCTGTCCACTTACCAGTTTAAATGTTTTTGCATCTGCTCCTTTTACTATATTGCCTTGATAAAAAACAATTTTGTCGTCTTTTATGTAATTAATAAAGTGGTCAGATGTATCTGCGGAGTAGAGAATCTTATGCTTTTTAAAATTCAACCCGTTTATTATATCAGATTGAAGAAATAGATGCTTATCGTCAATACCATATCGATAGTCTGAAAGCGGTTTAAAAGTATTTGGGTTTGCACCATTTACAACAACTCTGTATTGTGGACTTGGATTTGAATAATAAACATAGTTTTTGTCTTTAGAAAATAACGTTCTTGTCTTAAATTCTGTAAATGTTTGAATGTCAATAATTTCTGAGAGAGGTTTTTCTAAGGTTAAGTTTCTATTTCTTATAATGACAACGCTATCATAATATATTTCGGTTTCATAAAAGTCATTCTTACCTCTTCTAACCGGATATTGTTTTTGTTCAAATAATTTCCGGACTTGTCTGTATAAAATACACCTTTCAATTGTTTGTATTTTAAACTGTCTTTAGGTTTAAATGCTGTAATAGAATCTCTTATAGGATTTTTGTTGCTAGTGTAGTCTTCATAAATTAAAATTGTCGCAAATAATACTATTGAAAGGTAATTTTTCATTTTTCTAAATGGTTTTATGGTTAGCAAAAGGCTGACTATAACATGCAACTCATTTTAATACTAATAGAATAAGGCCTATAGAGAACCCTATGAGATAGATAGGATAAATCAAATTAATCTTTCAAATGTATAAATAAAGCGTTGATTTTCAAAAGAATTTATTGTTATAGCCTCATACAATCATTAAACTTATATAACCAATAGTTGCTTACACTCCAAAGCACTATCCAAACATCACATATCACAATATAAACCAACATTAAAAAACTATTTATATTTGTGGCATGCAACTATCCGTAATCATCCTCAACTATAACGTCAGGTACTTTTTAGAACAATGCGTTTTGAGTGTCCAGAATGCTATTCAACATATCGATGCTGAGATTATTGTGGTCGACAATAATTCTTCCGACGACAGCTGCCGGATGATAAAAGAATATTTTTCCAACGTTATCCTTATTGAAAACAAAGTAAATACAGGCTTCCCAAAAGGAAATAACATAGGGGTTGCAGCTGCCAGGGGCGAATATATTTGTATCCTCAATCCCGACACTGTCGTGGCAGAAGATACATTTACAAAAATACTGGCTTTTGCCGAAACTCAATCTGACCTGGGAATCGTGGGCTGTAAACTCATAGACGGCACCGGAAACTTTCTTCCGGAATCAAAAAGAGGGCTTCCGACACCGTTTGTGGCTTTTACAAAAATGAGCGGCATCTATAAAATAGCTCCTAATTCAAAAATATTCGGGAAATACTATGCGTCACACCTAACAGCAAACAAAACCGGAAAAGTAGATGTACTCGTAGGTGCTTTTATGCTGATGAAAAAAAAGCTGTATCAGGAAGTAGGCGGTTTTGATGAACGCTATTTTATGTATGGAGAAGATATTGACCTTTGCTATAGTGTGGTAAAGAGCGGGAAAAGCAATTATTATTTTCATGAAACAACAGTCATTCATTACAAAGGGGAAAGTACGGTAAAAGATAAAGCTTACGTAAAGCGTTTCAAACAAGGAATGGATCTCTTTTATGAAAAACACTTCAGAAAGCCGTTTCTGTTTTCGGTTGTCATGCAATCAGGGATGCTGTTTTTTTCATTCGTAAAAATGTTTCAGGGGAAATCTAAGAAAAAACCCGTTCCCGAAAAGTATATCTTAGTAACACAAGACACGGACCCTAAGATGGTAGAGATGCTTTCTCAAAAATGGAATACAACTGTAGCCTGCAATGAAAATGCTGATAATTCAACAAGGGTAGAATACATTATTGATATTAATTCAACGGGATTTAAAGAAGCCATTTCTTTAATGTCTCGCAATACCAATCCGTATGCTACTTTTAAAATGCTATTAAAAAAATCAAAATTCCTTATAGGAAGTAACAGCAGTAACGATAGGGGAGAAATAGTTCAATTATAACTTAATGTGAACTTAATAAATTTAAGTCCTTTACGGTTCAAAAAAATATGTAAATTTGTATAGTCCTGTAAAAAAGAAAACCTGTAAAATTATATAATTCATAGTATAACCTAAAAATTAATATTAATTTTGCATTTGGAAAATAGAAATTTATCATTAGGTTCACAATATGGCAAAATTTGAATTAAAGCTTCCTAAAATGGGAGAAAGCGTTGCAGAAGCAACCATTACCAACTGGTTAAAAGAAGTAGGCGATACTATAGCAATGGATGAAGCAGTTCTTGAAATTGCTACAGACAAAGTAGACAGTGAAGTGCCCAGTGAAGTAGCCGGAGTCCTCGTCGAAAAACTTTTTAACAAAGACGATCTGGTACAGGTTGGACAGACCATTGCCATTATTGAAACCGAACCGGGAACTGCTGAAGCAGAAGCACAACCTGCACCCAGTGCTATAACTCAGGAAACAGCCGAAACGATCAACCTGAGCGATAACGAACAGGCGAAACCAACAGCTCAGGCAACAGCTACACCGGCAGACTTTTCAAAATCAGACAAATTCTTTTCGCCTTTAGTAAAAAATATTGCCAAAGAAGAAGGCGTTTCCGTAGCCGAATTGGATACTATTTCCGGTTCAGGAAAAGACGGTAGGGTTACAAAAGAAGACATCCTTAAACATATAGAAAGCAGAAAATCAGGGACAGGTAGCCAGCAAACAGCTGCCACACCTGAAACCAACACACTTCAGCCGGAAGCAACGGAACAGAAGGCATCTCAACCTGCAAAAATTCAATCAGAAGCGGTTCAGTCACAATCAACTCAACCGGCAACAGCTCCATCAGCAACAAGCCAACCAAAAGCAGTTCAGCCAGAACCGACACAACGGGTAACAGCTCCATCACCCACAACACAGCCGGCAACCCCAGTTTCAGTAAACGGAGGTGACGAAATTATTGAAATGGACCGGATGCGAAAACTGATCTCCGGTTACATGGTCGCTTCAGTCCAGACCTCTGCACATGTACAGTCTTTTATCGAAGTTGATGTAACCAACATT
>DASVUQ010000256.1:0-5969 GCA_036386975.1 Flavobacterium sp. | reverse complement strand
ATATTTTTTTTATTTCTTTACGAACATATTGGTTCATACCATAGTTGTCATCAATATGTAAAAAACCTCCGCCAGATAAATAATTTTGTAGGTTTTCTATATCGCTATTACCAAATATTACATTTCCATGGCCTGTCATATGGATGTACGGATAAGAAAAAAGTTCAGGGTTTGCAGGCTCAACAGTAACAGGTTTTGGTTTTATCCGGGTGTTTATAGTGCTGTTGGCAAACTTTATAAGATTGGGCAGAGAAGTAGGGTTAGCATACCAGTCGCCACCGCCGTTGTACTTTAATAATGCGATTTCCTGCGCCTGAGCAAGGGTAATACCGGAGAGAAAAATAAAAAGCAATAATTTCTTCATAGTATTATTGAATAATGGTTTGATTAATAAAAGCAAATGTATGGCATGCTACAATTGCTGCGGTTTCAGTACGGAGCCTTGTATTACCCAATGATACGGGAACAAAATTGTTATTTAGAGCGTGATTGATTTCATTTGCTGAAAAATCGCCTTCAGGCCCGATTAGAATCGTCATATCAGTATTTGGTATGATTTTTTCTTTTAAAGACTGTTTATTCCCTTCTTCACAGTGTGCAATATACTTTTGACCAGGCAGTATTTTTTCTATAAATGTTTTAAAGGATACCGCTTCATTTAGCTTTGGTAAAAAATATTGATTGGATTGTTTCATGGCAGCTAGTATTATTTTACTAAAACGCTCATGGTTAATCGTCTTTCTTTCGGAATGGTCACCTATAATTGGTGTGATTTCTGAAACACCGATTTCAGTAGCTTTTTCCAGAAACCATTCATACCGCTCATTCATTTTAGTAGGTGCAACGGCCAGGTGTAATGAAGCCGGCGGTTTTTTAAATTCTTCAAAAGAAATTAGTTGTACGGTACACTTATTTTCGGAAGCCAATATAATTTGAGTAGTAAATAAGTACCCTAATCCATTAGTAACATAAAGAGTATCATTGTCTTTTTTACGTAAAACTTTAATAATATGTTTACTTTCTTCCCTGTCAAAAGAAAAGGTAGTCACATGCTGGTCAATATTAGGATTATAGAATAATTGCATATATTTAGAATTCAATTCTTGCTTTAGAAACTACTGATGAACTTTCGAATTTTTCAGATAAAAACTTATGATAACCTACTATTCCTATCATAGCGGCATTATCAGTAGTATATCCAAATTTTGGAATAAAAGTTTTCCATCCGTATTTTTTTTCAGCTTCTTTGAGTGTACTTCTAATACCTGAGTTGGCAGAAACACCTCCGCCAATCGCTACTTGTGTTATTCCTGTTTGGGCCACTGCCAGTTTTAGTTTATCCATTAAAATTTCAATTATCGTATATTGTATAGAAGCACAGATGTCATTGATATTGTCTGTGATAAAATCAGGATCTTCCGCTACCTTTTTTTGAATAAAATAGAGAATTTGAGTTTTTAACCCTGAAAAACTAAAATCCAGTCCGGCAATTTTAGGCTTGGTAAATAAGAAAGCTTTTGGGTTTCCTGATTGTGCATGTTTATCAATAAGAGGGCCACCAGGATAGGGAAGGCCTAATACTTTAGCGCTTTTATCAAATGCTTCACCCACGGCATCATCAGTTGTTTCACCAATAATCTGCATATTAAAAAAATGATTGACTTTTACAATTTGGGTGTGCCCGCCGGAAATCGTTAAAGCCAGAAAAGGAAATTCAGGCATTTCAAAATTTTCTTCTGCAATAAAATGGGCTAAAATATGGGCATGCATGTGATTAACAGCAATGAGTGGAATGTTAAGGGCTAAGGCCATTGATTTTGCAAATGAACTTCCTACCAACAAAGAGCCCATTAAACCAGGCCCCTGTGTAAATGCAATGGCCGAAAGTTGTTCCTTTTTTATATTGGCCTTAGCAAGTGCCGCTGATACAACAGGAACAATATGTTGCTGGTGTGCCCTTGAAGCCAGTTCCGGGACAACTCCTCCATATTTTTGGTGAATGAGCTGATTGGCCACAACATTCGAAATTACTTTATCATTTTCGAGGACTGCTGCGGCAGTATCATCACACGAACTTTCTATGGCAAGTATAAAAATGGTTGAGTTATGTATAAAAGGCATGAATTTTGAACTAAATTTGACAATTGGTTAAAAATAGCTAATTTTACACCATTGCAAAAATAGCTATTTATAAAAACATCCAAGCCAATAAAACGCCTGTATATTTTAAAATAAATCATACGTATCAAAAAATTTAAAAAAATAGTCATTCGTTCGTTGTTAGGACTGATCGTATTGTTACTAACGATAGCTATTTTACTATCTATGCCTATTGTCCAGACCAAATTAGGCAAGTATGTAACCGAAAGAATCAACAAAGATTATAAAACGGATATTAAAGTAGAACAGGTAGTTATTACAGTTTTTGGCGGTGTTAAATTAAAAAATGTACTTATAAAAGACCATCATAAAGACACCCTAATTTATGCTAACCGGATCAAAACCAATATCCTTAGTTTTAGAAAATTATATAAGGGTAATTTAATCTTTGGAGATATACGTATTGACAAAATGTTTTTTAACCTGAAACAGTATAAAGGCGAGAAAAACAGCAATATCAATATATTTATAGCATTATTTGATCCCGGCAAGAAAACAACAAAAAAGAAATTCCTTTTAAAAGCAAAAAACGCATATCTCACCAACAGCCATTTTTTAGTTACTAATGAAAATCAGCAAAATCCAAAAAATCTGGAACTATCAAAAATTGATGCTTCTTTAAATAATTTTCAGATTTACGGGCCTGATATTACTACTAAAATTAATAAAATGTCTTTTAAAGACCACAGAGGGTTGGTAGTAGAAAATATGTATGCGCAATTTGCCTATACAAAAAAACATCTTTTTCTGGATAACCTGGATTTAACCACTGAAAATTCCGAATTTAAAGGAAAAGTAGCACTATATTATGGTAATAAAGGTTTTTCAGATTTTACTAATAAAGTCCGGCTTGATATTAACATAGATCAATCGGCTATTGCTTCTAATGATATTCGGTTCTTCTATAAAGATTTAGGGAAAAACAAAATATTTAATTTAAAATCTAAAATTACCGGTACATTAAATAATATCGTTTTTAAAAATCTAAAGTTGGTTGATAACAATAATACCAAAATTATTGGCGACATCAGCTTCAAAAACCTTTTAGCCAAAGGCAATCAGAATTTTTATATGAAAGGTAATTTTTCCAGATTGACTTCAAACTATGACGATCTGGTAGCTATCTTGCCCAGCAAGTTAAGTAAAAAACTGCCATCTGCTTTAGATAAACTGGGCCAGTTTACTTTAATAGGCCGTACAGAGATTACAAAGACAACTATTAATGCTGATTTTTCTATGGCAACCAGCCTTGGTAATGTTAAATCAGTACTTAAGATGACCGCTATTAATGCTATTGATAATGCCCGTTACTCCGGTAATATAATCTTAGATAACTTTAATATAGGTGCACTTTTAGGAAGAAAAGATGTGGGATCTGTTTCATTAAATTTTGATATTGATGGTAAAGGATTCAGTCAAAAATACCTTAATACAGCCGCAAAGGGGACTATTTCTAAGTTGTTTTATAATAAATATAATTATACAAATATCGTTGTAAACGGCAATTTTAAGTTTCCTGTTTTTGAAGGTGAAGTGAATATTAATGATCCTAATTTAGTATTGGATTTTAATGGTCTGGTAGATGTAAGTACAAAAGAAAATCACTACGAATTCCATACAAGAATAGATCATGCCAATCTTAAGAAGCTGCATCTTATGAAAGATTCTATAGCTGTTTTTAAAGGCGATATAGAAATGAATGTTGCAGGCAATAATTTAGATAATTTAAGAGGTACTATAGCGATACGGCAAACTTCATATCAGAATACAAACGATACTTATATTTTTAATGATTTTGTATTAGAGTCCTCATTTGATGAAAATAGGGTACGGACTATAACCATAAATTCACCTGATATTATTGAAGGTAAAATCGTTGGGAAATTTTCTTTTAACCAACTCCCGAAAATGTTTGAAAATGCTATCGGAAGCCTCTATGGTAACTATAAACCTAACAAAGTTAGGAATGGGCAATTTTTGAGTTTCAATTTCAGCGTGTATAATAAAATTGTCGAAATTTTTTATCCCGGTATTAAACTAGGGGCCAATACGGTGCTTAAGGGTAGTGTTAATTCTGACAATAATGAATTCAGCCTTAATTTTAGTTCTCCCGCTATAAATGCCTTTGAAAATTATTTTGACAAAATTAGAATAGAAATAGATAATAAAAACCCTTTGTACAATGCATACGTACAAATGGATAGCATCAGGACGAAATATTATAAAATTTCCGATTTCAGCCTGCTGAATGTAACCGCAAATGATACACTGTTTATGCGTTCTGAATTCAAAGGAGGTAAGAAAGCACAGGATTATTATAATTTAAACTTATATCATACGATAGACAAATCAAATAATAGTGTGGTAGGCATCCAAAAATCGGAACTTAAATTCAAAAATTTTATATGGTTTTTAAATGAAGGGGAACTTCAGGATAACAGAATAGTATTTGATAAGAAAAGAAAAAATTTTTCTATTGAAAATATAACAATGACCCACGGAAACCAAAAAATAGCACTGGCAGGTAAACTTCGGGATTCAACATACAAAGACCTGGAACTGAGCTTTGATAATGTTAACCTTAATAAGATAACACCCCACATAGATAGTTTGAAAGTGGCAGGGAATTTAAATGGAAAAATAAACCTTAAACAAAATAATGCTGTTTATCAGCCCACATCATCAATAGTCATAGATAGCCTGAATGTAAATAATATCCCGTTAGGAATACTTAATCTTGATATTACCGGTAACGAATCTTTTAAACAATTTACCATTAATTCAACCTTAAAAAATGAAAATGTAGAATCATTTAAGGTAGAAGGAGGCTTCTCCATTGCCAATAAACAAACAAATTTAGACTTAGATGTGCGATTTGATAAGTTCAACCTGGCACCCTTTAGCGCTATTGGAAAAAACGTAATTTCTAATATCCGTGGTACAATATCCGGTGCTTCCAGTATAACCGGAACCGTTAAAAACCCCGAAGTTAATGGGCGTTTATTTTTAGATAATGCCGGTATGCGTATCCCTTACTTAAATATCGATTATTCGTTTAAAGAAAGTTCTATTATTGATTTATCACAAGATCAGTTCATATTCCAGAATGCAACGCTCGTAGACACAAAATATAATACAGAAGGGCGTCTAAACGGTACTATAAAGCATAAAAATTTCTCTAAGTGGGATTTAGACCTTGCCATAACGAGCAACAGATTGCTGGCATTAAATACTAAAGATACGGAAGATGCTGCCTATTATGGTGTGGCTTTTATAGATGGAAAAGCTACAATAAAAGGCCCGACAAACAATTTATCTATTGAGGTTGATGCCAAATCCAAAAAAGGGACTGAAATTAAAATCCCTATCAACAATACAGAATCTGTAGGGAATAAAAGCTTTATACGTTTCCTGAGCCCGCTGGAAAAGTACAATTTAGAAAAAGGTATCATTACAAAAGGCAAAGATTATAAAGGGCTTGAACTCCGTTTTGATCTTGATCTGACAACCGAGGCCGAGATTGAAATCATCCTGGATCGTGAAACAGGGCATGGTATGAAGGCCAAAGGTAACGGAACATTATTATTAGAAATCAATACCGCAGGAAAATTCAATATGTTTGGGGATTATCAGGTGTATGAAGGAAGTTATAATTTTAAATACAAAGGGCTAATCGACAAACGTTTTGAAGTAAAAAAATTCAGTTCTATCTCCTGGGAAGGTGACCCTAGGCGAGCACGGTTAAATCTCGAAGCCATATACTATACGGCTGCTTATCCGTCGATTTTGATGGTCAATCCATCCATTAT
>DASVUQ010000255.1:0-1561 GCA_036386975.1 Flavobacterium sp. | reverse complement strand
CCGGTTCTCCCGTAACAGCGGTGGCTGGCTGCCAATCATTGGCATTCTGTTGTCATAACTAATAGGAATGTACCCTGAATAATACACTCTTTTTAGATCATAATTTTTATAATATTCATTGGCACTGTACATGATCTCCATATCGGTTTCCGGAGTAGCACCAATAACCATTTGTGTACTCTGCCCTGCGGGTACAAATTTAGGTGTGCTTTTAATGATTTTTTTCTCGTCCTTGAACTGAACAATACTATCTTTGATAAAAGATAAGGGTTTCTTTACGTCTTCATGGGATTTGTCCGGCGCAAGTAATTTAAGGCCTGCTTCTGTTGGCATCTCGAGGTTAATGCTCATCCGGTCTGCATATAAACCGGCTTCGGTCAATAGCTCCTGACTGGCGCCCGGAATTGTTTTAAGATGGATGTAACCGTTAAAGTTATTTTCAAGGCGTAATTTTTTTACAACCCGCACTAACCTTTCCATAGTATAATCGGCATTCTTAAAAATCCCTGAACTCAGGAACAACCCTTCGATATAATTACGGCGGTAAAAGCTCATGGTGAGTTCAACAACCTCATCAACTGTAAATGCGGCGCGTTTTACATCATTACTTTTGCGGGAAACGCAAAATGCACAATCGAATATACAATGGTTGGTAAGTAATATTTTTAACAGAGAAACACACCTGCCGTCTTCTGTATAAGTATGGCAAATCCCGGCCCCGGTTGCATCGCCAAGACCCTTGTTTTCATTCTTTCTGTTGCTGCCGCTTGAGGAACATGAAACATCATATTTTGCAGCATCAGCAAGGATATTCAGCTTTTCCCGGATTCTGTCAGACATACTTTTTTTGTTTAATTTGTAGCCTTTAAAATTACTAAAGACTTTTCAAAAACTACTATAGCAATAGTTAAAAATTACTTTATTTATTGCCGTTAATAATGGAAAGAATATAATATTTTTCTTATCTATAACTGAATTAATTCAGTAGTAATTTTACCATTATTTGATGTTACAATGTACAGCCTTCCGAATTCTGAATCAGGAATGGTTTCATACGTTGCATTTCCCAGTAGTTGATTGATATGTTTGGGAATACTATTGCTGTGGCCTACAATTACTATGGTTTTGCCCGGATGATCTCCTATTAATTTTTGAAGGCCCAATTCTTCCGGTTTATAGACCTGAACTTCTTTTTTTTTAGATGCTGCGATAGGTGTACAGGTCTGTTGTGTCCTTTTGTAATTTGTAGAATAAAACTTATCGATAGGTGTCTTCTCAAAATAGGCAGTCCATTTAGCAGCACGCGCTATTCCGGCAGGAGAAAGTTCAGGGTCGGTAGACTGGTCTGCTTTTTCGGCATGACGGATAAGATAAAGAATAGTTTTACCCTGTGCTAAACAATTCTGCACTACCATAAATACCAGTATAAAGCTCCATTTTCTCATGTTGACATATTTTCTATAAAAATAAACTAATTACTTAATTTGAACAATAGCGGTTCCTATTTCTACTTTAAAATTATAAAATAAAAAAATTACTATAATTATAGTGCTACTAGTAC
>DASVUQ010000254.1:0-2917 GCA_036386975.1 Flavobacterium sp. | reverse complement strand
AATCTAATAAGTTAGATTTATATGCACAGGATGAAATCACAGTAAACGATCAATTAAGATTAACATTCGGACTCCGTGCTTCAGCAGTATGGTTTGGTAAAACTGCATTAGAAAATCCTGCGGTAACAGCGCAAACTTTTGCTAATGGTGAAAGGTTTAATACAGGTAATATGCCAGATACACAGTATTTATTTGAGCCCAGGTTTGGTTTTAACCTTGACTTAACTGGAGATAACACTACCCAACTTAGAGGGGGTACAGGTATATTTACAGGTAGGGCACCATCAGTATTCTTATCAAATGCGATTGGAAATAATGGCGTTCTAACAGGTTTTGTTGATGCTGATGCTAATAGTAACGATCTTCCTCGATTTGGTTTTACACCAAACCCAAATAATTATTTTATTCCTAAGACACCTACACTTCCAAGTACCATTGAATTGGCTTTTACAGATAACGATTTCAAATTCCCTCAGGTTTGGAAAACCAATATTGCAGTAGACCAAAAATTACCATTTGGTTTTGTAGGGACTATTGAAACTATCTTTTCAAAAAATATTAATGAGGTTTTCTACTATAATGCAAACTTTGCGGATGCAGTAGGTACATTAAATGGATCAGTCAGTGGTGATAACAGGCTTTTATATGGTGGTACCGATAATGGGGTACGTGTAAATAATAATGTTTCCAGTGCCGTAGTATTATCCAATAGTAATCAAGGTTACTTTTATTCTACTACATTCAAATTGGAACTTCCATATAGAAAGGGGCTTTGGGGATCTTTTGCCTATACCCATTCCGGTGCTTATGATTTATTAAACGCTGGCTCTATTGCTGCCGGTTCCTGGACAGGTGCCAGGTCGGTAAATGGAAATAATGACTTAAGCCTTGCAGCATCTAATAATAATACACCAAACAGATTGGTTGGTATCCTGGGTTACCGGCTTGAATATGGTAAAAGAGAAGGTATTGCCCGTGCAGCTACTTCTATTAATTTAGGTTATATTGGCGAGCAGGCCAGTCCCTTTACCTATACCTATGGAAGCGACTTAAATGGGGATAGGGTTAATGGGAATGATTTGCTTTATGTCCCTTTAAAAGCTACTGATTTAAGGTTTAACCCAATTTCTCAAACCGTGGGAGGTTCTTCTATTGTTTTATATACTGAAGCACAACAACAGGAAGCTTTTGATAAATATATCGACCAGGACCCTTACTTATCAAAAAGAAGGGGACAGTATGTAGAGCGTAATGCAATGACTATTCCAATGCTACACAGGTTAGACTTATCTGTTACTCAGGATTTTATTATTAAAATAGGAGGTAAAGACAATACGTTTCAGTTTAGGGCAGATATTTTAAACTTTACCAACCTGTTAAACAGTAATTGGGGCGTATCACAAAGGACTACGAATGCAAATGTATTGTCAGTTGCCCAAGCACCAAATAATACTAATAATTTCACACCTGTTTATACACTGGCATTCCAAACAGACGAACAAGGCAAAAGAGCATTAATTAAAGATACTTTTCAGAAAAATGCATCTTCTTTTGATGTTTGGCAGGCACAATTTACCTTAAGGTACATCTTTGGTAAATAATCCGTAATATATCAACAATAAAATGCTCAATTATTAAAATTAAAAATAACAATTATGAAAATTAAAAATCAAGTACAACGTTTTTTATTCATCCTAGGTGTGGCTTTTACACTATTTTCATGTGATGAAGATAAAGAAGTAATAAAAGTGCTACCAACAATAGTAGAAATCGCTAAAGCGGATGCCAATTTTAGTATTTTGGCAGATGCACTGAAAAAAACAGGATTAGAAACAACTTTAAATAGCCCGGGTTCTTATACTGTATTTGCACCTACTAATGCTGCTTTTAACGCTGCGGGTATTACAATTGCTTTTGTAAATAATTTATCAATAACTAATCCAGCAGATAAACCTGCAATTGACAACCTAAGATTAGTTCTTCAAAACCATCTACTAGGTGTTGGTACAAGAGCTGATGATTTAGTAGCATTTGGCTACTCCAGAACATTTGTACTTCCTAATAATAGAACAGGAAATAACCTTTTCGTGAATAAATCTGGAAATGACTTTCTAATTAATGGAGGTACAGCTACAACTGTTGGCGCAAAAATTACCAAATCTGATATCGATGCAAGTAATGGCGTCGTACATGTTATAGATAGAATATTAGGCCAACCTACACTTGTTGACCATATAGTTGCTAACCCTGATTTATCTACTTTATTAACTATTGTTAGTAGTAATAGTACAACTGCAACTTATGGAGATCAAACTCTTATAAAAAATCAACTAACAAATGCTACTGCAGCAGCGCCATTAACTGTATTTGCTCCAAACAACGCAGCTTTTAAAACAGCGACAGATCCAGGAGGTTATTTAACAACTGTGCCTGTTAATGAAGCAAACATTAGGAAGATATTACAGTATCATGTTTCAGCTGGCAATTTAACTTCAAATTCGGCTACTGCCTGGAGACCTGTTACTGAAGCTACTGATTTCAATGTCACTACTCAGGCTCCTGGTGCTAGTGCTAATCAAAGATTTAGAATAGAAAAAGGCACTGTTAAATTATATGAACTTCCAGCCTTGCCTGCTACTGTACCTGCAAGTCTCTTAAAAACGGTTAACATTCAGGCAACAAATGGTGTTATTCATATTATCGATAGGGTTTTACGACCGGTATTATAGTATCGCATTTTTAATTATTTAGACAAAGTTTATATCTATTCTATTTATTATACACTTTCTAAATAACTCACTTTTTATAAAACCACGCCTTAAAGCGTGGTTTTTTTTATACTTTTTCAGTATATTTGAATTCCAAACATCAAAACATGTACAATTTTATTCAAAAATTTCATTCCGGCTGGGCGTAT
>DASVUQ010000253.1:0-2515 GCA_036386975.1 Flavobacterium sp. | reverse complement strand
ATAATGCACAACGTGTTTGTAGGTGGGGACAGTGAGCTGAAAGTAAAGGGCAAGCTAACCGAAACGATAGAAGGCGATATACAGACCCATACAAAAGAGGGAATGATAATGAACAGCCAGAAAGACGTGGCCTATAATACTGAGGGAGAAATTACCAAACATTCCAATTCATCAGTCCAGGTAAACAGCACAGAGAAATCTAAATTTTTTTAAAATGAAGATAAGAACATCAGGAGGAAAAATAACGGTAACAGTAGGGGGTAGTTTTACCACTTATGCCAAAGGGGACATTATACTTAATGCTGGGAAAACGATAAGTATTACAGGAAAAAACGGGATTACGTTTGGCAGTAACCCGGAAGCGGCTCCCCCTTTTCCGGTTTATGAGAATAAAATTTTTACGGCCTGTATACAATTTTACCGCTCCATAGACCATTCGTTTCATCGTTATGGAAAAGACGACCCATCATATAAAGGGGAATTCGGTTTTGACAAATTTGATAAAGACGTTTGTGCAGAAGGGCTTATTGGGGAATACCAACCACTCACTACTGTGGTACCCAAAGATGAACCCATAAGAGGAGTAAAAAAATACCTGTGCCCTTATCTGTCTGTTTGGCCCCCGGGTGTTGATGGCAACCCGGGAGACAAAAAAAGTAAAGTTACCCTTTATGTCAAGGCCGAAAAAGCCATAACCCAATTGGCCGCAAGTGGTGAAATAGAGTTTACGGCTTCCCACCCCAATATAACCATAAACGGAAGTACAACCCTTAAACTAACCATCGATGCACCACCACAACCACTCACGATAGAATGCAAAGGAATATTGGAGAAAGACGAAACCATAATGGCAAAGGCAAAAGGGGAAAACCAGATTTTGGGCCAGCTCATTATAAAAGCCAATGCCGTAAGGTATAAAACCATTATCCAACCGGTGGAATTAAATTTCGGGGTAGCCGAAAATTTAACAATTAAATCATCGAACCATACCCCTTTTATTCAAAAACTGGTCGAAGATTTTAATACCAAATCTTTTAACCAGGCTTATATTTATGGCGAATTGGCCCCGCAGACCCAATCCATCGTATTAAATAAAAACGAGTTTGAAATTGCCGGGTTTCTTTCTACAAAAGAAGACGGCAAACTATATCTAAAAAAGGATACAGAGGATGATACTTCAACAAAAAAATATAATGAAAAAATTGAAGGACGATATGCCGCATCATTGTCTAATTTGTCAGTGAAAAATAAAGCCAAAGAAGAACTACAAAAAAAAATAGTCGAAGTATTAACCGAATTTGACAAAAAATTTGATTTTAATAAAGATAAAAAAGGAAATATGGAATATATCTTTAATCGGCGTAAGAAAAACATTGTAACTAATGCCTGGAAGGATCCCAATGTCAAAAAAGCATTTGCAGCCTATGAAGAAGCAAAAAAACGATATGATGCTTTTGGTACGGATGCTATTGCTTTAAATAAAGATAAAAAACTCCATCTTTTTTATACCAATAGTATCCATGCTGCAAAAAGTCCCGATGCAAAAGTGTTGGCCTATTCAGCCATCAAATCGGGAGTGGCACATATTTTTGAATCGGCACTTACAAGCCCTGACGCAAATACCGTCATACTTCATGAACTGGGCCATAGTTTGGGGTTACACCATAGTTTCGATTCAAAAAATCTTGGTACTTATGCCATAAAAGAAAATAATAAAAGGTATAAAGACGATGTTCAAAAAGAAATTGAAGCTTTAGAAGGAGAAATTACACGCTTGGAACAGCTAAAAAAAGACAAAACTAAATCAGGCAATAATGAAAATGAAATCAGGACACTTAATACTTTAAGTATAAAATACTCATCATTACAAAGGGCCATTGATTTTAAACAAACAATAACACCCGTTGAATTTGAAAGTACCTTTATTTTTAATTTAAATTTAAATGATCAAAGTGCTATTCCACTCGAAGCAAACCCACTTGATAATGGTAGTAACGGAACAAGCGTATCTTTAGAAGAAATAGAACGGCAACTCAATGGAGCTAAAGAAAAATTAGAAAAACTAAAAATGGAGAGAAGAAATGCCCCTGAAGCGGATATATTAAGCCGTTCAAAAAGCCAGTCTAAAACCGATGAAAACTATATGGATTACTATCAGGAATCAAGCGGACAAACAAACCCTGATTTTGAACGTAAATCATACTATCAATGGCAATGGCACCAGATGCAAAAGACGGAAAAACAATATTTTGAAGAAATTAAATAACCACTCATGAAAAACCTAATCTTAATAATAATAACCTGCCTCTTTTTTTCCTGTGGGAAAAGTGCGTATTATGCTTATGTGTTTAGAGATGAAATTAACGACCATTATAGTTATTGTACACTGGAAATTACCCCAAAAAAGGAAATAATATACCGTGCGTCCTCTGATAAATATTTAGTTTATCCTAATACTAATAATCTATATGTATATATATATATATAGTGACAAAGACGCTGCTGAGATTAGTGA
>DASVUQ010000252.1:0-5877 GCA_036386975.1 Flavobacterium sp. | reverse complement strand
CCGATCGTTTCATAACTTTATAACAAACCTGTTATCAGGGCTCATTGCATACTCATTCTTTCCCAAAAAACCTTCTATTAACCTTAATGAAGAAGTTGTTGACCTGAAACCAAATGCTGATTAGATCGAACTCACGTTATTTAATAATCGCTGAACAAGCTATTCTTGTCCCGGCATTTCCAGCAGGTTGAGAAGTATAATCATCCGGATCTTCATGAACGATTAGTCCTTTGCCCAGTATGTCCTTTTTAGGGTCGCCACATCCGATACACCATTCATTGGTTGTCATTGTAATAGTTCCTTTTCCATCGGCATCTGCTGTAAAATTACCGATATCCCCTTTATGATAAGCCGCAGCGCCCCACTTGCCATGATCTTTAAAAGTAGGGTTCCAGTGGCCACCCGCACTTTTCCCGTCAGGAGAATTACAATCTGCTTTTTCATGGATATGAATAGCATGAATGCCGGGCTTCAGTCCATTTACATGAGCAGTAAAAGTAACTTTTCCGTTTTCTTCAATAAACAATGCATTACCCGAAGCTTTACTACCACTTATGGCAGTAAAATCAATTTTCATCTTTATAGCTTTAGAACCGGCTGTTTTCTGAGGATCATCCGCTTTAGTTTTACATCCTGTAATTGCTACAAAGCCCATTAATAAAAAGAAAATATTTGTTTTCATCGCATCGTTTTTGCCAAAGTTAGCCATAACAATTAAAATAAAAAATTAAGACCTGCTTAATTACGGCTTAACCAGTAATGTTATAAAATTTGTTTAAAATTTTAATAATGGCAATTTGTATGTTTGTTCTAATATAAATATAATTATTATGGAAAAGAAACAAATAGCTAAAACCGCATGGGTGCTATTAAAAGAAACATTTAATGAGTTCAATGAAGACAATGCTATTAAATTAAGCGCGTCACTGTCTTACTATACTTTATTTTCGTTACCTCCTTTATTAATTATTATAATTACAATATGTGGGTTTTTCTTCGGTCATGAAGCTGTTACCGGCCAATTTTTTGACCAGATAAAAGGTGTTGTCGGAAATGAAGCAGCACTTCAGATACAAGAAACTATTAAAAATACCCATTTATCAGACAGTAGTTTATTTGCAACAATATTTGGTTCTATAATGCTACTTATAGGTGCGTCGGGTGTTTTTGCAGAAATCCAGAGTTCTATTAATTTTATCTGGGGATTAAGGGCAAAACCACATAAAGGGATTATGAAATTTATTTTTAATCGTTTAATGTCATTTTCTATGATTGCATCATTAGGCTTTTTATTATTAGTAGGTTTAATGGTAAATACCGTTATGGATGTTATTAATTCAAGGCTGGTAATTCATTTTCCTGATGTTACAGTGTATCTTTTTTATATTTTAAATATTGCAATATTATTTATGATTACTACAATGCTGTTTGCGATTATTTTCAAAACATTACCGGATGGGACTATTTCCTGGAAAGATACGCTTATAGGGGCTAGTTTTACCTCTGTTTTTTTTATGATAGGAAAATTTGCTATTGGTGCTTATTTAGGAAGTTCGGATATAGGGACGATGTATGGGGCAGCAGGTTCTGTAATTATAATTCTGGTTTGGGTATATTATTCAGCTATAATACTATATTTCGGAGCAGAATTTACTAAAGTTTATGCCATAGCAAAGGGGCAAAAAATAATTCCAAACGCCTATGCCGTTTCTATTAAAAAAGAAGTGTTTGAAATTGAAGATAAATAATCTTATAACATTCTCTAAATATTATATAACAAGAAAAAATTAGCATTGATGCAAATTTGTATAACAAACATCAATAACCTAAACAAACAAAAAAATGGGAAATTTATTATACACCGTAGCAGTTATTTTAATTATATTCTGGGCTATTGGTTTTTTTGCTTATAGCGTCGGAAATATTATCCATATATTATTGGTAATAGCAGTGATTGCAATTATTTTAAGAATTATTCAGGGGAAAAGACCAGTATAAACTACTCTGAACTACAATATTGATTATAGTTTATATTAAGCTGAGGGGCAATTGTTTTTACAATTGAGTTTAATTTAACAAGTCATGTTTTTTAATTGTTTTTGGTAAAAAAGGCTCTTTGAATATTCAAGAGCCTTTTTTTTATTACAGAATATTAAGCTCTTTCATACAATCTTTCATCATCATATAGGTACGCTCAATATCATTATCGAGGCCAATAGAAAACCGGATTAAACCATCCGTCAGGCCCATTTGTACCTGTTCTTCCAGTGGAATTTCACTCGAAGTGGATGTTCCCGGGGCACTAAACAATGTTTTATAAAATCCAAGGCTCACTGCAAGATAACCCAAGTTTCTTTCCTGCATCAGTTCCATTAGTGCATTTGCCTTGTCCAGTGTACCCACATCAATTGTCATCATACCTCCAAAACCGTACTCGGGGTTCATCATTTTTACAAAAACGCTATGGCTTGGATGGCTTTTTAATCCTGGGTATACCGTTTTTAATCTGTCTTTTTCAAATTTTTCCGCAAGATACATTGCATTATAGCTGTGCTGTTTTATTCTGATATGCAGCGTACGCAAATTTTTCATAACACTGGCAGAACGTAAGCTATCCATTGTAGGCCCTAATAACATACTCGCGCCGGAATTTACATTTTTAAGCTTATCGATAAATTCTCTGGATGCACAGGTTACACCACCTACAGTATCGCTACTGCCGTTAATATATTTGGTAAGGCTGTGGATCACAATATCTGCCCCTAATTTTGCCGGTGAAACAGATAATGGCGAAAAAGTGTTATCTACAACTAATTGTAAACCGTGCCGTTTTGCAATTTGCACTAAAGCTTCAATATCCGCAACTTCCAATAAAGGGTTGCTGACAGTTTCACAATAAATCACTTTAGTATCTTTTGTAATGGCCGCTTCTACCAGGTCCAATCTGGTAATATTAACAAAAGATGTTTTTATTCCAAACCTTGGTGCAAAATTTTTCAGGAAAGCATAAGTACCTCCATAAATGGTCCGGCTGGAAACCACATGGTCCCCGCTGCCACACAATTGTAAAAGTGTCGGCGTAATAGCGCCCATTCCGGAAGCAGAAACATTTGCCGTCGCTGTGCCTTCCATCGCTGCCAGAGCTTTGTCCAAATACAAATTACTCGGCGAAGAATGGCGCGAATACAAATAGCAACCTTCGGCATTGCCTTCAAATGTGTCAAACATGGTCTTTGCCGAAAGGAAAGTATAGGTAGAAGAATCAGAGATCGATGGGTTTACACCCCCAAATTCACCAAAATACTGTAAATCCTGAATGTTATCAGCCGGATTAAATTTCATAATAATAGTTTTATAGTTGTTTTCTTTCTTCAAAATAAAATTAAATAAGTTCAATAATCAACTACATTTATGTATATTAGATTTTAAATCTATATTTATAGTTATAACCAGATAATAAAACTATTTATATACTTTTAAACTCAAGTTTTTAGTTTTTAAAAAAAGCACTATGGATATAACAGACAAGAGTTTACTACAACTACTTCAGACAAACAGTAAGCGTACTACCAAAGAATTAGCATCAAAACTTAACCTTTCTGTGACCGCAGTATACGAGCGGATAAAAAAGCTGGAACGCGAAGGCATTATTAACAAATATGTAGCTGTGGTAGACAAAAGTAAAATCGATAAAAATTTTGTTGTCTTTTGCCAGATCAAATTACTACAGCAAACCAAAACAAGTATACTCGGCTTCGAAAAAGAAATCGTCCATTTTACCGAAGTACTGGAATGCTTTAACATAAGCGGTGATTTCGATTATATGCTTAAAATTGTTGTAAAGGATATGGACGAGTACAGGGAATTTCTGGTCAACACACTATCGACACTACATCAGATAGGAAGCAAGCAAAGTATTTTTATGATCGGTGAAGTAAAAAATAGTATTGCCATTCCCATGTAATTCACTTAAATTTTTTAGCTCGATCTTACAATGGATTTCAATATTTGGAAGCTATAATTATTTAAGGCATAAACTATTAAAAAGTAAACAAAAATTGTAAATTTGCAGCACTTTTAAAACACACAAATTAATATATCATGAGTTCATTTGACGTAGTCATTATAGGTTCCGGTCCCGGCGGATATGTAGCAGCAATTCGTTGTGCACAATTGGGTTTCAAAACAGCCATTATAGAAAAATACGCTTCCTTGGGCGGAACTTGTCTTAATGTTGGATGCATTCCGTCAAAGGCATTACTGGCTTCATCACATCATTATGATGATATCAAACATTTTGAAGAAAACGGTATTGAAATTACCGGTGAAGTAAAAGTCAATTTAGAAAAAATGATGGCCCGTAAACAAGGAGTTGTTGACCAAACCGTTGGCGGGATCAATTATTTAATGGATAAAAATAAAATTACTGTTTTTAATGGTTTGGGTTCCTTTGTAGATGCTACACATGTCGCTGTAACAAAAGAAGACGGAACTTCTGAAACCATTGAAGCTAAAAATATAATCATTGCCACAGGTTCAAAACCTTCGACACTACCTTTTATCAAAATAGATAAAGAAAGGATTATCACGTCGACCGAAGCCTTAAAATTAAAAGAAGTGCCGAGACACCTTGTCATCATAGGCGGAGGCGTTATTGGTATCGAATTAGGGCAAGTGTACCTGCGTCTTGGCGCACAGGTTTCTGTTGTAGAATTCATGGACCGTATCATACCCGGAATGGATGCTTCCCTGTCAAAAGAACTGACCAAGGTGCTTAAAAAACAAGGAATGAAATTCTACACTTCCCACAAAGTAAAATCGGTAGAAAGAAACGGCGATGCAGTAACAGTGCAGGCAGAAAATGCCAAAGGCGAAACCATTACATTAGAAGGCGATTATTCTTTAGTCTCTGTTGGCCGTCGCCCTTATACAGACGGGTTAAATGCAGATAAAGCAGGAGTAAAGATCACAGACAAGGGACAGGTAGAAGTTAACGATCACCTGCAAACCAGCGTGCCGAATATTTTTGCTATAGGAGATGTCGTACGTGGCGCGATGTTAGCCCATAAAGCAGAAGAAGAAGGAGTAATGGTGGCCGAAATATTGGCAGGCCAAAAACCCCATATCGATTACAACCTGATTCCCGGCGTTGTCTATACCTGGCCCGAAGTAGCCGCTGTAGGACAAACAGAAGAACAGTTAAAAGCAGCAGGAGTAGCATTTAAATCCGGAAGTTTCCCATTCAAAGCATTAGGGCGCGCACGAGCCAGCGGAGATACCGATGGTTTTGTCAAAATCCTTGCCGATGTGAAAACCGATGAAGTGTTGGGAATCCACATGATAGGCGCAAGAACAGCAGATTTAATTGCAGAAGCCGTAACGGCAATGGAATACAAAGCTTCCGCCGAAGATATATCAAGAATGAGCCACGCACACCCCACTTTTGCAGAAGCTGTAAAAGAAGCCGCACTGGCCGCTACAGAAAACAGGGCATTACACATATAAATTAATCATAAAAATTTTAAAGAGGCTGTATCACACAACACGTGTGAAATAGCCTCTTTTTTATTTTTTATTCAGGTGCCTTCTGAAGCTATAGCTAAATTAAAATAATGGATCCTATTTTATAATTTTTAAAAAGTAGATAAGGATCACAAAAAATTGACAGTTTTTTTAAATCAATAGATTGTCAGGAGCACAAAAATTACTATTTCCATTGCTTTAGTCCCGCTTTCTGCTCTATCTGCGCAAAAAAGCGCAGGATGCCGCTACAATCCTACCGTGTGGACACATCTTTTTACTAATTTTATTTTAAAAACAAGATTAGCCATGCGAAGACATTTTACAGCTATTAAAGACGCGCGTTTATTAAGGAGA
>DASVUQ010000251.1:0-4017 GCA_036386975.1 Flavobacterium sp. | reverse complement strand
GTTAACCGTTTTATCTGACCTGAAAAAGCGAGGCCTGCAGGATATTCTGATTGCCTGTATCGATGGATTAAAAGGATTCCCTGAGGCCATCGAGGCAACCTTTCCTAAAACCCGTGTACAACTTTGCATTGTCCATCAGATCCGTACCAGTATGCGCTATGTGCCTGAGAAGGATAGAAAAGCAGTAATGGCCGACATGAAGCCCATTTACAATGCCGTTAATGAGGAACAGGGGTATGAAAGGCTGCTGGAGTTTGAGCAAAAATGGGGCAAAAAGTATCCTCTTAGCTGTAAAACCTGGTTAGATAACTGGCTCAATCTCTCTGCTTTTTTTGAATATGACCTCATTATCCGAAAAATCATGTACACAACCAACCCCATTGAGGGAGTGCACCGCCAGATACGTAAAATCACCAAAACTAAAGGTGCTTTTCCTTCCGATCAGGCTCTGCTGAAATTGATGTACCTGGTTATTCAGAATATCAGTAAAAAGTGGACTATGCCCATCCATAATTGGGGGATGGCTGTTTCACAACTATATATTAAATTTGGTGACAGAGTTCTCAAGGAAAATATTGGGGTTTGAGGAGCATTAATTTAAATCATGACACAGTTCATGGTACACCCCCCGTTCCCCGAAAAGGGGCGGGCTCTACGTTGCAATAATTTTGCTAAAAGTCAAAAAGGATTTACACTTCAATCCTGAGGACAACTCATACCGGCACAAGTTGAAGGTCTAAGGTAAAGGCCATCTTTTCGAGATATTTTCTCTGTTTCTCCTTTAAGTGCTCTTCATATGCCTGGATGCCTTTTTCTACAAACTCACCCCCTTTGGTCATTACCCGATAGTAGTAACAAGCAATCTTTCGGGCTATTGCCTTAATGGCTACACCGCTACCCCGTCTGGCCCTTATGCTTCTTCCAAAAGAACCCAGGGCCAGATGCTTGCTGTTTAAAATGCCCTGAGCCAAATTCCGGAATATCAGCCCTGCATTATTATGGTGCTTCATACTAATTCGCTTACTCATCTTGCCTGAACTTGCCCGCAAGGGCGCTACTTTAAGCCAACTTGTAAAATGCTTTTCTGTAGGCCATGGCTTCATATCGGTTCCTACTTCGCTTACAATCTGCAGGAAACTGTAATCGGTTATTCCGGCAATGCCTATAGGATCTTTACCATCGCTTAACTTCAGTAGTGGCTCGTGAAGGTCTTTTATTTCTGGTTTATGGAACGTATGGGCTTTCGCTTGCCTGGTGTGCCGGTGGTATCCTTATCTTTAGTCATTAGCAGAAGCTGTTGCTCTATTTCGGCATCACACTCTTTAATCAGGTGGTTATAATATTCCCATGTCTTAAAAGCATGACCTAATGAAAACAGATGTTCCTGAGCATAAAAGCCTTCCAATGATTTTAACACTTCTTCTTTCTTGGTTTTTAATATCCTGCTTACGCAAAGGGAAGTAAGAACTTCCGGGTTTCTTTCACCTTCCAGAATTGCTTTGATAATGGCCAGGCCGCTAGTTCCGGTGATGTCGTTGATTACTTCGGTAAGCCGGATATTCATCTGGGTAAGCGACTTCTGCATCAGGTTGACTTGCGTAGCGGCAGCACGGATATGGTCTTGACGTAATCGTAAATAGCTTCGGATTTTACGGATTTCGCTATCCGGTATAAAACTCTTTCGTAAGAGTCCGTAGCTATGCAGCTGCCGTAACCACTGGCAATCTTTTACGTCGCTTTTACGCCCGGGAACATTCTTTACATCCCGCCCGTTTACCAGAAAAACATCAATGCCTGCCTCTTCAAGTACCGCATATAAGATCACCCAGTAAACTCCGGTAGATTCCATCGCTACGGTAGTAATGCCTAAGGACTTCAAATAATCCCGGATAGCATGACAATCGGTGGTAAAAGTGGAAAATACTCTGATCGTATCTTCTCCTGCATCTACAAAAAAGTTCTTGCTCCCAATATCTATTCCGCAGGCATTGGGGTGCATAATTTCTAATGTTTTTGCCATTCTTTATGCTATTTAAACTTTAAAGACCAGCGGTTTATTCAGATTGATAGCATCCTGCACGGGAATACCTAAAAGGCATCACCAATAAACTCTTCATTAAACAGCCGGAACAAGATTCCCTAACAGGTAGTTAACACTAATTTGTAGTGCTGTTACTTCCTTTAAAGTTTTGCAAAGTTACTTGTCCCTCTTTAAACTTTCCGGACCACCCGGCATAACTTCCCTAACGCAAACCTATAAGTTGTAATGTAAAATGAGCTGCTAATTCCATATCACAACACCATATTTTACTGAATTTTTATGGATATTTAATCTTCCCTTAACTCATCTAATATTTTTCTGATTTGCTTGACATACTTACCATAATATAATTCAACCCATAATTCTGCACTTAATATCATAAAAATGATAGCCACAATAAAAAGGACAGATATATAAGGTAATTTACTTTGTGAAATTTGACCATTAAAAATGTGAGTATATTTTGGGCCAGTATAAAATATTAAAAGGATTAAAATCAAAAAGGGTATTAGTGCATTAGTAAAAGTTTTATACAACTCCATATTCAGTTTAATATCATAATAAGTTTCATACAAACTATCTTTTGTATTGAGGCTAGTCTTATCTAATCTTTTATAGAAAAAAATTAATTTTCCCAAATAATAAATACTAACGGCTACCATAACTGAATAAATTATATAAAATGTGGAAGTCATATTTACGGGAAACCATTTTAACATAGGTATAAAACCACTACCTATTATTGTAGCCAGATGCACAAAAAGCTCAGACCGTAATTTTTTCCGAACCTTATCAATCGGCATATTAGCTGATTTTAGTTTTTCTAAGTTTATTGGAAGCTCAACATTTTCTGGTTTGTCGCTATTCCAAGCTGATTGTATATCGTTAAAGTCCATATCCTTGTTTTTTTATAATTTCTTTTAGGTTATCCTTTGCTCTGTTCAGTTTTACTCTGGCGTTGATTTCAGATATACCTAAATTTATTGCAATTTCTTTGTGCGAAAAGCCTTCTAATTGGTAAAACATAATTGCTTTGTCAGTTTTGTTTAACTGTTGTACAGCTTTGTAAAAATGATTTATCTGCGCTTCTTTTACTCCTGAATCTGATTCATCTTCCTTAATATCAATATCCGCCAATTCGTATTTATCTACCTTTCGTTTTTCCTTTTTCAAAAAAACAATGGAGGTATTAATAGCAACCCTGTACATCCAAGTAGAAAATTGGCTCTCATTTCTAAAACTATTGTAAGCTTTCCAAAGCTGGTAAATAATTTCTTGAAACAAATCTTGCTGGTCGGCAGCATTATCCATATACATTTTAGAAACCTTGTACAATATTCCTTTATGTTTTTCAATACGAGTTAAAAACTCTTGTTCTGCAGCTTTCAATATGCTAGTTAAGTATAGGTTTAACTGTATAACCTGCATTCCTCAATAAGTTAATAACACCATATTCACCAGATAAATGTCCAGCACCAACTGCAAAGAAAACACTTTCGTTCTTCATCATTTCACACATTTTAGCTATCCAATTCATATTTCTATTATCAAGCATTAATTTCTTGTCTTCTCCATTCATCATTTTAACATCGGTAGCAGCGGTGTATAAATTTTTGATATTTTCTTGCTTATAATCTTGCACCATTTTTTTGGTTAGTTCTTGATTAATTTCTCCCAGCATCGTTATCATTTCATCATCGGTAAAAGCTTTACTTATAATATCCATTTGTTCTTGTGCTTTCTCTAAACCAATTATTGATTTTTTGGCTGCAATAGCTTTTGCCAAAAATTCCATTTCGTAGGATTTAATATTAGCACAACCACCTGATTTCATCGCTATCAAACTCATTACAGTTACCATAGAATAATTATCTACTTGGCTTAATGTCATACCAGCAATGTTTTGTAAAATTTTATCAAGTTTTTTAGCTTGTGAAACAGTAAGTTTTTTTGTTAAAGGAATTGTTCCCATCGCT
>DASVUQ010000250.1:0-2338 GCA_036386975.1 Flavobacterium sp. | reverse complement strand
TATCTTTCGACAATTTATTAGATTCCGATAAAATAGTATCCAGCTCTGCCTGGGTTGCACGGCGTTTCTCATCAAGTTGTACTACTTCTTCAACAATAGTGGTGGCATCAAAATTTCTTTTAGCTAAAGCTTTGATTACTTTCTCCTGATGCTCTCTAATAAATGCTATTTGTAACATGTTTTTTTTATAAGGAAGCAAATTTAATAAATTGTTTTAATTATTACGGCTTTATAATCTATAAGAAGGATATCTTAAAATACTATGCTAAATAATCATAATATTATATCTTACAGATTAAGATTGTTTAATAATCTAAATTTTTCTTACTTTTGAAACAAATTATTACTAATGAAACTAACCCGTTTATTTATATTCCTATTTTCTGTTGCTGCTGTATCGGCTCAGGATACCGTTTTGGCAACAGAAGGAATTGCCCATATAGAACGAAAATCCGGTGCTTCTATAATTAATTTTGTAGCTAACCCTAACACGTCTAATTATGATATCACGTACCATAAGCTGGAATTTGCTGTAAATCCGGCCAATGATTTTATCTCTGGTGTGGTAACTACTACGTATAGAGCATTGTCTAATATGGCAACCGTTACTTTTGACCTTACCAATCAATTAACTGTTAGTAGCGTTAAAAAAAATAATGTTGCACTGCCATTTGTCCAAAACAGCAATAATGAACTGGTTATAACATTGCCCGAAACACAAACTGCCGGGACAACAGCTACCGTGGTGATTACCTATTCCGGAGTCCCAGCAAGTGGCGAAGAAGCTTTTACTACCTCTTATACTCCTTCAGGGACACCTATTTTATTTACATTATCTCAACCCTATGGTGCCAGGGACTGGTGGCCTTGCAAACAGGACCTGAATGATAAAGTAGAAAGCATTGACGTTTATATTAATGCACCATCACAATATGTTAGTGTTTCTAACGGTATTCAAATGGCTATCGTAGATAATGGCACTGGTACTAAAACCACCCATTTTAAACATAACTATCCTATACCTGCTTATCTCATTGCTATTGCAGTAACTAATTATAGTATTTTTACACAACAGGCTGGAACTGCTCCTAATACGTTTCCTATTGTAAATTATATTTATCCCGAAAGTTTACCATCGGTACAGCCTAGACTGGCTGCTACGTTGCCTATTATGAATTTTTTTGAAAGTACCTTTGAAAGGTATCCTTATTCTAGTGAAAAATACGGCCATGCACAATTCGGCTGGGGCGGTGGTATGGAACATACTACGGTTTCGTTTATGGGTAGTTTTGATCGATCGCTTATAGCCCACGAATTGGCACATCAATGGTTTGGCGATAAAGTCACTTGTGCGAGCTGGAATGACATCTGGCTGAACGAAGGGTTTGCTACATACCTTGCGTCTATGGCAATTGGGCATCTTGATGGCAACGCTGCGTTTGTAAATGACAAAACCAGTATGGTCAATAGCATTACATCACAGGCCGGGGGTAATTTGTACCTTACGGATCAGCAGATTACTAATGTGGACCGTATTTTTAGTTCAAGGCTAAGCTACAACAAAGGAGCAATGGTCATTAATATGCTTCGGTTCAAACTGGGAGATGTTAAATTTTTTCAGGCGATAAAAAATTATCTGGCAGATCCTGCTTTAGCTTACAAGTATGCCACAACGGCAAATTTAAAAGCACATCTTGAGGGTGTTTATGGGGAGAGCCTTACGGAATTTTTTAATGATTGGGTATATGGTCAGGGATATCCTGTTTACAACATTACAGCAAGGAATAGGGTTGCGGGTAAGGTAGAATTTACAATAAACCAAACACAATCCCATCCTTCGGTTAGCTTTTTTGAAATGCCTTTGCCTATACGTGTATTCGGGAATGGAGGGCAGCAACTGGACCTGATTTTACAAAATACAACCAATGGACAAATTATCGTAGCAGATGTGCCTTTTGCCATTACCAGTTTCGTTTTTGATCCTAATAAGGAATTGATTTCCAAGGGCAATACTACCTCTTTAGGAAATGAGAGTTTTAAACTGGCAGCATTAAAGCTATATCCAAATCCAGCATTGCAGACTTTAAACTTAGAATTGCCTGAGGCGGTTGTTCTTGAAAAAGCACTATTTTTTAATGCATTGGGACAGATCATAAAAGAAACGACAAAAGCAACTTCCTGGGATGTTTCAAACCTGCCAAGCGGTATTAATTTTATTAAGATTTACACTGATGCGGGTGTAACACAGTTGAAATTTATTAAGTCCTGAGTATTGTGTTTTTATAACCGGATCGGCCATAAGAAATACAAAAATCCCACTTTTAAATTAGAAATTTAA